>JAPKEQ010000002.1 GCA_028821995.1 Alphaproteobacteria bacterium
ACCATGTTTAAGCTGAACCAAAAAGGTGCCATGTTTGGCCTTGATGCAAGAGTTGCCCTTGCCATTATGGGTGCCATATCAATCATTGCTGGTTACTACAGCATAAGCCGCATTGGCACTGCAAGAACAGCCGGACTTGTTAAGGAGCTTTCAAATTATGAAGAAGCCTTTCTGGGTTACCAGTCAGACATGGGCACATTTTTGCTATTCACGCTAAATGGCGCCAGCAATGGCGTGCGCGACCTAGAAGTCCTATGGGATCAATCAGAAGTTCTTGCAGGCCTTAGAAAACGCTGGAGCGGTCCTTATTATAAGTATAAATCATACACGCGTGACCATTCTGATTACGGTGAATTTTCTATTACCTATGGACAAGCTGATGCAAACCTATCTACGTGTACAAGTTCATCATCTTGCTATGCATGGCTTACACTTTCAGATGTCCCTCTTGAAACATGGATGGAAATCAATGAAGCTGTAGATGAGGCTTTTGGCTCTGATGCTGAAGCTTCTGCTGATGAAGAAGGAAAAGTCAGAGCTGATAGCCTTGGATCTGACCCTGTCACCCTCTATTACCGCGTACTTGAACGCCCTACAAACTAATAACTGGAGCCTCCACATGATAAGACCTTTCCGCCCTCGCTTAACTCAAAAAGGCGCTATGTTTGGTCTTGATGCACGCCTTACTCTTATTATATTTACTTCTCTTAGCACCATTGCCGGCGCAAGTATCTTTTTTAACAAAACGAATACTCAGGCCTCAGTTATGGTTTCAGAACTTAAAGCCATACATACAGCTATAAAAAGAATGCAGGAAGATTTTGAGAATGACTTATACTCATCTCTTGATACGCCTAATTCTACCAATGCTACTTACATCCTGTTTGATGATACTGAAGTTGATGCCGCCTTTCAAAGAGATTGGCACGGCCCTTACCTCGATGAGTTTATTCAACCTGGCACGCGCATTTACACAAGCCAAAATAATATTGCTGGCACAACCCTCGTCAGCATCATGAAGCATGCCAAACAAGACGATATTGATAGCTCTGTGACGTGTAGCAACGCTGCCCCTTGCCATTACTGGATCAGAATTGAAAATATTCCCATTAAACTTGCAGAAGCTGTTAACGCTAAAATTGATGGTACAAACGAAGTTGTACCTGACGAAGAAGGCCGCCTTCAGTGGATTGAAACATCTGCGGACATCACTAATATCTGGTACCTCACAGAACGCGCGCTAGATAACACAAACCCTTCTCTTGGTGAATAAGGAAAGACCTGAAAACATGATTTTAAAAAAACTACGTTCTCAAAAAGGTGCTGTCTTTGGGCTTGATGCTCGTATTGCACTCTCTATTCTGAGTGTTATTTCTGTTATGGCTGGCGGGTATTACTTCGCTAACTATTTCACAACAAGAGCCAAAGCCTTAAGCGAAGAATTTCGCCAATATGGCCTTGCGATTGATGGCTATCAATATGACATGAGAGAAGACCTTGTAGAGACAATTACGACCCCTAATGGCACAAATGAAATTACAGCTCTCTTTGATGATAGCGTCATTAAAGGGGCTTACCAAGGGCGCTGGAACGGTCCTTATCTCGACCACGATGAACCTGCCGTACTTCAAAATGCATCCACAAGCACAATGACACTTATAAAAGCAGCCTCAGACAGTAGTGCTGCCACATGTACAGTCATTACATCCTGCAATTACTGGATTAGACTCCAGCCCTTCCCGGAAACTTCTGTAATTCATTTAGATGAAATTCTTGATGGCGGCGCCGAAACAACACCAGAAGATGAAGGGGTCATTCGCTGGAATAACCACGCTGATCCTGGCATGGTTGACCTGTGGTACTCTGCTAGCCAAGCCTTTGCTCTGTAATGCAAACCTTTACCAACTGTAAGAGCAAATAGATAACACACCCACAAGAGGGAGAGCGAGACGGCGATTCTGTGGATTATGCAAAAGGGCGCAGGCCACACATTCAAAAGCGAGCCTGAGCTCGCTTCCTTAAAAAATATTCTGGATGGTTGGTTAAAAGAGTTTTAAGCCTTTTCTTCAGATTTTTCCTTATCCTCAGATACTTCCACAGCTTCTTTGGGTGCTTCTTCAGCTTCAGGCTCAACCACTGCAGTAGCCTCTACAGGCACCTCTTCAGCTTTTGCTTCGCCCTCAAACTCTTCTGGACGAATTTTACGAGCTGCTGTGTTAATTACCGCAGCAATAAACTTATGCTCATCTTCTTCCACGTAGCTTGCAGCAATCGTCACGTACTGCTCTAGAATTGCCTTAACAGGCGTTGCGGCCTGCACAGAAAGTTCAGCCATAGCACAAACCAAAATAGCTTTTTGCACGCTACCAATGCGCTCCATACTCCAGCCTTCAGTTAAGTGGGCCCTCACAAGAGCAGTATAACGCTCAAGGTTGGTGTTCACTTCACTAAAAATAAGACTAAAGAGCTTCTTATCAGCATTTTGCTTTTTAATGCGGTAATTTACAAACTCGCGTAAAACTTCTGAAGAGCTTTTCTCCATAAGGAAAACTTGAAACATTGCCTGAATAGCACAAAGGCGCGCCTCTGTACGTGTATCCTTCGTAAGAGGTGTATAGATTGGCGGAAAAGCATCCTCAATCTTTTTTGTGCTCTCTTCTCCATGCACACTTTCTTCAAGTGCTGCGATAACAGGATCTAGTGTTTCATGACTCATTTAACATAATCTTTCTAAAATCTTGCTCATTATTGAACGAGTTATAAACAGAGGCATAACGCACAAAGCCAACAAAGTCCAACTCTTTTAGCTTTGGAAGCACCGCATCGCCAATATCGCGGGATGTCACCTCACTTTTACCCTCTTCAATAAAGTCTTGCTCAATCTCCCCAACAAGGCGGTAAACCTGTTCCCTATCAACAGGGCGCTTTCTCAGTGCCATCATAAGGCTATGTACAAGCTTATCTCTATCAAATAGCTCTCGGCGGTCATCGCGTTTCACAACAATCACCTGCTGTACCTCAAAACGCTCAAATGTCGTAAAGCGACGATTACAGTCATTGCACTCCCGACGGCGACGAATAACTTTTCCGTCTTCAGAAGGTCTTGAATCCTTAACCTGCGTATCTTCGCTTCCGCAAAATGGACACTTCATAACATTTATTCCGTTCTTATTCTTAAGATCTATTTACGCTCGTAGATTGGAAATCTATCACATAGCTCTTTCACTTCAAAACGTATACGGCTTTCAAGCTCTTTATCACCGTCCTCGTGTTGCTTTAATCCCCTAAGCACATCACCAATCCAACGGCCAATCATCTCAAATTCTTTTTCCTTAAAACCGCGCGTTGTACCGGCAGGAGATCCAAGGCGAATACCACTGGTTACAAACGGGCTTTCCGTATCAAAAGGGATTGAATTTTTATTACAAGTGAGCCCAGCACGCTCAAGCGCTGCTTCTGCTGCTTTACCAGTTAGGCCCATGGGGCGTAAATCAACAAGAATAAGGTGTGTATCTGTTCCGCCTGTTACAATGCGCACCCCCTCTTCTTCCAAAGTTTTTGCCATAACTTTAGCATTAGCAACAACCTGTTTACCGTAAACTTTAAAGCTTGGCTCCAAGGCTTCTTTAAATGCAACAGCCTTCGCTGAAATCACATGCATCAAAGGCCCACCCTGCAGCCCAGGAAATACCGCACTATTAATTTTCTTTGCTATATCTTCATCATTTGTAAGCACAATACCACCGCGCGGACCGCGCAGCGTTTTATGCGTTGTAGATGTAACAACATCTGCATATGGGAAAGGACTTGGATGTTCTCCTGCCGCCACAAGGCCTGCAAAGTGGGCCATATCCACCATAAGTATCGCGCCAACTTTATCGCAAACATCTCTAAAGCGCTTAAAGTCTATTGTACGAGAATAAGCACTTCCGCCTGCGATGATGATTTTGGGTTGAAACTCAACTGCCATTTTTTCAAGTTCGTCATAATCAATAATCTCATCTTCGCCAAGGCCGTAACTATGAGCCTCAAACCATTTCCCAGATTGGTTAACTTTAGAACCATGCGTTAAGTGACCGCCATGATCAAGGCGCATACCAAGAAAACAGTCTCCAGGCTTCATAATGGCGCTAAATACGGCCTGATTAGCTTGGGAGCCACTATGAGGCTGCACATTGGCATACTTACAGCCAAACAACTGTGTAATACGCTCAATAGCAAGCTTCTCAGCTACGTCTACATATTCGCACCCACCGTAGTAGCGCTTATCTGGGTAGCCTTCTGCATACTTATTGGTCATCACGCCGCCCTGTGCTTGCATAACAGCAAGAGAGGTCATGTTCTCTGAAGCAATAAGCTCAATTTGAGAGTGTTGGCGCTCATACTCATCTTCAATAGCGCTAAAAATATCTGGATCAACTGTGCTTAAAGGACTTGTGTATAAATTCATGGCTTATTTCTCTCCCGTTGGTGCGTCTAACTGCTCAAGTCGAGGGATATGTCTCCCCCCTTCAAATGGTGTATTTAAAACAATATCTAATAGCGCGCAGGCTTGCTCTACCGTAAGAACACGAGACCCCATACAAATAATATTTGCGTGACTATGAAGCGCTGCCATTTCTGCTGTAAAGGCATCATGTATTAAAGTGGCACGAATCCCTTTATGACGGTTAGCACGCATACTAATACCAAGGCCAGTACCGCAACAAGCAATGCCAAGCACATGAGTACTTGCATGCACATGGCTTACAACAGCATCAGCAGCCTCAGAATAAGTAAATGCTGTTTCAGCTTTTAATATAGTGGCTTCATACCCAGTAGATTTTAAATACTCTGAAATCTCCTGAATAAAATCAGCAGCAGCGTGATCACTGGCAAGAATAATTTTTTTCGTCAAAATAGTAAGAGCCTTTGGCTGTTTATTGTTATTGGGCACTATTAAAACATATTTTTCATAAAAAAGAGAGCCAAAAGGCTCTCCTAAAGTATGTTTTAAGCTCTAAACGTATGTTTGCACATGCGCCACTTCAATTGAGCTTTCAGAAGCTTCCGAGGCATCATCTCCACCTGGAAGAATAACGTCAACTTCTGCCGCCTCTAAAGGCACATCTTCAGGCACAAGATCTTCCTGCGCCAGACTTCCAGCGACTTGTTGTACCGAAGCATCCTCTCCCCCCCCTTGGCCTGGAAGAGCAATTTCTGCCGTCTCTCCATCTCCTGGTAAGGCAAACTCTAAAGATTCAATATCAGCTTGCCCTGGCAGAGGAATTTCCTCACCCGCCCCTTCACCCGGAAGCGCTAAAGTAGCTTCAGATGATGATTGCCCTGGAAGGCTCACTTCTACAGAAGCTTGTGGTTCCACTGGGCGAGAGGCCTGAGCAGGAGCTTGTGGAGCTTCACGCTGCTGGCTTACTTGAATATCTACATTATCACGCACATTCACACCATCTCGAGGCTGTGCCTGCACAGCTTCTTGCACAGAGACATTCCTGCTCTGCTGAATGACTGATTCAATATTTTGCTGCACGCGCTCCACCGTTCTGTTTTGTGGCGGCTGCTGCTCTGCGACCTTTTGCGCACGCTCAAACTGCTTAACAGCCTGATCAACAGGTGTAGGTTTAAATGAAACTTTTGATGTTTGCTCCATGTAACTTGCAACCTGTTGCACGCTAGAAAGAACGTTTTTACGTGTTGTCTCTGCTGCTTTTACAGTATCGAAAGTTGCGAGCTGGCGAATAAGTCCTGTTTTTTCTGTAGGGGATAAACGACGAGATTTAGCAATATTCATAAGCACACTTCCACTATCACTTGGAATCGTGCGTAAACTAAAACCGTTTTTGGCAGAAGCATTTTCAACAGGCTGATTGGCCTGTTTTTGTGTGTTGTTGGCATTTGCGCTTACAACACTTGAATTTCGTGTTACATCAAGCATGTTTTCGTCTTCCTGACTTCTCTTTTCCCCATCGAGCCTACTTAGCTCTCCTATTATTATGGTATGCAATACAAACATTGTCAATATTTCCTGACAGGTATTTCTTTTTTATTACAACACCTTTCCCCAAGAGATGTACTTTTTTCTCGTGTAACAGGCCAAAATCCGCTAAAATAGAAAAAACAAAAACAAAACAAAGCTTTAAAAATGCACCGTAGAGATTTCTATAGTTCACTTGCAAAAGTCAGCACTGATGTATTGAAAAACAACACTTATTTTG
Source organism: Alphaproteobacteria bacterium (assembly GCA_028821995.1). Lineage (GTDB taxonomy): Bacteria > Pseudomonadota > Alphaproteobacteria > UBA2136 > JAPKEQ01 > JAPKEQ01. The sequence goes on from JAPKEQ010000002.1 coordinate 6,213, forward strand.
GTGATATGGATGGTGTTTCTTATACCTTTGTTCCTGCTACAAAAGCGGATGCACCGACACTTATCGTAGTAAACATCAATTTACACACACCTATCTACACAGAGCACTTTAACCTTATTTTCCTTAAAAACTGGCCAAGTGTAGGTCATAACTTCTGGACAAAGGTATTTGCAAGGCATGACCTTATTTCTGAAGCGCACCTTTTAAGCTGGACAGTGCCATCACGTTTGCCATCATTTGTTAAAAAAACTATTCAGGTCAGCCGCGACGCACGCAAGCTCAGTAGCCGCGTAGACCGCCCTATTCTTATGATGCAGGACGGCGGAAACATGGGTGTTTCAACCCTTCCTGCGCCAGACATCCTGCCAGAAGGCAGCGATATTTTTGTAGGATTCATTAATGGACTTAACAAATCAGACAGTCCAGCCTATGCAAGAATGCAACAATTCCTAAACTAAAGAATTGATAATATTAAAAAAAGGAGGCGCCCGCCTCCTTTTTTATAACTTCAGTAAATACTAAGCGCTCTTTTGCATAAGAGTTGACTCAACAGCCTTCACACCAATTGCTTCAAGGCGTTCCTTAACAGGGCCGTAACCACGCTCAAGCATATCAATGTTCGTGAGTGTTGTATCACCCTCTGCAACAGCTGCTGCAATCACATAAGCAAGGCCTGCACGCAGGTCTGGAATTTCCAGCAAGTCTTCTGTCGCTTTCAAGTTGACCTTACCCTTAATTAGGGCGCTATGCGGGTAATCATGGTTTTCAAAACGGCAAGGCTTACCAAGGCAGTGGGTTGTAAGCTGAACATCAGCCCCAAGCCCTTTAAGGGCTTCTGTATAACCAAAACGGCTTTCGTATACCGTTTCGTGGATCACGCTAATGCCTTCCGCCTGTGTCAGCATCACAGCAAATGGCTGCTGCCAATCTGTTGAGAATCCAGGAAAGACATCCGTCTCCAAAGTAATAGAAGTAAGTGGGCGCTCGCGGTAAAACTTAATCGTATCTTGTCCAATCAAATCAAAGCCTCCGCCGACCTTTCTAAAGTAAGATAGGAAGTTACTCATAGTATTCGCGCGAATCCCATGTACGGTAATTTCACCATCAGCTGCGCAAGCAAGCGCTGCCCAAGACCCCACCTCAATACGGTCTCCAAGAATAGGCATTTGCGTGCCCGTAAGTTTTTCAACACCTTCCACCCGAATCTCACGGCCTTCTTCCATAAAGATGATTGCGCCCATTGCACGAAGCATTGTAACAAGCTCTACAATTTCAGGCTCAATAGCGGCATTAGAAATAACACTTGTACCTTCAGCAAGCACACTGAGGAATAGCGCTGTTTCAGTTGCGCCCACACTTGGGTAAGGCAGCTTTACATGCGCCCCTTCAAGGCGGCCATCAGACTTTGCATGGTAGCCCGTTTCATCTTGCCAAACTGTTGCGCCAAACTTGCGAGCCGCTTCTAGGTGGTAATCTACATTACGGTTACCAATTTTACAGCCACCAAGTACAGGAATATGCGCCTCGCCAAACTTATGTAAAAGTGTTGGTAGAAGAAGAATAGGAATACGGTTATTACGTGAATCAGGCATTGTGAGTGTTGAAGACGTCATGCCAGCAGGATCAAATGTCATAGTATCTGTGTGCGGGCTGCAATCTACCCCTGCCCCAACAAGAAGCGCGCGCGTAATATCAACGTCGCCAATAGGAGGTACATTTGTAAGGGTACTTGGGGATGTTCCAAGCGTTGTTGCCACCATAGCTTTTGTTGCAAAGTTTTTTGCGCCCAGGCATGTAAGCTCGCCCTTAATTGGCTGTCCGCCTGTAATTGTCAAAGTACGCTCTGTCATAAGACTTCCCCCTCATTTTCACGTTTAAGGAGGCCAATATGCCACAAAAAAGACCGCTTTACACGGCCTTTTTCAGGTATGTTTGGTAATTAAATTAACATTCAAGCTCTTTTAACCTGTACTCCATCTGGTCTGCAAGTCTCAACTTCATAATTTTAAGATGCTTCAATTGACTTGTATCTGCTGATGGAACATGCCTCATATACTCAATTTTTTCATCAAGGTCCCTATGTTCTTGTACGAGACGTCTATACTGATAATCTTCATTACTACCTAGATGAACTGCATGTTTATGACTCATGGCATACTCCTTATTTACTTATTTAGCATTTGGCAACTTGCGTAAAAACCAGAACAGTTTTCGACGCTCGTATTTATTTTATGGAATGTACCTCAACCTATATCATTGTCTCCCGCTGACATTTATTGCTTTTAATACGTCTCTTAAAAATTTATGCTAGTATCTATCGGCCTTACAGAGAAAAAAATAAGAGCATTTTTATGAATACTATTTCTGACGCTATCAGCCACCTGAAAGACAATAACATTCAGTTTGTTGATTTCCAATTTACAGACCTCCATGGCATAACGCGCCATATCAGCTATCATATAGATAATATTTCTGAGAAAACGTTTACAAAAGGCGTTGGCTTTGATGGCTCATCTCTAGAAGGCTGGTGCGATATCAATAAGAGCGACATGGTGCTTATGCCAGACCTCAGCACCCTTTATATATCTCCCTTTACGGCACATAAAACTGCCATAGTCACTTGTAATGTTTCTGACCCGGCAACAGGCGATTCTTATAACCGCTGCCCGCGCAGTATTGCAGAGCGCGCAGAAGAAGCTCTCACAAAATCAGGTATAGCTGAAAAAGCTCTCTTTGGCCCAGAACTAGAATTCTTCCTCTTTAATGAAATGAACTACAGCACAGCCCCTGAGCATACGTTTTATAAAATAACATCAGATAAAGCACCATGGAGCGCTGCGGATAAATCCTCCGTCCCATCTGGCGGACATACACCAGATGTAAAAAGCGCTTACTTTATTAGCGGCCCTGAAGATAAACTGCAAAACGTACGTAGCGAAATGGTTATGAAGCTTAAAGCTTGCGGCCTAAGCCCTACCCTTCACCATGCAGAGGTGGCTTCTGGCGGACAGTGCGAAGTGGGCATGGAAGGCTCTACTCTTAAAACTATTGCAGACCACGTACAAACCTTTAAAGCAGCAATTCACCAAGTGGCGGGTGTTTATGGCCTTACCGCCACCTTCATGCCAAAGCCTCTTTCTGGTGATAACGGCAGCGGTATGCATGTGCACCAATCTCTATGGAAAGGAAAGACGCCTCTCTTTGCAGGAGGCGATTATGACGGACTCAGCGAAATGGCGCTCTACTACATTGGCGGCATTATGAAGCACGCTCGCGCGCTCAATGCTTTCACCAACCCTTCAACAAATAGCTACAAACGTCTTGTTCCAGGGTACGAGGCTCCTGTCATGCTTACCTATGCCGCCCGTAACCGTAGTGCGTCTATTCGTATTCCAGCGGCAAATGAGCCTAAAGCCAAACGCATAGAAACACGCTTCCCTGACCCTATGGCAAACCCCTACCTGTGCTTTAGCGCACTCCTTATGGCTGGCCTAGACGGGATCGCGAACAAAATTCACCCCGGAGATGCCAGAGAAGAAGATTTATATGAACTCTCTCCAAGTAAAGCAAAGCGCATTCCTCAGGTTTGCGGCTCCCTTAGAGAATCCCTTGACGCTCTTAATAAGGATAGAGGTTTCCTTAAAGAGCATGGCGTGTTTGATGATGATATGATTGATAGCTACATGAATATTAAAATGGCTGAGGTCGAGGCCCTAGAGCACACCCCTCACCCGATTGAGTTTAAAATGTATTACTCAAGGTAATAAAAAACCCCGCAAGCTGCGGGGTTTTTTAATCGATTATTTAGCCTCATAGGCTGCACGTGCATTTTGATACTGCAAGTGATAGTCCCAAAGGGTGTAAAGCGTCATGCCGACTGCGACAAGCAAAGTCACCCAAAATAGAAACGAGACACCAAGCCAAACCAAAGAAGTAAACCAACATCCAACAGATATCATCTGAACAGTGGTTTTACCCTTTGCAATATGACTTGAAGGCAAAGGGGGAAGTTCTTTTGAACGCAGCCAGGCGCGCATTGAGTACACGGCGTAGTCTCGTGCAAAGAAAATAGCTGCAGCAATAGCAACCCAGAAACTTCCAGCAAGGCTTTCTGTATAAAAACCGATGTAAAGGCTTGCAAAGATAAGCAGAGCAAGCACAAGGACCTTATCAGCTTCTTGGTCTACCTTTTGGCCAAACGGACTTGTAACCTTCCACTTGCGGGCAAGGTAGCCGTCAAGCCAATCAGTTATTGCAGCAGCTCCGTACAAAACAAGTGCATAAAAAGGGTACCCTGCAAGCGTCACCGCTATAATAGGGATCCATGCAAACATTCTGAACAGAGACAGGGCGTTTGGGATATAAGCTTTCATGCCATACTCTCCAATTAAAAAGATAAAGTTATATGTATATACTCCTCTTAGCACAAACTACACCACCTGCGCCACATAAATCTCGTATACAAAACTTGCATCCTTACATGCACATATGCTATTTAATACTCCCATAACAATCTAGCATGCCTTTTTTTTCACAGGAGATTCCTCATGGCAGCATCTGTAGCTACACTTCGTAAGTGGCTCAAGACAGCAAAAGAACAACAAGCAACTCATCTGATTGTTGTTCGAGATATATTTGATCAAGAAGATCACCCTGTCTTTGTCCTCAAAGAAGAAGACCCTCATCAAGCCTTTAAAGAAGCTGATTCCCCTCGCATGAAACGCGTTAAACATGTCTTTAATGTTTCTATGGATTGGGATGAGCAGCTCAAACTTGGAACATGCCAGCAATTCTAATCGAAAAAACTTTGAAAAGCCCCATTTTACGGGGCTTTTCTGCTTGCAAAGCCTTATAAATCCTCGTATATTCTATACCCATGAATGATTTAAAACACCCAGATAATTTAGTCCTCAAGCAGTTTGTTATGCCTGATGAACTTAACTATAACGGTACGCTTTTTGGCGGACAGCTCCTCTCTTGGATTGACCAAGCGGGCGCAGTTGTAGCCATCAGCCGCTCTCGCAGCAAGGTCGCTCTGCTCAAAATGAATGAAGTGCTTTTTAAAAAGCCAATCATGCCGAGTGACAGCGTAACGATTTACGGTAAAGTCACAACAGTTGGCCGTACATCTATGGAAGTAACCATGGAGATCTGGCGCACAAATATTTTTGATGAGAACGAAGAGATTCTAGCAGCAACAGCAAGTGGAACTTACGTTGCAATTGATGAAAACCTTAAACCACAACGCGTGGATCGTAAATAATGGCAGATGCGGCAATGACAGAGCACCAAAATTATACAGCAGCAGATATTGAAGTCCTTGAAGGGTTAGAACCGGTACGTAAACGTCCGGGAATGTATATTGGCGGTAGCGATGTAAATGCTATGCACCATCTCATTGCTGAAGTTCTTGATAACAGTGTCGATGAAGCCGTTGCTGGTTATGCTGATAAAATTTGGGTCACTCTTGAAAAAGAAAATAAACTTATTATTCGTGATAACGGCCGTGGTATTCCAACAGACCCGCACCCAAAGTACAAAAATAAATCCGCCCTAGAAGTCATCCTTACAACCCTCCACTCTGGTGGTAAGTTCTCTAACAAAGCTTACAGTACATCTGGTGGACTTCATGGGGTTGGTATTAGTGTGGTCAACGCTTTGTCTTCTCTTGTAGAAGTAGAAGTTGCCCGCGATGGCCAGCTTTATAAACAAAACTACAGCCGCGGCTTGCCAACAGGCCCACTTGAGCATGCTGGCGAAATTCGTAACCGTAAAGGTACGCAAGTTGGCTTTATTCCAGATACAGAAATTTTTGATGACGCTGTCTTTAGCGCTAGCCGTATTCGTAAAATGGTACGTGCCAAAGCCTTCCTTACGCGCACAGTTACAATTATTTGGTGCGATGCCACTGGCGAAGAAAGACAAGAAGAGAAATTTAACTACCCGAATGGCCTTACAGACTTTCTAACAGAGCAAATTGCTGAAAAGCCCTGCTACACAGAATCTCCTTTTGCTGGCACCATCGCCATTACTGAAGATAACAAAGAAATTGGCCGTGTAGAGTGGGCCATGGCTTGGCCGCTTGGTAGCGAAACATCCCTCACGTCTTACGCCAACACCATTCCAACCGCGCAAGGTGGAACACATGAAACGGGTATGCGCGCAGCGCTTACTAAATCTCTGCGCTCATATGCAGAACTTCGTGGTAAAAAAGGTGAAAAAATTACAGCTGATGACATCATGTCAGGCTCGCAAATCCTACTTAGTATCTTTATTCCAGATATTCAGTTCCAAGGACAAACAAAAGACAAGCTAACAACGCCATCTGCAGCGCGCATGGTGGAAAACGCACTTAAAGACCAAGTTGACCTTTGGCTCAGCGGAGACCTCACAAGTGCAGACTCACTCCTTGAGCGCATTATGGAGCGCGCGGAAGACCGTCTGCGCCGTAAAAAAGAGCAGGAAGTTAAGCGTAAAACTGCTGTCAGCCGTAAAATTCGCCTACCAGGCAAACTTTCAGACTGCTCTTCAAACTCTAATATCGACACAGAGATTTTTATTGTTGAGGGAGACAGTGCCGGCGGAACAGCTAAGCAAGCACGCGACCGTCATACACAAGCAATCCTTCCTATTCGTGGTAAAATTTTGAACGTTGCCAGCGCCACAAAAGAAAAAGTAATGGCCAACAGCGAAGTGAGAGACCTTACACAGGCTCTTGGTTGCGGCAGGGGCAAAGATTTTACGCTTAAACATCTCCGCTATGAGCGCGTTGTTATCATGACTGATGCCGATGTGGATGGCGCACACATTGCCACCCTTCTCATGACATTTTTCTACCAAGAAATGCCAGAGCTAATTTTAAACGGACACCTTTACCTTGCCTTGCCTCCTCTTTATAAGATGAGCTACGGCGGTACCTCTGTGTTTGCACTTGATGACGCTGAACGTGAGCGCCACATGAAAACAACGTTTAAAGGTAAAAAGAATGTTGAAGTTAACCGCTTTAAGGGTTTGGGTGAGATGCCTGCGTCTCAGCTTAAAATAACCACAATGAATAAAGACAACCGTAGACTTCTACAGGTTTCTATTGATTCACTAGCTGATAGCGACCTAACAGTCAGACGTCTTATGGGCAAATCTCCCGAAGAGCGCCTTAACTTTATTAAAGAAGAAAGTAACGGCGTTAAAGCTGATCTTGACCTATAAAACACAAGGCCTTCTATTTAAAAGCTTCCTTTACATAAGGGAGCTTTTTATTTTGGTCTTCTTTGCTGTTAGTCACTTATAATGACAGTTAAACTTTTATAAAGCTCTATAAGGCATTGAGATAAGTTAACAACTGGGGTGGTCATAACGATGAAACATTATATTTTTATAGCTTTAGCTATATTAGGAGCCTCTACTATATGCTCCATATCAGAAGCACAATCAAGACAAGGCGCTGCAACGTCAAGGCAGGTCATGGCTCTTAAAAGTGCTTTAGATAGCTTTGCAACGTCAGTTCAAGCCGAACTTACGCTGCTAAGAAATAAACTTCAAGACTGCGGAAGTGTTGTTCATGGAACCGTTGACTCAAACGGATCATGCCCTGCAGGTTATACAGGTCAGGCCGCAAGGCAGTGTATTTCAGGAACATGGGTTCCTATTTTTCAAGAACTTCTCTCATGTGACAAAACATATACATGGGTGAACCTTATTAACCGTACAGAAACAAATGATAATGCTTGTGCCCGCATCGGCATGAAAGCCATTACAGAGCCAGGTTATGCAACCTGCGCCTCTGGCGAAAATAGATTCACAGAAGGAACTGACCACGAAGCGATCTCTTACCGTTATGGCGCATGGGGTCCAACAAGACCATCTATTGGCCCTAATATTAGTGCAAACCGTCAAGGTCACATGTGCTATCACAACACTCAACATAGAGATGGCGATGGATCAGATATTGCTGTAGCTGCGCTTTGTGAAGCCCTGGATCCAGGCGATCCGGCACCAAACCCACAACCTGTGGATCCATATGTACCACCAGCACCGCCACAAAATGAAAGATAGAAAAAAGCCCCTAATATAGGGGCTTTTTTATAATGCCTTGCAATGAATGACTTGTTTTTGCCAAGCCAAATCAAAGAGGGATTTAATCATGACATTTTTTTCAGTGCTATCCAAATGATTAAACGCGTACCTTTCCGGCAGGGATGAAAATGTGCCGAGCGGGATAAATGTCATAAGAGGCTGCTGCGCAAAATGGTCCTTATAGTAAACCTTGTAATCTTCACTCAAGAAGGCAAGCTCTGTATGCAAGAGATAAGATATATGCTCCAGTGTATCTTTTTGGATACCATCAAGAGATCTATTAAGTTCTAGACACCATTCCACTTGGCGAGAATGCACATTAAAACCAACCATGTACTCCCTTACATAGAAACCGTAACTTTCTAAAGCTTGGTTAAGCCTATAAAGGGCCAGGTTGGTTGTATTTTCTGTCAAAAATGGTACTTTTTGATCCAAATTTTCCGCTGAGCGCTTAAATTCAAACAGGGCTTTCCCTTTATCCTTCAAGGCGAATATTTGCTGTGAGTTATATTGCACAAGGCCTGACATTGAGTTTAAAAGAATCAGATAACTTTGCCCCTCCTCTAGGTCCTCGTAGCGTAAAATTTCTGAACGCCTTGCCGGCGACTTTGCGTTTTTAAGTGTTGATTCTTCAATGAAGCCATAATGGTAGCCAATAGAATCAGAAAGAGCAATTTCCCCGCCATGAGTCAGAGAATCTTCACCTTCTAGCATACCTGTCTCATGTGTAAACATTGATGTTCTGATCACATCCTGCCCCTCAAAAAACTCCGCAAGAACTTTGCGATAAGGAAGACTCTCATCATAACAGTAACATATAACTTTTACGTTAGGGCAAAGGTCCTTAATCGTCACAGCACGGCCAAGCCTTTGGCTTAATAGCATAGCCATATCACTTAAAGTACGCGGAGATACCAGAAGCAACTCAACGCTATCCTTAACAAGATTAAGGCAATCCAGGAACGCATGCAGTTTTTGGTAATGGCTTTTTCCAACTTCTTCAATTGAGGAAAAAGGTGGCTCAATACGCTTACTAAAACCTGAAGATAAGCTCTGGTGAAGTAAGGAGCTCAGTGTTGAGACTTTAAGTCCATACCTATGAGAAACAGCTTCATGGTCAAATACATGAAAAACCTTCCCCTTAAGCCCATAACGCTTTTGGATATGTTGAATATTTTTTAAAAACGCACGCTGAATACTTTTAAAATGCGCGCGAGATAATGGTACAACACCATCTTCAAATTTTGCAAGATACTGAACTCTATCACCACTAATGCTATTCCTCATAGAGAAGACAGATTCATAATCAGGTGTCCAATCAGAAAGCTGCGCGCAGTAATCTACAAAGATACGAGGTTCAAAAATTGGAACCTCTGATGAGAAAATTTGCCATAGAATATCATCGTCTCCCTCTAAATAAAGGTGCGAAATACCAAGCCTTTCAAATAAAAGGCTTTTTGAGCCATTTTTCAAAAGGTCCTTTAAAGTTTTATCTTGGTGACGACTAAAGTTCATGTATTAACTTTCTGGAAGCCTTACTATAATTTTCTCAGCATCAGGAGATACTTTAAGCTGGCAAGCAAGCCTTGAGTTATCTTCAAGGTTAAATGCTGTATCAAGCATATCTTCTTCTTCTGCTGTTGGCGCTTCAAATCCTTCTCCGCCTTCTTCCACGTAAACGTGACATGTACAACATACGCAGTTACCGCCGCAGTCTCCAAACCCGTAACGCACGTCCATTTCGAGCGTGTATGCACCTTTTAGTAGGCGCTCCCCTGGGTTTAGGCTTACCTTTTCATCACCTTCTGGGGTTTTGAAAATTACTTCCGTCATATTTTACACTCCTTGGCATCATTTTATAAATTCGCTATGGTGTATATCATAAACTGTAACAAAAAAAAGTAACATTGACATGCATCCTTTTGCTTACCTTATGATTGCGACCTTCTGCTGTGCCCTAATTGCTCTACTTATGGGTATAGGAAGCATGGGAACAAAAAACTCTGAAATTGGCAATAGACTTATGATTGCACGTATCGGGTTTTGTGGGCTTTTGCTTATTGAGATGCTTATTTATGCCATTTTTATTAAAGGCTAATCATCTGCACTTAACCTTGTAGACTTTAACCATCCCTTACGATAAAAGTAAAAAAGAAGAGACAGTCCAACAGCTGCCATAATACCTAGAAGTATTGGGTATCCGTACTCATAATTAAGCTCTGGCAAGTTATAAGGGCTTGCGCGATCAAAGTTCATGCCGTAAATACCTGCAAGAAATCCAAGCGGCATAAAGATTGTCGACACAAGTGTTAAAAGCTTCATAATTTCATTCATACGATGCGACACAACGTTCATATACATATCAATAAGCGAACCGGCGCGCTCACGCAGACTCTCCAAAATATCATTGAGGCGTATCAGGTGGTCACTGCAGTCTCGCAAGTAAACAACGGTCTCTTTACTAAAAAAGCTCGCATGGTCCCTAATTGCTGCATTTACACTGTCTCTTTGTGGCCCAACAATACGTTTAAGCGTTAAAAGCTCGCGCTTTGTTTCATGAACCCTCCTAAGAAGATTCTCGTTAGGATCCTTAAGAACCAGATCTTCTAGCTTATCAATGTCATCACTTATATCGTCAAAAAGTGGAAAATAACTATCAACAAGCGCGTCAACGAGCGCGTAAAGCAAATAGTCTGACCCTCTGGTTCGCAGGCGACCATCTTTCTTTTCAAGGCGTTTACGAATCATGCCAAACACATCTTCAACTTGCTCTTGGAATGTAATAACCACCCCTTTTTGGTAATATAGAGCAATTTGCTCCAGCATAATGCTATCACCTTGTTTATGCGGCAGGCGCAGGTAAAAAATAATATGATCTGTAAACTCTTCAACTTTGGGGCGCTGCCCTCTGTTTACAATATCTTCAATTCCTAATGGGTGAATGCCAGCATGTTCTGCAATTTTTTCAATACGCTTTAAATCCGATGAACCAACAACATTAAGCCAAACTTTTTTATCTTGCTTGAGCGCTGTTTGAATATCTTTATCCTGCGGGTCCTTTGTATGAAGAAGTTCCATTTCATCATAGACATACATATCTACATGCAGAGGAGCTGCCTCTTTTTTGTCCACAGGAACCCCAGGAGAGGTGCCTGGCGCATGACGTTTACGGTTATAAATATTGAAATTTGCAAGGACAGACAATGGTTACGCTCCCTTCTTAATTTTTTCTACAAGAGATGTTGTTGAGAACCCATCCACAAGCGGTATTGCATAAGCTTCCCCGCCATTTTCCATAACTTCCTTAGCGCCAACAATGGTATCAATTGTATAATCGCTAGCCTTTGTAATCACATTAGGCATAAGAGCCTTCACCACATCAATAGGTGTTTCTTCGCTAAAAAACGTGACATAATCTACACTGCGCAGCCCCGCTAACATAAATGCACGATTCATTTCGCTTACATATGGGCGTTCAGGGCCTTTTGTCCTAAAAAACGGTGAATCATCTGTGTTAATGGCAACAATTTGCACATCACCTAGCGATCGACTCTTATCTAAATACGCCACATGCCCTTTATGCAAAATATCAAAACAGCCATTTGTAAAAACAACTTTTTTTCCTGATGCCTTTTCAGCATTTACCTTTGCTTTAAGTGCCTGCAAATCTTTAAAAATTCGATTCTTAGTTTCCATAGATATATTATCCCTTTTCCATACAGTTAAGAACTCTATCATAAGATTTCAATTTTTTCGTAAAAAACCTCTTGCATCGCGCCTCAAGTTAGCGTAAAAACATTGCTGTTCCGAGCGGGAATAGCTCAGTGGTAGAGCACAACCTTGCCAAGGTTGGGGTCGAGGGTTCGAATCCCTTTTCCCGCTCCAAATAAAACACCTCCCATTGGGGAGGTTTTTTATTTGTGAGCCTCAGAAACCTTAAAACTTCTTCAGTATGTTTTCTTTAAGAGATTTTTTAACATTTTCTTTTTTATAGACATCCCCTTTCTAAGGGCTGATGATACTCACCATGCTAAATCATTTAAAAAATCATATTCAGGCTCACTGCATTCATAATGCAGAAGATAAACCTTTGCGCTCTTCCAGCAGCGCTTCTCTGAACTGGCTTATGGATTTGCGTCCTGTATTTCTATCTCCAGAATGGTTAAATATCATCACAGATACTTTTTGGCAGCATTATAAATCAGATGAACCTCTCCAGATTGGCGGCATGGAAGTTGCCTCCATCCCTCTTATTACAGCGCTCATTATTGATGGTCACAAAAGAGGTAAAAATGTTTCTGGGTTTATTATTCGTAAACAGCGCAAAACCACAGGCCTTGGACAGCGCATAGAAGGCAACATTCAACAAAATGTTAAAACCATCTTAGTGGATGATCTTATTAATAGCGGCGCAAGCCTTGAACAATGTAGACTTGCACTGCTTCAAGAGAATATAACATTTACAGATGTCTTTACTGTTGTAGACTTTGAAGAGAACAGTGGCATTGCATGGAAAGCACAACATGGCATTGCGCTTTATAGCCTGTTTAAGAAAAAGGATTTTACCCTGCCTGCCTCAAAAGAGGCCCCACCTTTTACACGTGGGTATGGCATTACATGGCGTTTTTATCAAAAAGGAGCATTCCCCTTTCATATTGTTCCCAAATCAACTCCTTTGTACCATAACGGCAGAATTTACATGGGCACAGACGATGGAATTATGCATGCTATTCATGGTCAAACAGGTGAACGCATTTGGCAATTTGATACTAAAAACAGTGCTAAACATAAGGGTATATGGTCCTCGCCTGCCATTCATAACGGAAAACTATATTTTGGCGCTTATAATGGTAACGTTTACTGTCTAGATGCTAAAACAGGCCAAAAAATTTGGCATAACCCAGCCTGTGAATGGATTGGATCTTCTCCTCTTATTGTCCCTCAGCATAACGCACTATATCTTGGATTAGAATATGAGCGCAGCCGCGCCAAAGGCAGTAATGCAGCTTTTAACCTAGATAACGGCAATAGGCTTTGGGAAACACCTCAGAAAAAGTATCAGCATGGATCAGCCGCTTATGACCATGTCCATGACACAGTCATTTTTGGCAACGCAAACCATGATGTTTCTGCTTATAACGCTAAAACGGGCGCTCTTATTTGGCAGCATAAAACAGAAAGATCCATAAAATATCCACCAGCAATAGATACCAATCTCGGCATCGTGGCCGCCACATCATTTGATGGAAATATTTATATTTTAAACAGCAAAACGGGTGAACGCCTTGCAGCAATTCAAACAGATGATATTTGCTATAGCACCCCCCTGCTCACCCACGGTAAGCTATTTGTTGGCTCTGGTGATAAACATATGTACGTGATTGATCTTAGAACATTCAAAGTTATTCTTAAACATAACCACAATGCGCGCGTCTTTTCATCTCCTCGCCTTATTGATGATTATGTGGTGTACGGAGACGCCTCTGGTAAGCTTTACCATATGCACCCTGAAAGCTTAGAGTTCCATGCAACAACGCACCTTGCTGATGCGATTACAAACGCAGCAGCCCACACGCCCGATGGCAGCCGTCTTTACGTAAGCACACATATGAATGAACTATTTGCGCTAGATAAAATCAATCTTTCATAGGCTTATCTTATTAAAAGCATACAATAAGCATACAAAAAAAGCAGCCTTACGGCTGCTTTTTCTAAATAATTGGTATCCCCAAGGGGAGTCGAACCCCTGTTTCCACCGTGAAAGGGTGGCGTCCTAGGCCTCTAGACGATGGGGACACTCGGACAGCGCTTGTTATACCTAATTCCCCCCCCTCGCGCAACCCCTTTTTTTATGAAAAAAACAAAAAAATGACATTTTCCTTAAAAAAGGGCATGATGCCCCACATGAAAACAGCGCACACGATTACAGTCAATGAAGAAACTCTTGGTAAGAGATTAGATAAGATATTGTCTGAAGCTCTGCCAGATATGAGCCGAAGCTTTATTCAAAAGCTTATCAAAGAAGGACACGCATCCTTTAAAGGAACAGCCCTTACTCAGCCTTCAGCCAAAGTTAAAGACATGGGGGATCTCATCCTCTCTATTCCCGAAGCCACGCCTCTAGACGTTATTTCTGAAGATATTCCTCTGGAAATTCTTTTTGAGGACGATCAAATGCTTATGCTCAACAAACCAGCTGGTATTAGTGTCCACCCTTCAGACTCAGAACCTTCAGGAACGCTTGTAAATGCTCTTCTCTATCATTGCAAAGGCCTTTCAGGTATTGGCGGCGTAGAACGCCCTGGTATCGTTCATAGGCTCGATAAAGGCACAAGCGGAACTTTGGTTATCGCAAAAAGCGATATTGCACACCACAGCCTCAGCAAGCAATTTGCTAACCGTACAACAGAGCGCTTTTACCTTGCCCTTTGCTACGGCAATGTTCCTAACAAACAGGGCACAATAGAAACATTGATTGGCAGACACCCAGGAAACCGTAAAAAAATGGCGGTTCTGCAAAGCGGTGGTAAAACAGCTATTAGTACATATACAAAACTTGCAACTTCAGAGTGCGGCACATTTTCTCTACTCAAATTTAAGCTTCATACAGGTCGTACACATCAAATTCGCGTTCATGCCCATCATATTGGTCATCCTATCGTTGGAGACCCTGTTTACGGCAGCCCTAAAAGCCTTAAAGGCACGCATGAAGAAGTCAAAAATCTTGTCAAGTCCCTAGACCATCAAATGCTTCATGCAGCGTATTTAGGTGTTTTTCATCCTATAACGTTTGAAAAAATAATTACAAAAAGTCCTGTCCCTGAGGACTATTCAGCTTTACTTGAGGCAATTTCAATAACGCAACCCACTGATTTTTAAGAGTTCAAGGCTTACTGTCAGATTTTTCGTCATTTTCTTTTATAGCCCCCCTATAAGGTTTTAAGGCGCAAAACAAAAACAATCACAAAAAAACAAGCGCTGGGTGATTAACAGGGAAACTGGGGGGACCATTAAAAATGGCCGTAAACTTTCAAGATAGCAGAGCAGTATTGCAAGACTACCTAAAATCTATTCAAGATTTTGGTACTCTCGAATTTGAAGAAGAACAAGCGCTCGCCAAAAAATGGCGTGACGAAGGCAGCCGCGCATCAGCAGAAAGACTGATAAACGCACACCTGCGCCTGGTTGTAAAAGTAGCCATTGGTTTTAAAGGGTATGGCCTTCCGATGACAGAAGTCATTCAGGAAGGGAATATTGGCCTTATGCAAGCCGTTGCTCGCTTCGATCCAGATAAAGGGTTTAGACTTTCAACATATGCAATGTGGTGGATTCGCGCAGCGATTCAGGAGTATGTGCTCCAGAACTGGTCGCTTGTAAAAATTGGTACCACAGCCGCACAAAAGAAACTTTTCTTTAACGTACGTAAACTACGTAACCGTTTGCAAGAATCTACAGCTGAAAACCTGTCGGAAGATATGGTGAGCTTCATTGCAAATGAACTTGGCGTAAAGGAAAAAGAAGTTGTTTCTATGGACCAACGCATGATGGCCAACGACCAAAGCCTAAACGGTACCGTAAATGATGATAGCGGAAGCGAATGGGTGGACTGGCTTGAAGAGGACCGTCCAAATGCTGAGCAGACTTACAGCGTTCAGGAAGAGTCTAGACATCGCCGTAAGATGCTTCTAGGTGCGATTGAAGTTCTAGACGAGCGCGAAAAAGAGATTTTCATCTCTCGTCGCCTGACAGAGTCTGAAATTACACCAACGCTCGAAGATCTTAGCGGAAGGTTTGGCATCTCGCGTGAACGTGTTCGTCAGCTTGAGCAACGTGCTTTCCAAAAGGTTCAAAAGCACATGCATGAGCAGCTTGCCGTGGCTTAGTCCCCCACTGCATTCTTTTATTACCAAACAAAACCCTCAAGTGAGGGTTTTGTTATTTCTGACGACCCACAGCAGAAAGCACCCCGTTCGGAGTGCTTTCTTGTATTATCGATTTTTGTTCAAATTTTTCACACTAAATTTTTGCAAAGCATCTGTATGCTTTGCAGCCTCATACAGTGCAAGGCTCACATTTAGCATGTCTTCAAGCGAATCCACCAAATATACATTAGGAAGATTTTGTGCCAACAAGTGCTGCTTCACGAGAGCCCTTGCTCGCAGAGATTCTTTTGCTGGGATGGCATCAGCCATAAGTGTGTCATCAAGTTCCTGATCAATCAGAACAACAATATCCCGGCGATCATCAAGTTTCATGGCGCTCATAACAGAAAAGCCAATTTCGCTAAGCGAGCCGCTGGCATACGTTTCACTGGTGATCGGAAACAAAATAATTTGATCTTTTGCCAAATGCTCTGCTTCAATTTCAGCCAAAGACGGATCCCAGTCTTCAACTTGAGGGTTGAAGTACTCAACTCCCATTTTTTCATATTTTGCCATGAATGGATCACGCCACGTGCTACCGCCGCAGGTGCCAAACAGGCCAACACAAAGTTTTGTCATAAAAGCCTCATAGAATCATGAAAGGAAAGAAAGAGTGATTTCTCTCTCTTTATAGGGATAGTTCATTGAAAAATCAACAACCCTTCTCATAGAAATTTATTTCTTAAATAACTCAACGACCTGCTCAACGAGCGTTTCTCCGAGGGATTCAGGGTCCGCAATGGTCGCGGCATTTTCATAATAACGCCCTACATCATGCCCAATGCCTATGGCACACAGATCAATGATACCGCCGCGCTCAATATCGTGAATCACCTCGCGCAGGTGACGATCAAGGTAGCCCGTGCCATTATGGCGGTCAGTGGCATAGTCTACAGGCGCCCCATCTGAAATCACCATCAAAATTTTACGATCTTCTGGCCTTTTCATAAGCCGTGAATGCGCCCAGAGCAGCGCCTCACCATCAATATTTTCTTTTAAAATATCATGCGCGAGCATCCCTGCAAACCTTGTACTATGGCGCCTCACCGGCTGATCAGCCTTTTTATACACCACATGCAAAATATCATTCAGGCGCCCCGGATGGTCAGGCTTACCATCGGAAACCCAATCAAGGCGGCACTGCCCGCCTTTCCATCCTTGCGTTGTATAGCCAAGCACTTCAACTTTTACGCCGCACTGCTCCAGCGTTGTCGCAATAATATCTGCTGAAATGGCAGCCATCTCAATAGGACGCCCGCGCATAGAGCCAGAATTATCTACAAGAAGGGTTACAGATGTATTGGTATAAGGCTCAATATAAGGGTGCTGAAATACATGTTCCCCCCTACCTGCAATAAAACTAGAAAGCTTACGTCCATCAAGGTAGCCTTGGTCTTTATCAAAAACCCACCCTGTTTTGGCTGGTGCAAGCAGATGCTTTTTTAATTGAATACTAAGCCGTCTTACAAGATGCTTATGGCTTTCTAAAAGCGCGCCGTAACGCTCTAATAGATGATTCATCTCCCCTTTTGTTACAAGAGCAGCAATATCTAAAACCTTATCATAACGCTGACTAAATACAGTATAAGGCAAGCCTGTACTTTGCTCTATCTGCGGCCTGCCAGAAAGAGCCTCTGGCTCGTCCTGCTTTTTAGAATCAATCGTATCTGCAAGAGAAGCTGTATCTTCCCCCTTAGAATCATCCATTTTATCCTCTTCAGCAGTAGATTCCTCTTTATCAGAAGGCATTTGCATCATATCTGAGGTATCTTTTGTCCCATCATCATCATGATCCGGCGTTTCATCCATATGAATATTAAGGATATCCAATAGATCAGCGTAAGCTTTCTGGCGCGAAGTCGGGTTTTCCAACTGCTCCACAGCATTTTTTAGCCATTTTTTTAGAGGCTTATCAAATAGCTCTTCAGTATCTTTCAAAAAAATTTTCTGGGAGCGGAGCAGCTTTTCACCCATTTGCTCCCTCAACGCGAGAGAGAGGGCAAAAACTTTTATAAACAAACCGTCAGCAAAGTCGCCGCTATAATAGGCCACCTCCTCTTTTGCCATAGTTTTTAGATATTCATGTGTGCCCTGAAACTCTATGCGCCCTTTATGCTCTGTGCGTGCAGTTTCTAAAATGGAAATCACCCGGGCTGGTGTTTCCCTCGTATGGCCTAGCCACCAAAGGAAAGATTTAGCGCCGCCATCACCCACATAACGGTGTAAAAAAGCCAGCCTATCTGCCTGTGCACGATACATATCAGCGCGTTTTTTACTGAGTTTTTCTGGTAGCTCTGGAAGTGTAATTTCATTTGTCTCAACATGGCTTTTCTCTCCAAAAGAAACGACCAAATCTGAGCGTCCTGTCAGCGCACGCGTGGTATGCTGAAGAGCACGTCTAAAAGTTTCCTTGTCTTGCAACTTAGTCAAGGAGCTGAATATCCCCAAGTACACGATCATAATACTCATCTAGCGTGGCCATATCTTCTACGTCTGCACGGTTCACAAAACTGAGTTTATAAGCCTCATAAACATCACCAAGGATATCAGAATTTTTTGCCCAAGAGATGACTGTACGCGGCGACATAACTGTTGAGATATCTCCTGCTGAGAAGCCTGTTCTTGTAAGAGATGCCACCTGAACCATACGAGAAATCAAGTCTGTTTGGTTATGAAATCTCGGCACATGGGAAAGTACAATCTTTACTTCAATTTCACTCTCTAAATAATTGAGATGGCTTACAATTGACCATCTATCCATCTGTGCTTGGTTAAGCGTATGCGTACCGTGGTACAGCCCAGTCCCGTCTCCGAGACCCACAGTATTAGATGTGCCCATAAGGCGAAAAGCATTATGAGGATGAAGTACTTTATTTTGATCGGGAAGCGCGAGCGCACCGTCCTGCTCAAGTAGTCTTTGGATGATAAACATGACTTCTGGACGTCCTGCATCATACTCATCTAAAACAAGAAGCATGGGGCGCTGAGTTGCCCAAGGCAGAATACCCTCTTTAAAGGTTGTAACCTGCTTACCGTCTTCAAGCACAATGGCATCACGGCCAATAAGGTCAAGGCGAGAAAGGTGCCCATCGAGATTAAGACGATAACAAGGCCAGTTCAGGCGCGCAGCAACTTGCTCAATGTGAGTTGATTTACCTGTGCCATGATACCCCTGAATAAGTACGCGAAGGTTATGAGAAAGACCTGCGAGAATCACGCGCGTCGTGGCAGGGTCAAAATAGTAATCCTCTTGCACCTCTGGCACAAACTCATCCCTATCAACAAAACCTTGTACATCGAAATCAACATCAAACCCAAAAAGCGCTTTGGTATCTACATTTTTCATAGCCGCTGAACTGCTCATATAAATCCTCTTTCCATATTCGAGTTTCATTATGACAACTTTTTATGTATTTGTGCAAAAAAGCCGCCCCAAGGGACGACTTTTTGCATTCGATTTTACTGACGCTGACGCGCCTTGCCCCAGACTTTGGCCTGTTTCACAGGCATTGATGCTTTGGAGGGCAAGTCATGCACTTTCCGCATTACGGCACCATGAAAAAGACGAAGCCGGAAAGATAGACCTGTATCAAACTCCCGCATCACACCTTGAAGATATGGCGCATCCATACCAACTTGCAGGGCAAATGCATCTTCACTGAATTGCACTTTTTCAAGTTGGCGGTAAGAGTCATCAAGCTTTTCACCAATCACCTCAGCAAGTCGTTCAATAAAACACTTACCATGCTGCGCTTGCATTACTTTTTCAAAGTAATCAAGGGTGACAATCTCAGGAAAGCCTGAAGCCTCCATCAAATCGCTCACAGTACGGATATTTTTTGCCACATTGCCCCATGGGGCACAGTACTGATAAAGCAGAGCCGCATTGGCCACAGCCGCATTAAAGGCTTTTTCAGCTTTGGGGTCAGGAAAGTGAAAATCCCCAGAAATAATTGTATATCCAGTCGGCATAAGAGCCTCCTTTAGAAAAGTAAAAAGATGGGTTTGATATACCTGTTATAGGTCGTTCCCCTCTACTTTCAAGCCCCGCAGAAAAAAGACCGCCTATATAGGCGATCTTTTTAATCTTAAATTTTGCTAAATTGCTACGAAAATCACTTTTCAGGAAATATTTTAATTCGCTTAGCAGCGCCGAAAATGGGTTTATGGCCAAAAAATAAGAGCGTCATGTATTTTATCATACATGACGCTCTTATTTTTTTGTTATGGGCACATTTACAGGCCCTGATAAGTAGAATTAAATGAATTCTACGCCTTGGGCTAGGGGCAGTTCTGCACCCCAGTTTAGCGTACAAGTCTGACGACGCATATAAGCTTTCCAAGCATCAGAGCCTGATTCACGTCCGCCGCCTGTTTCTTTCTCACCGCCAAAGGCACCGCCAATTTCAGCGCCTGATGTACCAATATTTACATTTGCAATGCCACAGTCTGATCCTTTATGAGAAAGGAACCATTCAGCTTTTTGCATGCTGTTTGTAAAGATTGCGCTTGATAAGCCTTGCGGTACATCATTTTGAATGTGCACAGCTTCTTTAACATCTTTAATTGGTGTGATGTATAGAATTGGCGCAAAGACTTCTTCTTTCATCATTGGAATTGGCTTTTGGCAAAGCACGATGGCAGGCTTAACAAAGAACCCTTTACCTTCAAGAACATCGCCGCCGCAAATGACCTTACCGCCCTGCTCTTTAATTTTAGTAAGCGCATTTTGCATATGATCTACTGAGATACGGTCAATGAGGGGACCCATGAGCGTGTCTTTATCCAAAGGATCACCAATATTAATGCTGCCGTAAACTTTAACAAGCTTTTCAACCAGTTCATTTTCAACAGATTCATGCACGAGCACGCGGCGCGTTGTTGTGCAGCGCTGGCCAGCTGTTCCAACAGCGCCAAAAGCAACGGCACGAAGTGCCATATCCATATCAGCGTCATCCATCACGATCAGCGCGTTGTTACCACCCAGCTCAAGGATAGATTTACCAAAACGCTCAGCAACTACCTGTGCCACGCTGCGGCCCATACGCGTTGAACCTGTTGCACTTATAAGCTTGAAGCGCTTATCAGCTGCCATTTTTTCACCAAGTTTGCTATCTGGGCTAATAATCATGCCCATAACGCCTGGATGGCCTGCTTCTTCAAATACTTTCTGTGCAATTTTCATCATCGCGATAGAAATAAGAGGTGTTTTTTCAGATGGCTTCCAAACCATTGTGTTTCCGCAAACAGATGCAACAGCTGCATTCCAAGTAAATACAGCACATGGGAAATTAAAGGCTGTAATAATACCAATCATACCAAGTGGATGCCACTGCTCATACATGCGGTGCTCAGGGCGCTCCGAGTGCATTGTCTTACCGTACATTTGACGAGAAAGACCCACTGCAAACTCGCAGATATCAATCGCCTCTTGTACTTCGCCAAGACCTTCTGAGTAAATTTTACCCATTTCAAGAGAGATCAGCTTTCCAAGGGCATCTTTATGTTCACGAAGTGCATCGCCAAACTTACGAATCACATCGCCGCGAAGCGGTGCTGGCGTCATGCGCCATGTTTCAAATGCTGTTTCAGAATCACGTACGATGTTTTCGTAATCATCTTCAGTGGCACACAGAACCTCAGCAAGGCCAGTACCTGTAGATGGATTAATAGATGTAAGCTTTGCGCCAGCTGGATGTTTATTCCAGTCTTTTCCAAGCGCACCAGAAAGGACTCCAGTCAGGCCTAATTCAGAAAAAATTTCTTCTACTTCAGATCGTTCGATAATAGATGCAGTATTTGCCATGCGGGTCTCTCTCCTTATTCTTTTTTAGTAAACTTGCTTAAGCGCTCTTAAAGCAGTAGCATGCTGGCACAAAGATACAGGATCCCACAAGGAATAAATCATGAAAAAAAGCATTCTACTCAAAACACGCACTCTCACTATTGCTGGAATCGCGCTCTCTGCGTGTAGTAGCCTTCAGTATCCTGAAAATCTCCCTGTTACGCCTCAGGCTTCATATGGTATTTGGTCTGTAGATGATTGTAAGATTAACGCGAAGCGCGCGGATATCACTTTAAGCTCTAACGCGAGACTCAGCGCTGAAACATATCGCGTAAAAATTAAATCTGATGTTCCACTTAAAGGCATTCCACTTGTTCGCCATACAGCCCAGTCGCGTTACGTGCCAGCTGTAGAAGGCGCAAACAGCACCTTTAGCTTTGACGTACCATTCCACCCTGCTTTGGTTTCAAAAATGAATAGAGACAACAGCTTCCTTGTTGTAACATATCGCCCAGAAGGTGAAGGTTCTACTAAAAAGCAGGCTTATTTTGCAACGCACCAACTTGCTGATGCGCTCACAGATTTAAGCCTTAGCCCTTGCGTGAAATAAGGGCAAACATTCCGCCCCACACCACAATATAAGTGAGAATCAGGCAAAGCTCAGTTTTTTGCAAAAGCGCCGTACTATTAAAAAGTGAAAAAAAGCGTACATTCAGCCAGTTATGAATCATAAAAATGTGCAATAGCGCTGCAAAAATTGCGCATAACATAAACTGTATCGTGCGCCCATATTTGGGAGGAAGTAAAAGACCTAACCCACAAACACCACCCCAAAACATTGGGCCATAAAAATTATCAATATTAAGGTCTCTTAAAAGAAAGCCCCAGCCAGAAAGAATTTTACCAAGGATCCAAAACACAAAAACAGTAAGCGCGCTAGAAACGGCTCCTGTCCCGTAAAGAAAACAAGAACGCATATAAAGATTCATCATAGGAGTTAAGCCTTCAGCTTGTGTTCTTCAACAAGGCTTGTCAGCCTTGCCATAAGCCCTTCAACGCTTGTAGAAAGAACCATGCCACTAAAAGCACTCAAATGCTCAAGGCCCAAAAAGCCTTCAGCTGCACCCATAAGTGTTGAACACCCTTTACCAAGTGCATAGCCAATTTCTACGCGAGACGCTTGGTTTGCAAGCCCTTCTCCAAGCCAAAAAACGCTCACATCAGCACGGTCAATTGCTTGACGTTCCCAGCCGACCTGGTTGGCATGGCTTACAGGATCCATATCAGGATCAGCAAAGCTATCTCTCTTTGGTGTAATAAAAATAATTTCTTCTGAAGAAAAACGACGGTAAAAATCAAGGCGCCAATCGCGACCTCGACAATTCCCTCCTAAAAAAACACGCAGGCGTCTATCGCCAGCGGGTAAATTTTCATCTGCTGATACTAGTGTGTATGTCATACCTTTTATTATGAAGGCTTACGCAAGAAAACACCATACACTTCCCCCCTCTTTTTTCTTTCTTTATTCTTTTTAAAGAAGAAGCGTTGCAGAGATGTCAAATTCGGGGCATGATATGCGTCATGGATAATAAAAATTTAAAAACACCCCTATATGAACACCATATAAAAAGTGGCGCCAAAATGGTGAGTTTTTCTGGTTATGACATGCCTATCCAGTATGAAGGCATCAAAGCAGAGCACCTTCATACGCGTGCGTCTTGTGGCGTGTTTGATGTCTCACATATGGGGCAATTTCTTATTAAAGGAAAACGCGCAGCAGAAGAGCTTGGCAAATTAACGCCATATAATTTCAGCAAACTTCCTGTTCATAAATGCCGTTATACTGTTTTTTGTACCCCTGAAGGTGGTATCATTGATGATCTTATCGTCACAAAGCTTGCTGATGATGCATTTTACCTTGTTGTAAATGGCGCCACACTTGAAGGTGACCGTGAATGGCTATGGAAAAACTTACCCAATGACGTTACTCTTGAAGATATGACAGAATTTGGGCTCATTGCCGTCCAAGGGCCTAAAGCTGAAGAAGCTATGCATCTCATCTTTGATGAAATTGAATTTTCAATTTTAAAAAAAATGAATTACGTAGACGCTGTATTTGAAGGCCACCCATGCCGAGTTACCCGTACGGGATATACAGGCGAAGATGGCTTTGAAATCAGCATTGCGAATGATATGATTCCTGCCCTATGGGAAGACCTTATGGCAAAACCAGACGTTAAACCAATTGGACTTGGTGCACGCGACAGCCTTCGCCTAGAAGTTGGATTTCCTCTTTACGGACACGACATGGATCATAACACAACCCCCTTTGAAGCCTCTCTTGGCTGGATTGTTGACAAAACACACGACGGCTACATAGGCTGCGAGCTTATTGAAGGACAAAGGAATCAAGGTATTCCAAGAAAACGTGTTGGCCTAACAATTTTGGATAAGGGCATTGCGCGTGAAGGCGCAGTTATCTTTTCTGAAAATGGTGAAGAAATTGGCAAAGTAACAAGTGGTGGATTCTCTCCAACACTAGACCGTGCAGTTGCAATGGGTTACGTTTCCACGTCTTCCAGCAGTACTGATACGCCTGTACTTATTGATGTAAGAGGACGCAAGCTCAAAGCTAAAGTTTCCCCACTTAACCACTTAAAATAAACCCTTTTAAACCACATTTAATTTAATAAGGAGTCAACAAATGGATATTCCATCACATTTGAAATACACAGCTGAACATGAATGGCTAGAGATCGAAGGCAATATTGTAACAATTGGTATTACAGATTTTGCGCAGAGCTCTCTTGGCGATGTTGTTTTTGTAGAACTACCAGAAGAAGGCGCTGAAGTTTCTAAAGGCGACCACTTTGCGGTTGTTGAATCAGTAAAAGCGGCCTCTGAAGTCTACACGCCTATCAGCGGTAAAGTTGTTGAAATCAACACAGATCTCGTAGACGCTCCAGACATGGTCAACTCAAACCCATTTGGCGATGCTTGGTTTGTAAAAATCCAAATGAGTGATACTGAAGAACTTGAAGACGCACTCGATGCAAGCGCTTATGAAGCGTACGTTGAAGGCATCCAGTAACAAACAATATATAAGGGATAATCATACGTGAGATACCTACCCCATACAGATGAAAGCAGAAAGGATATGCTGCGTGCTATTGGTGCTCAGCATATTGATGAACTTTATACACATGTTCCCAAAGAGACTCTTATGTCAGAGCCTCTTTCCTCGCTGCCATCCCACATGGGGGAAATGCAGGTTGAGTCACATATTAAAGCTCTTGCAGAGAAAAATACGCCAACATCAAAGATGCCATCTTTTCTTGGCGGTGGATGCTACCATCACCACATTCCTGCAAGTGTAGACCACTTGATTCAACGCGGCGAGTTCCTCACAACGTATACGCCATACCAGCCAGAAGTCTCTCAAGGGACGCTTACATACGTTTATGAATTTCAAAACTACATTGCACGCCTAACAGGTATGGATATAGCCAATGCCTCTATGTATGATGGTGCCACAGCAGATACTGAGGCAGCTCTCATGGCAAAGCGCCTCACAAAACGCAATAATGTGATTATATACCCATGCGTTCACCCTGACTATATTGATGTACTTAAGAGCTACTCAACTCATAGCAATGGCACGGTTGAGCTTGGCACAGAGCCAGACGAAAACACAGCCTGCGTTATTATCCAATCACCAAACTATTACGGCCTGGTTTTTGACCTTAAAGAGCTCCGCGAGAAATGCGATGCTGTTGGCGCTAAACTTGTTGTTGCAGTCAATGAAATCGTTTCTCTTGGCCTGCTCCCAGCACCAGAAATGGCTGATATTGTTGCCGGCGAAGCGCAAAGTATTGGCGTTCCAATGAGCTTTGGCGGACCTCACCTTGGTTTTTTTGCCTGCAAAAAAGAATATATGAGACAAATGCCAGGCAGGCTTTGCGGTAAAACTGTGGATGCTGACGGCAAAGAAGGCTTTGTGCTCACGCTCAACACACGCGAGCAACATATTCGCCGCGATAAGGCCACGTCAAACATTTGCACAAACCAAGGCCTTTGCGCACTTGCGTTTACAATTCACCTTGGCCTCCTTGGTGAAACAGGCTTCAAAACACTCGCCCAGCTCAATCATACACAGGCCTGCAAACTGGCAGATACCCTGGAGAGCATTGAAGGGGTAACCCTTAAAACAGAAACCTTCTTTAATGAAGTGACGGCCTCTTTCCCAATTTCAACAGAGCTTCTAAGCACTGAGCTTTCTAAGCGTAGTATCATTGGCGGAATTCCTGTTGGGGAAACAAAGCATAGCATGGTGTTCTGTGCAACCGAACTTACAAGCGATGAAGATATTAGCAAACTTAACAATGCCATTGAACATATCTTAAAAGAACAAGAGTCAAATGGAGGGCTTTCTCATGCCGTTTGAAACTGACCTTTTGATTCATCAAAGCGTAAAAGGCCGTTGTGGCGTTGACCTTCCTACCCCAGAGGTGCGCAACCGCACAGGACAAAACCTGCGCGAAAGTATTGGCTTGCCAGAAGTAAGCGAACCACAAGTTATGCGCCACTACACACGCCTTTCTCATCAAAATTACAGCATCGATGAAAACTTTTATCCACTCGGTTCATGCACAATGAAGCATAACCCAAGGCTTAACGAAAAACTTGCCCGCCTTGAAGGCTTTGCACACTTGCACCCCCTTCAGAGCGAGGAACATTCTCAAGGGGCACTGGAAGTTATTTATCAACTTACAGACTGGCTGAAAAAACTTTCTGGCATGCCAGGGCTTACACTTGACCCTGCGGCAGGCGCCCACGGAGAACTTACTGGCATGATGATGGTGCGCAAAGCCCACGAAGCCAAAGGCAACCCGCGTAAAATTGTTTTGGTTCCTGATAGTGCACATGGCACAAACCCTGCCACTGCCGCCACATGCAAATACACAATCGTAACCATTAAAACTGGCGATGATGGCATGGTTGATATGGATGCTTTTAATGCAGCAGTCAAAGAACATGGCGAAGATATTGCCGCTTTCATGCTAACCAACCCCAGCACTTGCGGCCTATTTGAACCAAATGTAAAAGTGATCGCAGATACGCTCCATGACATTGGTGCATATTTTTACTGCGACGGCGCTAACTTTAACGCCATCGTAGGCAAAGTACTACCAGGCGACCTTGGTATTGATGTGATGCAGATTAACCTGCATAAAACATTTTCAACGCCCCATGGCGGCGGCGGACCGGGATCTGGCCCTGTTATGGTGAGTGAAGCCCTTGTTCCTTATCTCCCTATTCCTTACGTAGAAAAGAAAAAGGACGGCACATTTGCTCTTGTTAAAGAGAATGAGACATCTATTGGGCGCATCAAAGGCTTCCATGGCCAGTTTGGCATGATGATTCGCGCCCTTGCCTACATGATGAGTCACGGCGCAGACGGCCTACAAAAAGTTGCGGAAGATGCCGTACTAAACGCTAACTATATTCTACACAACCTCAAAGATGATTTTCATGTACCGTACCCTGGCCCATGCATGCATGAGTGTCTACTCACTCATAAAAAGCAAAAAGAGCACGGCGTGACGACCATGAACATTGCCAAAGCACTTCTTGATGCTGGCTACCATCCTATGACGGTTTACTTCCCGCTTGTGGTGGATGGCGCGATGCTGATTGAGCCTACGGAAACGGAATCTCGCGAAACAATGGATGGCTTTATTGCAGCCATGAAAACTATTGCGAAGCGCGCGCAGGACGGCGACGCGACTGCGTTCCACGCCCAGCCGCAAACAACCTTCCGTAAACGCCTTGATGAAACACAGGCTGCACGCAAGCCAGTTCTTGTAGAAGATAAATAAAAGCAAAAAAGGCGGGGAAAAATCCCCGCCTTTTTATTCGCTTATTCAGATGTCGCACAATCCTGATACAGTACCAGCATGACAGCAACGTTGTCCTGTTCTGTGATTTTCACCACATCAGCACACCCATCAAAATCCACATCCATGGTATCGACCTTCTTGGCTTTAGCAAGCAGATCAACTTTTGGAAGGGCATTTTCAGAGCGTTTATAGGCCTCATATACGCCGTCACCTGAAAGGATGTAACGGGTTTTCATGACCTTGCCGCTGGCATAATACAGAACCATATCGCCGATGCCGTCACCGTTATAGTCTTCGGTATCAAAGTTGCGGATACTCATACCAGAGGTAAAGCCTTCCATGTAAACCTGCTCGTAAGCAAGCTGTCCTTGATCTGCCATATCAGCGCGCAGGCCAACGATGCCATTGGATGGGTTTTCCTGAGTATAAATGATGCGAACATCAATATCATACCCACTGTCCCAAGCCAAAATCACGTCATCAGTGCCATTGCCGTCCATGTCAGCCCAGTCCATTTTGAGCACATCATAGATGGACTCTTCATACGGATAGAATACACCTGTTGCCTGATGCATCATCACCGTCATAAAGACATCAAAGTCCTGAAAATCATTGGCATTAGATGCCGCCGAAGTGCTCAGGTCATGTGCTGTAAACGTCATATCACCGTTATTGACGGCAATTGCAACGTCAAGCGTGTCATCGCCCCATTTTTCATTATACTGGGTGAAAACAATATCGGCATAACCGTCACCGTTTGTGTCAGCAGTATCCAGCTTGATAGCCGAAGAGAACCAGGAAAACGTAATGGGTAGATTCACCCGTACAGGCGTTTCTTCAAAACCAAGGCGGCCGTCCATGTTCTTGCCAAAGAATACATCCATTTGATAGTCCTGGCCAAACCAGGCTTCATCATTGACCTGAACCATATCTTCAAAGCCATCGCCGTTAAAGTCAGCAAAGCCGCGTTTTTTGGAGTTACGCAGGCGTTCAGGGCCCATGGGCAGAATTTCTGCCATTTGATTGCGAGGCTCATAAGCCTCTTTGTAACCTGCCTCATAGTCAGTGTTGCAGGCAGAAAGGGTCAAGGGCAAAGCGCCCAAGAGAAGAAATTTACGCATAAGAACCTCCATGCGAAAGAAAAGAGAAAGAAGTTACATTCGTAACTCTTATATGGGGGTAAACAAGGTGATTTTCAAGGCTTTAAAAGAAAATTAACCAACTTTTTCAACTTCAAAGAACTGATGGAAGGCTTTGGGTAGCTGAACAACATTATCCGCTTCAAGGCCGTTCACTGATGCTTCAATTTGATGCTGCGCCTGAAGCTGTGACGGGCGCACAGATTCTTCGCTCTGCGGAAAACGTTTATGCATAGACGTAGACATACGCTCAATAAGGTCGCTCATTGTTGCTTTTTCAGCAGATGTCATCTTACGAGGCTTGCGCATATTTTTCTTCTAGCTCCGTTTCACTTACAACAAGATAGTCCCAAACAATATCAGGCCAATCATCCATAGCCACTTCGCCTTCTATATCAGAAAGCTTAGAATCTGGCTCTTCAATAGCCATGAGCTCAAGGATCGTATCTTGCATATTTCTTGTTCTTATTTTTATTAAAGGTACATAAAAAAAGGCGCTATTTCTAGCGCCTTAAAGGTATATGCCTGTTTGAAGCTGACCCTATGTGCTCACAAGGTCACGATTTTAAAGTTTCAATTTTTTTATAAAGCTCCGCACCGCTCAGGGGCGTTTTTTCCTTAAGCATATCGCGAATTTTTTTCACCTTATGGCCATCACCAAGAAGAGAAAGAATTTCTGATTCTAGCCCTTCATCTGTAAGAAGGTGGCTTCCTTCTACTGCGCCATCAATCACCACAACAAATTCGCCAAGCACTTCTTTGCGATTCTCTAAAGATGCCTTCACCTCACTGAGCGCGCCTGTTAAATGCTCCTCATAAGTTTTGGTAAGCTCGCGCCCTACAAAGCAATTTCTGTCCCCAAGAAGGCGCTCAACATCTGCAAGCGTTTCTAAAATGCGGTGCGGCGCCTCGTAGATCACAAGGCTAAATGGCAGCTCTTTTACAGTCCCTACAAGCGTTTCTCTTGCCTTATTTTGACGAGGCAAAAATCCAAGGAAGGTAAAACGATCAGAAGAAAGCCCCGAAAGCGCGACACCCATTGTCAGCGCAGATGTGCCACCGGAGGCTTTCACATCAATACCCGCCGCACGCGCAGCACGTACAAGCAAAAACCCAGGGTCGCTAATACATGGCATGCCCGCATCGCTCACATAAGCAACGGTTTTGCCTTCCATGAGAAGATTTACAATCCCCTTTACGGATGAATGCTCATTATGTGCCCCGTGAGAAAGCAGCTTATCAGGCGTAATATCATGAATACCAAAAAGACGAAGCGCTTTGCGTGTATCTTCTGCTGCAATCACATCCGCGGACTTTAAAATGTCTACAGCGTGGGGCGTCATGTCCCCTTCTCTGCCAATAGGTACGCCAACAAGCCAAAGCATTACAGTACCTCTACCTTCCAGTAAACTGTTGCGCGGCCGCTGCCTTTTGTAAGACGAGACGCCCAAGTACTGGCCACATCTACTTTTTCGCCAGAGGCAAAAAATTGATGCTCATGCCATTTAAAGCCGGCCTTTTCCCATAAAGGTTTTACATGGCTTTCAAGTGTTTCGGCTGTAATCTCTGGCAAGTGATTGGTGCGAAGTGTTTCACTATCTTGCAAAGCAAAAAGGTTAACGTAAACATCACCAATCGCTTTGTCTTTTAGGCATTTTTTAATACCGTTTAAAAAATCTTCATCTGCAAGAACAGTGACGTCAAGCAGGCTTCCCCATGGAAAATTAATGCTAAAAGTATCAGCAACTGGCTGGGTAAAATCTTCTGGCAGATCAAGCGCATTTGCGCACACAAAGCGCACATTAGACGCGCCGCCCTTAGCAGGTTTTTTAGCAGCTTTTGTAGCGCCAACAGCAAGGCTGTCCCGGTCTGCATCAAGGCCAATGACAAGCTCATTTTCTATTTTTCGGGCACGACGAAGAGCAAACATGCCGTCCCCTGTTCCAAAGTCAATATGAACTTTAGGGTGCGACTTGCACAATGAGAGAAAGTCGTCTGATGAAATATTCAGACGACTTTTCTTGCTTTCAATGATTTCAACCAATGAAGTAACCCTTAGCTATGCAGCGCGCGGCCATCCACAGCAAGGGCTGCTTCTTTTGTCGCTTCGCTCATTGTTGGGTGGGCATGCACGCTACGAGCAATATCTTCAGCTGATGCACTAAATTCCATTGCAACAGCGGCTTCCGCAATCATTTCAGATGCGTTTTTACCAATAATATGCACGCCAAGCACTCTGTCTGTTTCTTTATCAGCAATAATTTTTACAAATCCGTCCGCTGCGCCCATAGCAAGTGCGCGCCCATTGGCCTGAAAAGGAAACTTACCGACATTAACAGCACGGCCACCTTCTTTCGCTTCTTCTTCTGTTTTAC
This sequence comes from Alphaproteobacteria bacterium, assembly GCA_028821995.1. Classification (GTDB taxonomy): domain Bacteria; phylum Pseudomonadota; class Alphaproteobacteria; order UBA2136; family JAPKEQ01; genus JAPKEQ01. Next base: position 37,407 of record JAPKEQ010000002.1, read on the forward strand.
CAACGCCAGCAATTTCAGGTTCAGTGTAAACAACCCAAGGAATGCAATCGTAGTTCACATGTCCAGCAATACCAGCAATACGCTCTACGCAAGCAACGCCTTCTTCTTCGCCTTTATGGGCAAGCATAGGGCCTTTAACACAGTCTCCAATAGCGTAAACGCCTTTAACATTTGTTTGACCGTGATGACCTGTTTCAATCACGCCACGCTCGTCGTAAGCAACACCAGCTTTATCTAGTGTTAAACTTTCTGTAAAGGCACGACGGCCAACAGCTACAAGCACCTTATCAGCATCTAGAATTTCTTCTTTACCGCCAATATCAATTTTAACTTTGGCTTTAGCGCCTTTTACATCAACGCTTACAACTTTAGCGCCAAGCTTAAATTTAAGACCTTGCTTCTTGAAGAGTTTCTCAGATTCTTTACCAAGATCTTTATCCATCACAGCAACAGGACGTTCTGCAATATCTACAAGCGTAACATCACAACCAAGGCGTCCCCATACAGAGCCCATTTCAAGACCAATAACACCGGCGCCAATCACAACCATTTTGGCTGGCACTTTATCGAGCGCAAGAGCATCTGTGCTATCAATCACTACCTTGTGGTCATATTTTGCAAAAGGCAGTTCAATAGGCGTAGAGCCTGCTGCTAGAAGAATATGTTCAGCTTTAAGTGTAGCCTTGCCATCTATAGCAACAACACCCTCACCCTCAAGAGAGCCAAAACCATTAATCACATCAACCTTGTTCTTCTTCATAAGAAAAGCAACACCGCCCGTAAGCTTGCCTACAACCTCATCTTTGCGCGCAATCATCTTCTTGATGTCAATTTTAACGCCCGATGCGCTAATACCGTGACCTGCAAGCTCATGCTTAGCATCATGATATTTCTCAGATGAGTTAAGAAGTGCCTTTGAAGGGATACAGCCCACGTTTAAACATGTACCACCCAATGTTTTATCTTTTTCAATAATGGCTGTTTTAAAACCAAGCTGGCCAGCGCGGATAGCCGCAACATAGCCCGCAGGGCCAGAACCGATAACAACAAGATCATATTGTTTCATTATTTTTTCCTATTATTTATAAATTTTAAAAAATCAGCGCCAGTGCAAAAGCAAACATTGGAATAAATGTAGCAAACATTGCAACTTGGCGAAAACGTATTGTTTTATACTTTTCTTCAAATATAACAATGCTATAAGCATGACCAACACGACCTAGAATAAATATTCCAGCCAGCATCGTAAACCAGTGCTCTGCAAGCTCTCCCTGAAGCTCTACAAGAGCCATAAGAACAAGAACAAGGGGCGTATACTCAGCAAAATTTCCATGTGCGCGAACTGTTCTTCGAATCAATCCTTCAGGCACATCAAGAGTCTGCCCCTCTTTCATGCGGTACTTGATCACAAGGATAGAAAGTACCGTATAAAGAAGAGCAAGCAGACCTGCAGTAAGGGATGTAATCTCTAAGTTCATATATTAAACTCCAATGAGAAGACGGCCAGGATCTTCAAGTACTTCTTTAATATGCTTCACAAAGCTGACGGCTTCACGGCCATCAACAATACGGTGATCATATGTCATCGCAAGGTACATCATTGGGCGGATTTCAACTTTGCCATCAACGGCTACAGGTCGCTGCTGAATAGAGTGCATACCCAAAATACCAACTTGTGGGTAGTTCAGAATCGGCATGCTCATCATCGAGCCAAACACGCCGCCATTTGTAATGGTGAATGTACCGCCAGCCATATCATCAGGCATAAGCTTCCCATCGCGCGCTTTTGCGCCAAAACCTGCAATAGATTTTTCAATCTCAGCAAAGCTCATTTGATCCGCGTCACGAATAACAGGTACAACAAGGCCGCGCTCTGTGCTCACAGCAATACCCATGTTGTAGTAGTTTTTGTAAACAATTTCGTCGCCATCAATTTCAGCGTTAAGTGCAGGCCAAGCTTTAAGAGCATCAATCGCCGCTTTAGTAAAGAAGCTCATAAAGCCGAGCTTAATATCGTTCTTCTTCACAAATTGATCTTGGTAAGACTTACGAAGTTCCATAACCTTTGTTAAATCAACTTCATTGTAAGTTGTAAGCATAGCTGCTGTGTTTTGAGACGTTTTAAGGCGCCCCGCAATCACCTGACGAAGCTTGCTCATCTTCACACGCTCTTCACGCTCAGCAGTATTTTGCTTCGCTACAGGAGCCGGCGTTGAGGCTGGAGCTTTAACAGCGCCGCCTTTCATAAATTTTTGTACATCTTCTTTGGTAAGGCGGCCCCCTTTGCCTGTACCGGCAATATCAGCAGCATTAAGGCTGTTTTCTTCTACCATGCGGCGCACAGCAGGAGAAAGGTCATCTGGTAAGGATACAGCAGCGGTTGCAGGTGCTGCAGTTTTTGGCGCTTCTGCAGGAGCCTCTTCCGCAGCAGCAGGTGTTGCGCCACCTTCAGCACTCTCATCAATTTCGCCCATGCTATCACCAGGAGAGACGGTATCACCCTCACCCGTCATAATTTTCATCAACTTACCAGCTTGAGGCGCATTCACCTCAAGGTTTACTTTATCTGTTTCAAGCTCAGCAATAAGCTCATCTTGCTGAACAAACTCACCTTCAGCTTTAAGCCATTTTGCGACGGTTGCCTCGCTGATGCTTTCGCCCATAGTTGGGGCTTCAATTTTTACAGTCATTGGAATTGTTCCTTATTATTTTGTAAAACTAGTTTTTAAATACTTGGTTTAAAATGTCTTGCTGTTGTGCTGCATGCACTTTACTAGAGCCGACCGCCGGACTAGAAGAAGCAACGCGTCCAGCATAGCTTAGCTTACCACCTGTCAGCGGAGCAAGGTGTTCTAGCATGTACCACCAAGAACCTTGGTTCTTTGGTTCTTCTTGTGCCCAAACAACGTCAGCATTTTTATACGCTTTCAGCTGTTCTTTAATGTCCTTGTCAGCAAATGGGTAAAGCTCTTCTACGCGCACAATTGCCACATCTTTACGCTTTAGCTTTTCGCGTTCAGCTGCAAGGTCGTAGTAAACTTTACCTGTGCAAAGCACCAGACGTTTTACATCTTTTGCTTTTACAGTGTCATCGCCAATCACCTTGCGGAACTCGCCTTTAGTCAGCTCTGATACAGGAGAAACAGCCGCAGGGTTACGAAGCAAGCTCTTTGGCGTCATAATCACAAGCGGTTTACGCACGGTGCGGTGCATTTGACGACGCAGCACATGGAAAATTTGCGCTGGCGTTGAAAGATTACAAACGCTCCAGTTATTCTGAGCGCTCATCTGCAGGAAACGTTCCATACGTGCACTTGAGTGCTCAGGTCCTTGACCTTCAAAACCATGAGGTAGAAGAAGTACAAGTCCGCTGTAACGGCGCCACTTTGTTTCACTTGAGCTGACAAACTGATCAATCATCATTTGCGCGCCGTTTACGAAATCACCAAACTGCGCTTCCCAAATGGTTAACGTTTTTGGATCAGCAAGAGAGTAACCAAATTCAAAGCCCATCACAGCAAGTTCGCTAAGCGCACTGTTAATAGCATTAAACTGAGAGCCGTCTTTGCTCATCGCCTGCATAGATTTATGGTACTCACCTGTTTTTTGATCAAACACGTAAGCATGACGGTGAGTAAATGTACCACGACGCACATCTTGTCCAGTCAAACGAACACTATAACCTTCATTGAGAAGCGAGCCATAAGCCGCAACTTCTGCCGTTCCCCAATCTAGATTATCTTTACCAAGCATCATTTGCTCACGGCGATCGAGCAATTTACCAATTTTACTATTGACGCTAAAACCTTTAGGGAGTGCAGTAAATGTATTTGCGATACTTTTTGTCATCGCAGTAGAAATTGATGTTTTGGGTTCTTTAGATACTTCACTTTGGAATTTCTGCCAAACATCGCTACCAAACATTTCAGGCTTCACTTTTGCGCCTTTTTGGTTAGCTTCTTCATAGGCAGCATCAAGTTGAGATTTATAATCCTGCTCAATCATTGCGAGGTCGCCCTCATCAATGGCCTGTGTTTCAAGAAGTTTTGCACGGTAAATCTCGTAAGGAGATTTATGCGCTTTAATTGCCGTATACATCACAGGATTTGTGAACATCGGGTCATCGCCCTCGTTGTGTCCAAACTTACGGTAGCACACAAGATCTACAAAAACATCCTTACCAAAGGTATTACGGTAAGCCGTTGCAAGCTCCATGACAAAGTTACACGCCTCGACGTCGTCGCCATTCACGTGGAAGATAGGCACTTGCAGCATGCGCGCAACATCTGTGCAGTACTGGCCGCTAAATGTTTCATGCTTACTGGCTGTAAAACCAATTTGGTTGTTAATAATAATATGCATGGTTCCGCCATTGGTGAAACCTTCAAGGTTTGCAAGGTTAAGCGTTTCAGCCACAATACCTTGCCCTGCAAAAGCACTATCTCCGTGAATCGTTACAGGCATAACGCGTTTTTGACCTTCAGCACCAATTTTATCTTGTTTAGCGCGCGCGCTTCCGCACACAACAGGGTTTACCTGCTCAAGGTGAGATGGATTGTTATGAAGAGACACATGAATATCGTGTCCGCTACGTGTTTTCACATCATAAGATTTACCCATATGGTACTTCACATCACCCATGGCAAAATCATCTTCCATCACAAGCTTTTCGTTAAAAGCAGCCATAATTTCAGCAAGTGGCTTATCAAGCGTATTGGCAAGAACGTTCAAACGTCCACGGTGCGCCATGCCCATAATCACTTCAGACACGCCAGAATCACCAGCTACATCCATCATTGTATCAAGCATAGGAATAAGCGCTTCCCCGCCCTCTACAGAAAAGCGTTTCATACCCACAAATTTAGTATGAAGGAATTTTTCAAACTGACTGGAAACAACAAGCCCGCGAAACATACGCTGCTTTTGCTCTTTGGAATAGCTTGGCATGTTGTGCGTTTTTTCCATACGCTCAGCAAGCCATTTACGCTCTTCGCGTTCAGATGTTAGCGCGTACTGAACACCAATACGGTTACAGTAAGTTGTTTTAAGTGCCTCAACAAGGTCACGAAGTTTACCTTCACCAGAAGACAAAAGACCGTCACTATCAACAGTTTGATTCAAATCTGCATCTGTCAGGTTAAATGCGGCAAGGCTAAGGTCTGCACCAAGCTCAGGCGCATCAGAAAGAGGATCTAAATGTGCGTATTTATGACCATGATTACGGTACGCGTTAATCATACGTGACACACGGTTTTGGAGTGAGCCTTCAACCTTACTGGTAGCGCCTGGCATTTTTTTAGATATAATATCTTGGCCAGTTTTAACGCTTTCAAAGAAAGTGCGCCACTCATGTGAAACTGAATTTGGGTCTTGTTGAAATTGCTCGAAAATAGATTCTACATAGTCCGAATTGGACGCATACATAGTGCTGAAACGATCCACAGCGCATGCCTTTATTTTTTGTTATTTTTTAGACAGAGCCTATTCTAACAGGCAGCGAGGCGTTAAACAAGTTTAAGGACAGAGGAATATCAAGATTTAACAGCAAGGCTTTGCAGGAAAGCATCAACCCCGTCTAAAACAGCCTGCTTTTCCGTTTGCGGGTTCTCTACGATAAGGTCAGCAGGGTACTGGCCTCTTAGCCATGTACGCTGACGTTTTGCATAGCGCCGCATTTGCTGAGACACCTTTTCCATGAGCTCTTCCCAAGGAAGCACCCCTTCAAAGTAGTTATAAAAATCAGGTGCACCAATGCTGGTCATAGCCGGAAGATTCAGCGGATATTTTTTATCATACAATGTACGCATTTCAGCCTCAACACCATCATCAACCATAATATCAAACCTAAGGTTAATACGATCAATAAGGCGCTGGCGTTCAGGGTTCAAGGCCACATAAAAAGGTTTACATTCAAGCGCACCCTCTTTAGGAAGCTTTTGCCAATACGCAATACTCTTTCCAGAGGTTAAAAACACAGAAAGAGCGCGTACAATTTTTTGCTTATCTTCTGGCTCAATGTTTTCTGCCGCTAAAGGGTCTTTATTCTGCAACTCTGCATAAAGGTTTGCACTATCGCGCAGCATGAGCCGTTCAACCAGCCCTTCTTCCGCAGCAGGAATTGGCGAGAGCCCCTCCAAAAGTGATTGAATATAAAACCCCGTCCCTCCAAGAAGTACAGGCACTTTTCCTCGCGCCCAAACATCTTCACAAACATTTTTTGCCATACCTGCATATTTAATGGCATCACATTTTTCACTAACATCCAAAACTTCATACAAATGATGCGGTGCACCTGCCTGCTCCTCATCCGTGGGCATAGCTGTAATGATTGGCATTTCTCTGTAAAGCTGACGGCTATCAACATTCACCACTTCACCGCCAATATGGTTCGCAAGATCAACTCCTAATGAGGTTTTACCAGAAGCTGTTGGTCCAAAAAGAACAACAAGGGGGCGTATGCCCCCTTGTGTAATGTGAGTGTTTATCACTCGCTCTCTTCCTTTACCTTAAGGGCAAGAAACAGATTATTGCCACCTCTACGAACAAGAACCAGAGCTGTTGCATCTGCATTTTTAATGGCTTTTGTTACATCGGCGACAGCATTCACATTTTGGTTTGCTACCTTAACCAAAACATCACCGCGGCGAATACCAGATTGCGCAGCAAGGCTTGTTCTTTCAACTTCAATAACAGCAACACCTTTTTGGTCCTTATCAAGAGAGAGCTGTTCTCTCAGTTTTGAATTTAGAGGTTTTAATTTCATACCAAGAAGATCATCAGCCTCTTCCTTTTCAGAAATATTCTCTTCACTCGCCTCTTCTTCAAGCTCTTCAATCGTCACGTTAAGCGTTTTATTTTTCTCACCGCGGCGCACAAGAACTTTAACGCTCTTACCAATAGCTGTTTCTGCAACTTGCTTAGGCAGGTCATTCATTTTTTCAACACTGACACCGTCAAATGATAAAATCACATCACCAGATTTAAGGCCGCCTTTAGCAGCAGGGCTTTCAGGCATCACCTCAGCAACAAGCGCCCCTTTTGGATTATCAAGTTCTAACGCATCAGCAAGCTCTGTTGTAACAGTTTGAATTTGCACGCCAAGCCAGCCGCGAATCGGACGGCCATGCTCTTTAATCTGATCCGCAATAAGCTGAACAGTATTAATTGGAACTGCAAAACCGATACCCTGATAGCCACCTGTACGCGTGAGAATTGCTGTATTAATCCCCACAACCTGACCATCACTATTAAACAGAGGGCCACCAGAATTACCTGGGTTAATTGCTGCATCTGTTTGAATAAAGTCATCGTATGGGCCTTGATTAATATTACGGCCGGTTGCACTGACAATACCTGCAGTCACACTACTAGAAAGACCAAACGGGCTTCCAATCGCAAGCACCCAGTCGCCCACACGCATTTTTTCACTATCGCCAAGCGGCGCAACAGGAAGCTCTTTACCTTCTGCATCAATTTTAAGAAGCGCTATATCATTTTTAGGGTCAGAGCCGATAAGCTCTGCCTTAAACTCACGAGAGTAACCATCAACTTTTACAAGAATATCATCCGCACCCTTTACCACATGGTAATTAGTAAAAATCAGGCCGTCTTTTTCAACAATAACACCAGAACCTAAAGAGCTTTGCGGGCGGCGCTGCTTAGGCATACCGTCCATCATGCCGCCAAAGAAATGCTCAAATGGCGTTCCCTTTAACTCAGGTGGAATCTGAGGGAGATTTTTTGCAAGCGCAGGCTTAGGAGCCGTTTTTGTTGAGATATTAACAACAGTGTTTTGATATTTTTCAATAAGTGGTGCAAAGCTCTTTGGCATTGCATGCACAGAATTACTTGCCACAACTAAAGAAAGGGCAATCGCTACTTGCTTTATCATAGTACGTATTTCCTATTTATTTACTTTTATTTACTAAACTGTTTAAAGAAGCTCATATCACTATCAAGAACCATATACGTCTTATCTCCGCTTAGTCCTTCACGGTAAGCATCGAGAGAACGCATAAAGCTGTAAAATTCAGGGTCCTTATTAAAGGCTGCTCCCGTAATTTTAATAGAAAGAGCATCTCCTTCACCACGCAATTTTTCACTGTCACGCTTAGCTTCGGCAAGAAGAATCGTACGTTGTTTGTTCGCATCAGCACGAATTTTTTGTGCTTCTTCTTCACCTTGCGCACGAATTTCTTTAGATTCCTTCTCACGTTCAGCGCGCATACGCTGGTAAATCGCACGAGAGTTTTCTTCAGGAAGATCAGAGCGTTTAATACGCACATCCACAATTTCTACGCCAAGAGGCTCAGCCTGAACGCGCGCATTTTCTAAAATGCTTCGCATAAGTTTCGCGCGGTCACCTGATACAATCTCAACAAGCTCCTCACGGCCAAGGTAAGAACGCATTGCAGAGTTTACAATAATGTTAATACGCTCAAGCGCTGCGCTTTCGTTGCGAACAGCTTCGTAGAACTTACGCGCATTCACAATTTGCCAACGCGTAAAGCTATCAACAAGAAGGCGTTTCTTATCTTTAGTTACGTACTCTGTTGGCGTCGCATCTGTTTCAAGGATACGCTTATCAAACATGACAATATTTTGAATAAAAGGCACTTTAAGCTTAAGCCCCGGCTCACTAATAAGGCGATCCACCTTACCAAGAGTTAGCACCATCGCTTGATTTGTTTCTTTTACAATAAACAGGCTGTTCATTCCAATAACGACAGCAATCGCAAGGCCAATTAGACCAATTGTTTGAATAGGTTTCATTAGCGGCGCCCTCCTTCTTTCATGCGATCCAGTGGCAGGTATGGCAGAACGTTACCGCTTGCCCCTCCAGTAATCACAACTTTTTGAGTATCTTTCATAACCTCTTGCATTGTTTCAAGGTACAAACGTTCTTTCGTCACTTCTTTAGCACCACGGTACTCTATAAGCTGCGCGTTAAAACGTGCGGCGTCACCTTCTGCTTCAGAAACACGGGCGCTTTTGTAACCTTCAGCTTCTTGCAAAATTTGAGCAGCTTCACCACGCGCACGCGGAAGAATATCATTTGCATAACCAATGGCTTCGTTTTGCGTACGCTCTTTATCAGCACGCGCTGCCTGCACATCTCTAAATGCCTCAATAACAGACTTTGGAGGATTGACTTGCTGGAGTTCAATACCAGAAATAAGCACACCCATTTCATATGAATCTGCAACAGACTGAATCAATTCGCGCACTTCCTCTTGAATCATCGCACGGCTCTCTGTAAGAGCTGCATCAATTGGATGCTTACCAATGACTTCACGCATTGCGCTTTCTGCAATATTTTTTAGCGCGCTGTCAGGGTTTGATACTTTAAACAAATAGTTTTCCGGAATGCCTATACGCCAACGCACAGTAAAGTTTAGATCAACAATATTCTCATCACCTGTTAGCATAAGAGATTCTGGCGGCACATCAACTTCTTGACCATCCTTAAGCGTATGAAGCGTTCTCTGCCCAAAAGCTTGCCCGCTATACACCTTTCTTCTAAAGCCAACTTCAACAATATTCTCAGTTGTCACCTTAGGCTTAATTACAGTTTCAATTGGGTACGGTAGGTGATAGTTAGGCCCAGGCTCAGTTACTGTTTTCACATATTCCCCAAAACGCAGAACAACGCCATTTTCATCAGGCTGAACAATATAAATACCGCTCGCTAGCCAAACAAAACCAAGTCCAGCCAGAACAAGGCCAAAAATTTTTCCGCTGTTAGGTTCACCAGGACCGCCGCGTCCGCCCATCATGTTTTTCATACGGTTTTGAGCCTCACGCAACACATCATCAATGTCAGGCCCTCCAGGACGGTACCCGCCGCCAGATGGGCGCTTACTACCACCTTTTGGTGAATCTCCCCATGGGTTCTCACGTTTACTCATCATTATGGAACTCAAAATAGACATATTTTTTCCTTGTTCTTTTTCTTAATTATTTAAGATTCAACTATTATGACTGACTTATAGTCAGGGTCAAGTTATCCGGCTTCTTCAAATACGATTTTAACAGGTCCGCTCGACGTCTCATTAGAGGCATTCAAGTATGACCATACCTTTTCAGCAAGTTCGCTATAGGCTTTTGCACTTGCACTATCTGGTGCATAAATATTAACGGGCTTACCTTCGTCTGTAAGTTCGCGAAGTTTTGGTTCTAGCGGCACTTCGCACAACAAAGGCACACCCAGCTTATCAGCTGTTTTCTTTGCACCATCTTTACTAAAAATATGGCTTTCATGATTACAGTTTGGGCAGCAAAATACACTCATATTCTCAACAATACCCATCACAGGGATATCCACCTTATTAAGCATATTCAGACCCTTAACCGCATCAATTAAAGCAATATCTTGAGGTGTTGAAACAATAACTGCACCATCCACAGATGCTTGTTGCGCAATAGAAAGTTGAATATCACCCGTCCCTGGAGGCATGTCCAAAATAAGCACGTCAAGCGGTGCCCATTTCACTTGGCGAAGCATCTGCACGAGAGCTGATTGCACCATAGGCCCGCGCCATACCATTGGCTCATCCTCTTCCACAAGAAAACCCATAGACATGATTTTTATACCGTGGCTAAGTACAGGTTCAATGTTTTCACCATCACTCTCTGGCTTTGAATCTTTTACACCAAGCATACGCGGTTGAGATGGGCCATACACATCAGCATCAAGAATACCAACCTTTTGCCCCTGCAAGTTTAGGGCAACAGCTAGGTTCATTGCTGTTGTAGACTTACCAACACCGCCCTTGCCAGACGCCACTGCAATAATATATTTTACGCCATCAATTTTCATGGAGATTCACTTTTCTTTTTATAGGTCCCTTATTTTTACGACAGAGACGAACAAAGTGCAAGATAAACAGGACTGTTTTTGATCTATTTTTAAGAGTCATAAAAAAACCTCCCTGCTTGGGAGGTCTTTTTATAATGCTGAGTTTAAGCTGCGTAAGACATACGCTCTTCTTCCTCATATGAAGCGTAGTAAGAGCCATTTTTTGTCATAAAGAATTTATCCAATGGAATATCCTCCTGCTTCAAGAAACCACTTGAAGGCAAATCACCATTACTTACCATTTCAATTACGGCGCAAAGGCTTGCAGCTGTTGTCCAGCTAATGGCGCGGTACATGTTATCCCCTACACGCTCAGGCTCGTAGCAACGTACAAATTCTTCACGTGTAAGCTTGCCATTTTTCTCACCTTCTACAGCGGCGTGCACAAGCACAAAATCTTCATTTACAGGAGGTTTTGCATGCACAAGAATATCGCCAGCTTCTTCGCGGCGGTCTTTCATATGAAGTTCTTCAAAGAAGAAACGCATAAGGCTGCAATGCCCAGGGTAACGCATTGTTTTGTAGTTCAGTGTATCTACTTTACCGGCATATGTTTCACACATAGTGCCAAGGCCGCCAGATGTTGTGAAGGCTTCAAGTTTAAGACCGTCAATAAGAATTGTTTCAAGGCCTTCCATAGGAGGAACCATTTTACGTTCACTGTTATGAATCACCTCGCAGTCATTTAGGTATTCATTAACAACACCCTCTGCTGACCAGTTAAAAGCGTACCCCATCTTACCGCGCGGATGCTGTGGAAGCGCACCTACACGAAGCTCAATAGAGCGAAGATTATCAAATGTTTTTGCAAGGCTAGAACCGACAATACCGATAAATCCTGGCGCAAGTCCGCACTGCGGTGCCATAAGGCAATTTGCCGTTTTGCTCATTTCAATCACAGCGTTTGTTGTTGGAACATCCTCTGTGAGGTCAAAATAGTGGGTATTTTTTTCAGCGCAAATAGATGCAACTTCGATATTAAAATTGTAAGGCAGGCAAGAAACGACTGCATCAAAAGTATCAATAAGTTTAGAAAGCTCAGCTTTGTTTGTCACATCGCCAACAAGAGTTTTAAATTCAAGATTACGGCTCACCGCATCCATTCCTGTTACGTCAAAGCCGCTCTCATGGAGAAGTGTCCCTACCAAATTACCAACTTTACCAAGACCTAAAACCAACGTAGATTTAATTTTCTGGCTCATGCGAGAGCTCCTCCTTATTTAATTGTTCCATATTTATAACCTTAACTAGACGCGGGCGCAATAACAGGATACAAAGAACGCATAAATATCTTCCTTTCCGCTTACATTAAGGATATCTACATGTTCCAATTTCCTTTGGTTCTTCTCGCTGTTTCTTGTGCGGTTAGCTTTACTGCTTTTGGTTTTTGGACACGTGGATTGCGGGCCAAAAACAGACAAAAGCTTGAAAACGGCCGCAAGGATTTTCATATGGATGAAGAGCATTTTGCAGGAGGCAAACCCAGCCCGCACAATTTAGAAGAACGCCCCAAAAGTAAGGCGGAAATTTTCTATATTATACACGTCTCGGCGCGCATGGTCTTTATGTTCACCGTTCCATTTGTGTTTATCGCGCTGGCTTTACTCTATATAGAGAGTACCTAAATCGAAAAAAGCTCCCGTTCATTCGGGAGCTTTTTCTTATTTTGAGTAGGTAATATATTTAAATGCAGGATGTTCTTCGCTAGAAGGTATGCACTCCTCATCTAATATTTTCCACTGTGTAAAATCAACCTCTGGGAAAAATGTATCAGCTTCCGGAGCATCATCCACCTCTGTAAGCATCAGCTTTGTTGCATAAGGCAGGGCCATTTTATAAACCTCACCTCCTCCGCCAACCATAATCTCAGCATATCTTGCACTTTCACAAGCCGCCAAAGCTTCCTCCAAAGAAGAAACAACAACAGCGCCCTTTGCCTTATAAGAAACATCTCTTGAAACTACAATCATAAACCGCCCAGGAAGCGCGCCATGAGTCTCAAATGTTTTACGACCAAGAATGTAAGCTTTACCTGATGTTAAAGATTTAAAACGAGGCAGATCCCCTGGCAAATGCCAGAGGAGCTTCTCATCTTTACTAATTCCGCGATTTTTTGCAACCGCTGCAATAAGCGTGATTTCCATTATACGGCGATAGGCGCAGCAATACGTTCATGAGATTGGTAATTCTCAAGAACAATATCATCAAAGGTAAAATCAAAGAGGTTCTTCACATCCTTATTTAACTTAAGCTCAGGAAGTGGAAACTCTTTTCTCAGCAGTTGAGTATTCACCTGCTCCACGTGGTTTTTATAAATGTGCACATCACCAAAGGTATGAATAAACTCTCCAACCTCAAGGCCTGTCGCCTGCGCGACCATATGCGTAAGAAGTGCGTATGATGCAATGTTAAATGGCACACCAAGAAATACATCTGCGCTACGTTGATAAAGCTGGCAACTCAGCTTACCATTTGCCACGTAAAACTGAAATAGGCAGTGGCACGGCGGCAGCGCCATGTTATCAACTTCAGCCACGTTCCAAGCAGATACAATCAAACGGCGTGAATCGGGGTTATTTTTAATTTGGTCAATGAGGCCAGTAATTTGGTCAACGTGCGTTCCATTTGGTGTTGGCCAGTTGCGCCACTGAGAGCCATAAACTGGGCCAAGGTCGCCGTTTTCATCTGCCCATTCATTCCAAATCTTTACACCATTGTCTGTAAGATACTTAATGTTAGTCTCTCCTTTAAGAAACCAAATTAGCTCATGCACAATCGCTTTAAAATGAACTTTTTTTGTCGTGAGAAGCGGAAAGCCCTCATTAAGATCAAAGCGCATCTGATGGCCGAACAAACTATATGTGCCCGTCCCTGTGCGATCTTCCTTTAAAGTGCCTTCTGTTTTAATTTTTTCAAGCAAATCATGATATTGCTTCATAATGGAGTCTCCCCATTCTTTTTATTAATTTGACAAGATTAAGCACATTCATCTAAAGCATTTGCGCGCAAGCACGAGTCCCCCGAACTTACATACCGCAGATTTATGCACCTACTTTTTTATGATACCAAAGGCTTCTTTTACACGCTATTATTATCTGGATTTTAACCAGCGCAAATCGCATGACGCATCATACCACCATGCAGAAAAAGCAGCCCTAAGCTGCTTACTTATTCATAAATGGATTTGCTTTTTTCTGTGG
>JAPKEQ010000038.1 GCA_028821995.1 Alphaproteobacteria bacterium
CTGCGCGCTACAATACTAAGCCCCATAAGGAGAACACAAAGAACACCGCAAGCAATAAGCCAGCGCATAAGGTTAATATCTTCAAAAATAGTCACTTGCTTGGGCCTCCGTACTGCTTATTCGCTTTCGCGCGAATCGCATTGGTTTGAATCTGTTCTTTAACGCTTTTTTGGTAAGTTGTAAGTTTTGTCATGGCATTATCTAAATGATGCCTAAGGTTGCTGAGCGCTTCGCGGTGTGCTTGCGTATCTTCAGTAGAAAGTCCTGCAAGTTTTTCCATGCAAGCTTTAATCGCTTCTGTACCTGCTGCAATTTGATCAGGTGTGGTGCTTTCTCCGCCTGCAAGGCGCTCAAGGCGACTAATCGCCTCTTTTGTATCTATAATCGCCTGTTCAATACTCACGCGTTTTTCTTCTCATTATTCATACGATAAATATACGCAAAAATCTCAGCAACAACAGCATAAACTTCTAAAGGAATTTCATGATTCAGCTCAACAGCTTCCAAAACTGTCATGAGATCTGCATCTCTATGGATGTGAATGTCATGTTCTTCTGCAATTTCAAGGATGCGCTGGGCAATGTTGCCTTTACCTTTAGCCACAACTTTTGGCGCGCCTTCAGCCTCTTTTTCATACTCGAGAGCGATAGCGCTTAAATTTTTAGGCGGGTCTGTTTTTTTTTCATCACTCATCGTGGGAGTTGGCAACCTTCTTGCATTTATTTTTTTAGTTTGAATTTACCTTACGGAAAGGACCGAGTCACATGAGTATATCACCCCTTGCGCTGTTGGGGAATGGGATGGGACAAATACAACACGGAAGTGGGGCTTTTGGGGAGTCTTCTTTTGGCATTTTTGGTGCTGGCGGTTTTGCTGGCCTGCTTGGTGGCCTTTTAGGGGCTGGCTCTGCTGATGGTGAGTCTGCGGAAGATGGTGGCCTGTTGAGCTTGCTTCTTGGCGGAGAAGGCGAGGGCGATCTTTCTAGCCTATTAGCGGATTCAACATTTGATATGACGAATTTTTTACCACAAAGCGGTGGTGAGGGTGCAGATATTGCGCCTGTGGATATGAAAGATATTCAAAACCTTGTAGAAAAGATAAATGCCATCGCTGATAAACTTGGCAAACTTATAGGCGAAGGTAAAGGCGGTGACGCAAACCTATTTCTGCAAGTGACACATACTGAGTTTGAAGTTGTGATTGAAGAAGTGATTACAGAATTTAAAGCCATGGGTGTTGATGTTTCAGGCCTGAATACAGTGAAAGGGCTGGCGTCTGTGTTTGAGTCCTTGGGCATGGACCCTGAAGACGCGATGGAACGCGCAGTGGGCTACGTGGCTTTTATGAAATATATGGAAGCAGAAAAAGCCAAAGAAGATGAAATTGAACTTTTAAGAGCGCTACTGAATGGTGAAGATCCTTCAGCGGCTTATCAGGCGTTTCTTGCTGGTACAGAAGGCGGTACAGAAGAAGCTGATGGACTTCTTGCCTTTAATATCCGCAGGTCATCTGTATCAATGAGCTTTAAATCAAGCACAACAATTATTTCTGGTGCAGAGCTGGCACATAGTGCACTTTCTGGCGGAGATATCCCGCTGGCAGATTCTTCTCAGGAACTCTTAGGTGCTTCAGAGCGCCCATTAAATGACAAAGTACTTTCAGCACTTCAGCAAGCTGGCATTGAAGATGATTCTGGTGCGTTTGCAGCTGCAGCACGCGCTGCAAGTTCCCGTATGAAAGGTGAAGGCGTAGCAAGTGATCCTGATCTTATCAGCGAAGGTTACACACAGGTAAAAGGAGAAGTTCTTAAACCTCAGCCGCTGGCAGATATTCTTGCGCAATCAAGAAATATTTTTACAGTGAGCGCCTCTGAGCAAGGAGCCGTTCAGGTTCAAGCGGAAAATACTGAACCTGTTGATGTGAACGATAATCTTGATTTTGACGCTTTTATTGAAAAGCAGGTGAACAACCAAAATAAACCAGTTGGTACTGAGCGTCTTGCACAAATGGCACGCCAGGCAGATGTTTCTGCACAAATGCAGATGCAAGTTCGTCAACTTGCTAAACAAGGCGGTGGTGAGATTAAAATGGCTCTAAACCCGCCAGAACTGGGCGAGCTTGATATACATATTCGTGTAAGTGATGGTCGTGTAAGCGGTGTGATATCTGCACAAAGTATGGATGTACTGGAGCAGATGGCACGGGACTTGCGTTACCTACAAGAAGCTTTTGCTGAAAGCGGTCTCGACTTTAGTGAAGAGGGACTGAGCTTCCAGCTTAAAGAGGATAGTTCAACAGGAGAGCAGGGCGAAACAAGCTTTGCAGGATCTGAGGAACAAGAAGGTAAAGACGGCGAAGGTGTAGATATTGCAGAAACTACAGAGCCACGATGGATTGATCCCGATCGACTTGTCGATGTGGATGCATAAAGAAAGATAAACTTATGACAATTAGCTATGGCGTTGATAACTCTTACTTGGTTGACCAAACCAACATTAAGAACGGCACAGAAAATAACGGTACTGCGCGTGCTGCGGCTGATTTGAACTTCGAGGATTTTTTATCCCTTCTTGTGGCTCAGCTTCAAAACCAGGACCCTCTAAACCCTGTAGAAAATACAGAGTTTACAGCGCAACTGGCTCAGTTCTCTCAGCTTGAGCAAACTATTCAAACAAATGAAAATCTTGAACAAATTGCTGCTGATAATAACTATGGGCAGCAAACACTTGCTGTAAGTTACATTGGCCGTGAAGTGATGACAGAGGGTAACTCAATGTACCTTCAAGAGGGCGTCGCAATGGATTTCCAGTACTACCTTCCAACAACATCTGACAGTACAGTGATTGAAATTTTTAATTCTGATGGTTTTCTTGTGAAGACAATTGATGCTGATGACCAAGCTGGTTACCACGAAGTTGAGTGGGACGGGTACGGTGATAACGATGCACAGCTTCCTGCAGGGGAGTACAAAATTCGTGTAAGCGCAGTTGAAAGTGATGGGGACGATATTAAAGCCTCAACCTTTACATACGGCGTTGTGCAAACGGTGGATAGTTTTGGTGGCAACGTGTCTCTTAGGTTTTATGATGGCCGTACAGCTGATATGAACGATGTGATTGCGGTACAAAACCCAATCTTTGGAGAAGCGCCAGCAGATGATGCTGCGGATGATGCTGCGGATGACGGATCTGACGATACAACAACTTAATTAAAAGCTGGAAAATCTGCCAAAGTTGGCACGACTTTTGAATATACATATATAAGAATTTTAAACCCCGCCAAGTAGGCGAAAAACAAGGAGAAACCCCATGAGTTTATACGGATCGTTGACCTCAGGTGTATCAGCAATGCTTTCACAAAGTGAGTCTATCTCGATTATTTCAGATAACCTCGCAAACGTGAACACAATTGGTTACAAAAACACCAGAACCTTGTTTCGTCAGCAAGTAACAAGCTCAGGTGTGAGTGGTACGCTTGTAAACGCCGGTGGTGTAAGCACAGATTTCCAGCGTTTCCAAGCAACGCAGGGTTCTCTCCTTTCTACGCAGTCTTCTACAGATATTGCACTTTCTGGTAATGGGTTCTTTACAGTTATTTCAGATACAGAAGTTGATAACGAAACATCATTTTTCTACTCACGTGCTGGTGCATTTTCAGAGGATAACCGTGGATTCCTTACGTCTCCAACAGGGCAATACCTACTTGGATGGCGTACAGATACTGATGGCACGATTCAGGATGTTCAAAACCCAACAGCAGTAGAGCTTCAGTCTGTAGCTTCTTCTGCCCGTGCAACGAGTGAGCTTATTTTGGGTGTAAACCTAAATGCAGAAGCAGATACATATGCTTATGACACAACAATTACGCACCAAGCAAACATAGAAGCTGTTGTTGCAGATCCATCTCTTGCAACATTTGTAACAGATGTTCGTTTCTTTGATAGCCAAGGTGCGGCCCGTGATGTGAACATTGCTTTTACTAAGCGCAGTGCTAACGAGTGGGACTGGGTTGCGTATGCAGATGGCGGCGATGTTGTCTCTGACTTTTACGGTAATTCGTCAGCAGCAGGTTCAAACTCAGCCATTGGTGTTGGTACACTTGAATTTGATGCAGATGGTGCCCTTAAAATTGTAGGCGGTGAAACCTTTACAGTAGATTGGGACGATGGCGTAGGAACAGAAGATATTACAGTTAATTTTGGTGATTACACAGGTGGTGCTTACTTTGACACTATTGGTGCAGGTCTCCAATTTGCTGACGGTGTTCTCGGAATATCTGTTGATGAAAATCATCCTAGTGCCCCTGCAACAGTTGCTGGTACATATAGCTTTGCAAACGATGGTTTGAACGTTGGTACGGGTCTTTATGAAATTACAGTGACAGAGCCAGATGGTAGTACATTTACTGTTGGTACATCTAACACAGCCGATGAGCGTTTGCTTGAATTCGGAAACGGTGTAAACCTTACACTTTCAGCTAACTTTGACTTTACAGCAACGGCAGTTGGTGCCATGGGTACAGCTGATATTACAGCACCTCTAACTGGACCTCTTGATATTGGTCGCGGAACAAACGGTGTCATTCAGTTTGCTTCTCCGTTTAACACGTTATTTGCAAACCAGGATGGTTTTGGTTCAGGTACGCTTGCAAGTGTAACAGTTGATGAAGAAGGATTTATCATCGGTTCATTTACAAACGGTGAAGCGAAGAAACTTTGGAAGGTTGTTGTTGCAGTATTCCAGGATCCATCTTCACTTGAGCCTGTATCAAATAACCTCCTTCGTGAAACAGATGCCTCTGGTCGTCCTCTTTATAAGGAAGCGGGCGTTGGCGGAACTGCAACAATTGTCAGTGGTGCCCTAGAGCAATCTACTGTAGATATTGCGCAGGAATTCTCAAACATGATTACGTCTCAAAGATCGTTCCAAGCAGCGTCTACCGTGATTTCAACGGTTGACCAAATGCTGAATGAACTTCTACAGATTAGATAATAAATAAGGGGGCGCCCTGAGACGGGAAGAGAGCGCTCACATATAAAAAGTTTATAACTGTTTCGGCTGGAGCTTCCCCTTCTCTCCCCCATCTAGTCCAGCCGGCTCTAGGAGGAGCTTGCCCCCAAGCAAGCTTCTCCAATCAAAAAACCCTTCTCTTAGGAGAAGGGTTTTTAATTTCGATTATTTTTTAAGATAAGCGCCGCAGAAAGCGGAAAGGTGCATGAAGTCCCGGCTTTTTTTCGTCAGTGACTTCTTTGGCAAATTTGCCGGCAACAATTTGGTGAACGCCATTGCCATTTTCAATGAAAAATCCAATGCGGCAGTCTTCAATTTCAAGGTCAGTAATGAAGGGGCTAATTGAGTGGCCGTTGGTTTGCCTGTATGCCTTGAGGGCATCATCAAGATGGTGGGTGATTTGAGAAATCTCCATGGGAGAGAAGCCAGGGAAGATAAAAGTTGGTGAAGTTTTTGAACCATTTTTTGCCTGAGTAATTGCTGGATCATCAAAAGAGTCCATGCCTGACATGTTTTATCCTACTCTAAGTTTAGGGAGTTTTTTGCAAAAAGATGAAGGTTAAGTATATATGAAGTAGTAGGGAATACCCGCTGTTTTGTCAAGGGGGGCTACCTTGCTTAAGGAATCTGCTTGGTGCCGCCCCATGTTCCTTTCTCGCGAATTTCACGGCGAGAGTAGAAAATTTTCATTGTCAAAATAGAGAGCGCAAGGCTAAAGCTTACCCCATTCCAAAGCATCATAGATGGGCTGCCAAGGAGAAATCCAACAGTAAACCAAAGGGCAATACCGCTGCAAAAAATAATATACATTCCAAGGGAAATTGCGCGGGTATCACGGTCTTTCCATGTTTTAAGCGCTTGAGGTAGGAAGGATACTGTCGTACACATTCCAGCAAAAAAGGCGACAATTTCAATAAGCGTTTCAGTAGGCATTTTTTATGTTCTTTTTATTATTATGCAAAATCTATGTTAATAGTTTCATATCTATAAAGCTAGTGCTTTGTGTGAGCGGTCTATCCTAGCATTAAAAGAGTGGAATCCTTGACTGTTTCTTGCATTGCCCAATTGGCGGGCAGCTTTCATGCCTTCAGACATAGAAATTTTTTCCGTATTTAATTGCCCGGTACTTATAGTATGGGAGTGTTTTTAGCCATTCAAAGGGAAGGGTTAAAGTTTGGGCGGAGCAGTGAGTTGGCCGCGAGACTGGTTAAAGAGATAGCGTTGACGTTTTTCACTATCACGAGAGCGTTTAATAAGGTTATAGCTGCGTGCAAATTCATTGTAATTTTCCATTTGCGTAATCACAGTATCAAGAATGCTGGCATCTTCTTCTGTTTTTTCCATAGGTTTAATTACAGAGCCTTTATCTTTAAGGAGAATCTCAAAATAACGCTGGTCATATGGGTTCACGAGCTTATTAATATATTTATTTCTAAGGCCTTCAAGGTTACGAATTTGCCCTTTATTATTATAGATAAAGGCAAGACGTTTGAAGTTGACGCGGTCCTCCGGTGTCCAACTCTCAAAAGGAGAGCTACTTACAAATTGCGGCTCTACAAACTCCATAAATTTATCAAAATCATTACTATCCCATACAACATTTGAAAGAGTAATGCGTGCTTCTTTGCGTGTTTTATACTCTTCAAGAGCTGCAATGGCATCCGCATGGCGCTTTTCAGCAAATGCAATTTTAGCGTCAAGTAAGGTGCGTTTGTAATGCAGATCCTTATCCATAGGGTAAGCCTTTGTCTCTTTTAGAATAAAGAGGGCTGAAGGGTAATCTTCTTGTCCATAATAGCTCTCTGCAATGGTATAAGCCAAGCGCGCTTGCCTCTCTTTATTGCCTTCAGCACGGTAGCGGTACTGGTTTTCTAAAAGTTCAATAGCACGGTTATGCAGACCTATGCTTTTCAGTTTCATGGCTACATCTGTGATGAGCATATCTCCTTGTTCTCCTGGAGGAGTGAGCTCACGAAAATCATAATAGAGGCCAAGAGTAGCAATTGTATCTAAATTCCCAGAGCTGCCATCTTGCTGGAGAAGTCCCATGAATGTTTCTGACATAAGTGCTGTAATTTCTGTCCTGTACTGACTGTCAGGGAAGAAAATATTAAAGAATTTAAGCTGGTCAAGGCCTTCTCTATAACGCTCTGCTGCCACAAGCATGCGGCCAAGTTTATAAAGCACCTGTTCTTCCACTTCTCCGCCGCGCCACATAAAGCGGAGCTCTTTAAGGGCGTCAATGGCTTGTGCTCTTGCAATATCCCCGCGGCTATAAAGAAGCATGAGATACTCGTATTGTGCATCAATAGCAAATTCTTTGTCAGGGCTATTCGCAACTTCTGCAAGAAGGGCTTCTGCTTGCCCTCTATCTCCTTTAAGCAGAGCTGCTTTAGCAACAAGAAGGTCCGCTTCTGCAGGTAAATCTTCTTCGCCTAAGATAGAGATAAGTGTATCAATTTGATCTTGCATAATAGAAATTTGCTCTTCCTTTAGAAGGGCTCTTGCAAGGGAGAGGCGTAGTTCTTTTTGTAAGCTAAATGGATAGCCAAGAGAGATATCAATATTTTCTCTCATAAGAGCTTGTGCTTCATGGTACTTGCGCTGTTTTTCTTTTGTGTAACCCAGCCAAAGCTTTCGCTCTGTTTCTGGCTCGCCTTCAATAGAGAGAAGTTCCTCTGCTGCATCTGTACGGCCAGCAATAGCAAGAAGAGCACCTAGCATAATGCGCGTTGTGGTGCTTTTAGGATAGCCATTCTCCTCAAACTTAGGCACAGATTGCATAATGTCGAGTGCTTCTGTGAGACGGCTATAATTAACATTCAGCCTTGCGATTTCAATGCGGTTTTGGTCGCGTTGTAAATCGGAAGAGCTATTTAAAAATTTCTCTGTAAGTGGCAGGCTGGCTTCGTTGTAGGCCAAAATATCTTCTACTTCTATGCGCGGGAAAAGTCCGCTTCCTTCAGGAAGTGTAAATTGCTTATCAAAGAAGGGGTCAGAGGTTGGCGGGTCAGGAAGGGGGGTGTCTTTAGCTGCCGCCTCTGAAAGTGCAGGGTCTTGTAGTACGCCCATTTGTGTGAGCAATGCGGTAAGGGATTTTGTCTCTGGTAATGAAATGCTTTCGGCCTTGCTAATAGCAGCGGCCACACCAGACATAGCATCACTAAATTCAGCAGGTCTTGTTTGAGCAATAAAAGATGTCTTTGAAGCAGGTTCAATGACAGCTTCGTTTAAAGCTTCAAATAAACTGGTTGTTGTTGCGCTTATGCCGTTTACCTTAGGAGAGGGGACAGCTGAAAGTGTTGGAGCAGTATTGGAAGCAGAAAGGATAATTTTGAGCTCCCCTTTTTCTTTTGGAAGAGATAAAACACCGCCTACATCAGAAATAAAAGCCATGCCTGTGCGTGTTGGCACTGCTGTAATTTTACCAAAATTTTGAGGAGATAAAGTTGGCGTGACCGTATCAAATGCGACAACAGGGTAAGAGTCTCCCGTGAGATCGTGTTTAGCTAAAAGGATTGTATCGGTCAGGCTTTTAGGCAGGATTACGCCATCACTTAAAGCCACATGCCCAGAAGTGTTGAGGGTTGATGTTTCTTTTTGCTCAATAAGAATACCGTTCCAAGACCAAAGTGTATTTTCTGGCGGGGATACAAAGGAAATATGAACACCCGAACCATTTTCAACGCGAAGCGGAGATATGCGCTTAATGCCGACATCTTCAAGTAAAATATCTGGAATATTGGTTGTAATGCTGCCTGATGCTGCGCTGACAAGCCATATATCATTGTAGCGCTCAAATAGGGCAATTTTATCTTTTGGACCCGTTTCTATATCAAAAACATACCCCTTAGGCGTCACCACTAAAGATAGGTTTGCTCCATAAGCTGGAGCAAACAAAGCGATACAAAACAAAAAGGTGAGGCGAAAGATTATCAAAATGGTAGCTCCGAATCTTTCTCACCATAAATGATAACTTCTACCCTGCGTGATATGGCATAACGTTTTGAAATAGGCAAACCGCGGTCAATCTGCCCAAAACGGCTATCCGCAAAGGATATAATACGAATAGGGCCGCGCACGCCGCGTGAAAGAATCACATCTGCAATTTGTGCAGAACGTGCCATGCCGAGTTCCCAGTTGGATGGGAATTTATCGCTTTTAATTGGAAATGGGTCTGTGTGCCCAGCAACAGCAATACGGTTGTCAAGGTGGCGCAGTGCATCACCTAAGTTTTGGACAGCGCGTAGTCCTTCTTGGCGCAATGCGTCCTCATTGGATTCAAACACAAGTGAGGATGGTACGCTCACAATGAGACGGTCTTTTTCTCTATCGCGCGACATTGTTGTATCTTTAAGAAGTGGGTCCTGCGAGAAAGATTGCATTAAAATACCTTCAATGTAATCCAAGTTATCAGCCTCAAACGGGTCGATTTTTTCAATAGCCGTTTGTTGGTCTGGTGGGGTTGTCACAACAGGCTCACGAATAGAGAAAACGCCGGCAAAAGATCCTTTCATCTCTTCCCATTTTTGGGTGTCAACAACCTTCATAGAGTAAAGAAGAACAAAGAATGTAATGAGTAGGCTGATAAGGTCAGCAAAAGTAAGGAGCCATGCAGGACATTCAATAATATGAATTTCATTTGAATTTTCTTCAGTGTTTTGATCATCTGCCATGAGTGCCTCCTTTCCTATAGTCCAAGTGCTCGTTCTGCCTGCTTCCTATCCAAAATGTGGATATGGAATATCAGGTTGATAGAGCTCTCTTTTTTGTTTTCAACGGCCTGGGCGCTTATGTTTTTCTTGCGTCCGCCTTTTTCAATAATGGCACGTACAAGAAGGCTGGCACGGCGGCCAAGAAAATTTTGTACAGAAGATGCGCTTGCGCCTAAATCAGAGCGAGATCCTTCAACAAGGATATCTGTAATAACTTCTGTACCAGGGCGATCTTTTTTAATGAGAAAAGCAAGATCACTAAAGAGGCGGACTTGGCTTGGTTTAATGCGCATTTCACCTGGATCAAAAACTTGATCCATCGCAATTTGTAGGCGCATGGTTTCACCAATTTGAACAATTTTAAAATGTTGGACGGCAAGGTAAGATTCAATAAGAGATTCAACTTCGCGGGTAATAAAATCAACCATAGGGTTTTGTAATGTTTGCACTTGGTCGCGCATGCGCATCATGCCGTCCATCTGAAAACCAAAGCCATTTGAGATACTCTCTTTGACCTTTTCTGCACGTTCTTCACTGGTTTCTGAAATGGCATTGAGGAGAATAAAAAACGCAAGAACGATGAGGTATAACCCCAACATCATTACGATTGTGCCTTCCTCGGCACTTTTCATCTCTTTTCTTGGCACTGTTTTTTGCCCAGTATTCTTATTGTTATATAGCTTTATTTTAGCAGGAAATCAGCAGCTTTAATAGCATAATGTATGGGTTTATGAAAGGGTTAAACCTCTTTCATAACGAGGCGTTTTCCTGTGCCTGTGCTTTGCACGCTGCCATCTTTTGCGTAGGTCTTAGCTTCGTTCTTTTGTTGGTGCTGCTGCACGGCATCTCTGAGTACGCCTAGAACATTCGTTGTAGAGTGGTGCGCCCCTTGAAGCAGTATGCTATTGTGGCGCGCTTCATTTTGATAGCTTTCAAAAGCACTTTTAAGGTGCTCAATTTGTGGTTTAAGGTCTGGGTTGTTTTTAACTTCTTGAGGCTGTGTTTGGAGAAGCTTTAGAAGTCGCTCAACCTTAGCGGCAAGGCGCTGTTTGTTTTTGAGGTTCTCCTCAATAATGCTAATATGCCCGCCTTTTAGAACTTTATTTTCCTCCTTTAGGAAGTGTTCAATTGTTTCACATGCAAGTATTGCATCGGTTACTATATTACGTGCTTCCACGCCAATATTCAAATCAATCATTTAGAAGCCTCCTGAAGTTTTATAAGTTCGTCGTAAATATGGTCTGCAAGCCCAACACCGCCGCGCTCAGCAATCTCTTCTGAGATGTTATCATTTAAAAATGCACGAAACTGGTTCTCAGCATTTCCTGCATGAAAGGCGTCGTTTTGGAGTTCTGGCTGCATAAGGTTTAGCATTTGGTTTACAAAAACAGCTTCAAAATCTTTGGCTGTTTCTTTGGCACGTTGCTCATCGCTTGGCTTGTAAGTTGCGGCCTTTTGTGCAGGGGTTTGAAACATTTGAATATTCATAAATATGCTCCCTCTACATTAACTGAATATCGGCTTGAAGCGCGCCGCTGGCTTTAATGGCCTGAAGAATAGAGATAATATCTCTCGGTTTTACGCCAAGGGTGTTAAGGCCGTTTACAAGGTCTGAAAGACTGCCACTAATGTTAAGAACAGAAAATTTTCCTGCATCTTCGTCCACCGCAATTTCTGTATCTGGCACAAATTGAGAAATGCCACCAAAAGCAAAAGCATCAGCTTGGGAGACCGTGCCACCTTCATCAATTTTAACCGTAACGTTAGCATGAGAGATAGCAACGGGAGAAATTTTTACATCTTTACCCATAACAATGGTCCCTGTTTTTTCATCAATAACAACACGGGCAATGCTATCAGGTCGTACTTTAATGTTTTCTGTTTTTTGAATAATGCTCGCCATTTCTGTGCGTAAGCTGTCAGGTACGCTTAGATCAATTGTCCCGTTATCAACGGTACGGGCAAGAGGTTCACCAAAGGCTGAGTTGAGTGCCTTGCTCACACGAACAGCTGTTGTAAAATCTGGATTTTTAAGAATAAAGCGCAAACGCTGAAGATCTGCAAGCTCATGTCCTGTTTCGCGTTCTACAATGGCACCCTCACTAATAAATCCTGTTGTGGGGTGATTTTTAGTGATGCTGCCCGCTGCGCCTTCTGCTGTGAACCCGCCAACAATAACAGGGCCCTGAGCAACAGCGTATGTTTCACCATCTGCGGCCACCATAGGGGTTGCAATTAGCTGCCCGCCTTCAAGAGATTTGGAATCTCCGAGCGAAGATACAGTAATATTTAAACGGCTCCCTTGGCGTGCAAACGCAGGAAGTTCGCTGCTAATCATAACAGCTGCCACATTTTTTGTTTTGAGCTGACTTTCCACTTGAGAGCTGTTAACGCCGAGGCGGTTTAACATGCTCACCAAACTTTGCCGTGTAAATGGAATTGAGTTGGCGCTGTCACCTGTACCGTTAAGACCGACAACAAGACCATAACCAATGATCATGTTACTACGCACACCTTCAATATCGGCAATGTCCTTCAAGCGAACTGTGGGTTCATTTTGGCCGTAAACTTCGTTAACCATGCTTGCAGCTGCTGCTGAAATGGCAATACCAAATAAAAGTTTAAAAATATCGATACGTAAGTTTAAAAAGCTTAAATTCATGAGTTTTCCCCTTGTTTTGTACTTAGAGCCGCCACATTTGCCTTATCTAAGTAGCTGTAACCGTTTGCACTTTCCCTTGTGCTCATGGCAAAACCAAGTACAAAGATAATGCCGCCAAGCATAAGGCTCACAAGTCCAAGCTGGAGGGCGAAGTCTTTGGTCATTACGGGTTTCATCCATTGTTTCATCGGTTATGTTTCCTTCTCTTAAGGTGGATATATGCACTAGGTGTGCCAACTTTAAAAAAATGCCTATGCGCGCGCGTATATACACGCGCGCTATTCTATCTAAAAATAGCTTTTGGCACGGCCTATGCATATTGACTGGTGGGAAGAGAAGAACAAGTAAGGAGACTTAGTCTCATGAAACCAAGTTTGATGAATGCAGTAAACAGCCGTATGGATTACTTAATCCGTCGTCAGGGTGTTGTATCAGAAAATATTGCAAACGCGGAAACACCAAACTACCTTTCGCGCGATATTAACTTTAAAGCAAGCGTAAACAAAATGACGCTTCAGCTGCAAAACACCAATGGTAAACACATTGAAGGTAGCGGAGATCGTTTCAAAACAGCAATGACAGAGAGTAAAGAGCATATGCGTTACGATGGGAACTCTGTAAAGCTTGATGAAGAGATGTACAAGTTGAACGAAATTCAGCTTCAGCACCGTATGCTCACAAACCTTATGACTAAGCACATGGGCTTCCAGCGTGCAGTGGTCAATAGACAACGTTAAGGGAAGGACGTAGATTATGGATTTAATGGATAGCATGCAAACTTCACTGTCAGGGCTTCGTGCTCAGTCAGCCCGCATGAATATGCTTTCAGAGAACATTGCAAATGCTGAAAGTGTACAAACACCAGAAGGCGGTCCTTACCGCCGTCAAATGATGACGTTTAGAGCAGAAGTCAACCGTCAAACAGGTATGGTTGAGCCTAAAATTGCCCGTGAGTACAAAGATACCAATACGCCGCTTAAGCCGATTTACGATCCAAGCCATGAGCTTGCAGATGCGCAGGGCTTTGTACTTTACCCCAATGTTGATACATTTGTGGAACAGACCGACATGCGAACTGCAACGCGCTCATACGAAGCAAACCTCACTGCTATTGAATCTGCCAAGGAAATGATGGTAAGATCAATAGAGCTGCTAAGATAAAAACAATAAAAAGGGCAGGTATCTTATGAAAATTGATAACGCGATTGGGCAAATTGCAAATGCTATTAGTGCCAAACCTGCATCTGAAACGCAAGAAGCTGGCAAAACATTTGGCCAGCTTGTTAAAAACGCTGTAGGCGAAACTGTTCAGGCTCAAAAAACAGCGGAAGCGATGACTGGCGCTCTTGCAAACGGTGAGAATGTTCCTGTACAAGAAGTTATTGATGCCGTAAATAAAGCAGATATCACACTCCAGACGATGCTATCTGTACGTGATAGAGCTGTTGAGGCCTATCAAGAAATTATTCGTATGCCGATTTAATTTAAGTGGCGCTAAACGCTTTTTAGAAATGCTCGCTGTTGCGAGCATTTTTTTGCCTTGCTTCATGTCTGCTCTCGGCTTTTTGTTGTTTCAAACAAACCCCCCGCAGGTATTTTCTTGAAATTAAAAATTGCATACAAGGTGTTGACGTCCGTTAAAAATTACGGCATACTTAAATTTATCAAATCACCAAGTTTTCATTTTTCTCATTTAATCTCTATTTTGAATTGGCGATGACCAAGTGAGCGTAATTTGCGCTTTGAGTTATGGCCGATATTATACGGAAATCACTTGAAACCCTCTTTAATTTTGAGGGACTTGTGGGAGGGGCTATATGCGCCTCTTTGCGGGATGCGGCCTTTTTTTAGGTTTTAGCGCATACTTTGCTGTTTTCGTATGGGGCGCTGTTTTTCAGCCCCATTTCCAGGCTAGTTTTTTGCTGGTTCTGGGCCTAATGGCTTCAAATCTGTTAACAAAATTTAATGTTTAGGGCAGGAACCTTTTTCGTTATTTTTTGTAGTGTGCATCACTTGCATTGCTGTGCCCGACTTTCGGATTTTATTCGAAAGCGCGGGAATCCTCATGGCAGTGTACGTAAAGAGCATCAGGTGTCTATAGCGCCTTTTGTTTGATGAGTGGTGTAGCGCCCACGCAGTTTGAAGTTATAGTGGGGAGAATTAATATTGGACGAGTCAGTCCTCTACTTAATTCTCCCTGCGACCAATAAAACCCCTCTGTTGATACAGCGCCAAAGCTGATAAAAATATGAACAGAGCCTAATCGAATACCACCTGAGCAGGCTTTGCATGTTTCCTTTCCATGCATATAAATAGCCTTCCTTTGCTTGGGTGATGAGAGCCCTTATGTGTTTCATAGCATATAGGAGAGTTCGGAAAGCCCCCTTCGCACCGCAATGCGAAGGGTTTTCTTTTTATAAAGAGTAGAGAAAATAACCAACAAGCCCAGCCTGTAAAATAAACAGACCCCACATGGGAACAATAAATTTTCTTTTAAAGGTTTTGTGCTTAAATACCTTGCGTCCCAGAAGAAGTGCAGGGAAGGCACCTAAAAAACCAAGGGTGAGAAATGTGCGCTCAGGCACACGGCCCCAGCCTTTACTTGCTGCTTTTTTATCGTAGCCAAAGCTGATGAAG
>JAPKEQ010000039.1 GCA_028821995.1 Alphaproteobacteria bacterium
TTAATATGACATCTCATTTACATGACCGGACAGATCAAATGGTTTTATTAAAAGGCCAGAGCTTTAAAGAGGAGTTGTTAGAGTGTTCTAAAAAATATCAGATGACATATGAAACGTTTCCGAGTATAACTAAAGAGGGTGCGAAAATTATAAAAATAACGCAATTCGTAAAAACCCAATAAAGGAAACACTCGAATGGCTCATATTATAGCAATTGTTAATCAAAAAGGCGGTGTTGGAAAAACAACAACGGCAATGAACTTGTCAACCGCACTTGCTGCGTGCGGAAAAAAAGTTCTTCTTGTGGATTTTGATCCTCAAGGTAATGCGACAACAGGTTTTAATTTGGATAAATCTTCCAATAAGCAAAACTCTTATTCTTTAATTATGCAAAAAGCAGTAATTGAAGATACTGTTATCTCTACAAGTGTTCCTAATTTGAGTTTGATTCCATCTACGATACATTTGTCAGGTGCAGAGGTTGAGCTTGTTCCTGTTATGGCGCGTGAGTACCGTTTACGTGATTCTTTAAAGTCAATCCGAGACCAGTATGATTACATCTTTATAGACTGCCCCCCTTCTCTTGGGTTGTTAACATTGAATGCACTTTCTGCATCAACAGAAGTTTTAGTGCCGTTGCAGTGTGAGTTCTTTGCTATGGAGGGTGTTTCTCAGTTGTTGCAAACTGTAAAACTTGTGAAACGTAACTTGAACCCCAATATTGAAGTTGGCGGTGTGTTGCTTACAATGTTTGATGTACGTAACAAACTTTCGGGCATGGTTGAAAAAGAAGTACGTGAGCATTTGGGACGCCTTGTGTATAAAACGCTTATTCCTCGTAATGTGCGTGTTTCGGAGGCACCGAGCCATGGTAAACCTGTTCTTCTTTATGATGTAGCTTGCGCTGGTAGTCAGGCTTATATCCGTCTTGCTGGCGAAATGATCCGCAGGCATAACCATCTGTCTAACGCTAAAGTAGGAGTGGCTGCATAATGAATAAAGGTCTTGGTAAAGGTCTCGGCGCCCTTCTTGATGATAGTGATTTTGCTGTAGGTGGTGGTTTTGAAAGTACAGGAAACCCTCAGGTTCTTTCTGTCGCATTGCTTGGTCCTTCAGATGCCCAACCACGTCGTATGTTTGATGAGGATGCTCTTAAGGCATTATCTGAATCAATTAAGTCCCAAGGGGTTCTGCAGCCCCTTCTTGTGCGCCCTACAGGGGATCGTTTTGAAATTATTGCAGGTGAGCGCCGTTGGCGTGCTTCGCAAATGGCAGGGCTTTCAGAGGTTCCTGTTATTGTTAAAGAGATGGATGATGGCCGCGCGCTTGAAATTGCATTGGTAGAAAATGTTCAGCGGGCAGATTTAAGCCCAATTGATGAGGCTGACGGATATTTGCGCCTTATGAATGAGTTTAATTATACCCATGAACAGATAGCAAAAGTAACAGGAAAGAGCAGAAGTCATGTAACAAACTTGATGCGTCTGCTCTCTTTGCCGGAAAAACTTAAAGTTTGCGTGAGTGAGGGTTTACTTACTATGGGTCATGCGCGCGCTCTTCTTGGTCTTTCGCATGATGCTGCGCTGCAACTTCGTATCGCAAATCAGGTCATAAAAAAGACACTTTCTGTCCGTGAAACCGAAGATTTAGTAAGAAAGAACTCTGATGGTAAGAAGAAAAAAGAACCTCGTCAGAGGAATGTAAGTCCTGCAACCTTGGAGCTTGAGTCACGTATGCAGTCTGTCCTTGGTTCAAAGGTTCAGGTAAGTCAAAAAGAGGGGATTGGTCACATTAAAGTGTTCTTTGGAGATTCTAAAGAGCTTTTAGATATTGTGAACAAAATCTCTGAGTCATGATCTTTCGCCAAAAAGTGCGGTGCCTACCCTAATAAAGGTGGCTCCGTGCTTGAGGGCTTCTGGGTAATCCGATGACATTCCCATGGATGTTTCTTTAAATTTATATTCGTTTGTTAATGTTTCTATGGCCTGAAAGGCTTTTTTTGCTTGAATATTAAGTGGTGGTATACACATTAGTCCGCAAACTTGAATATGTGAGCAGTTCGCTTTTGTGTATTCAAGAAGCGTCGGTAGCTCTTCTATTGAACATCCTGACTTGTTCTCATCGCTGTATGGTTTTACATGTATAAAAATTTTTTGAACTTTAGACTGTTTAAAAGCTTCCTTTTCAATAGATTTTATAAGTTTTAACCTATCTACAGAGTGTATATAGTCAAAATATAGGACCGCTTCTTTAGTTTTGTTGGTTTGTAAATGGCCTATAAAGTGAAGGGTTGCGTCTTTAAATACTCTATCATTAATCTTTGTAAGGGCTTCTTGCATGTAGCTTTCACCAAAGTTTCTGATGCCTAATGAAAGAGCTTGTTTGATTTTGTATGCAGGTTGCTTTTTGCTAACAGCAATAAGCGTTGCCTTCTGTAAGGCAAGCTCAGACTCAATTTTTTGATATATACGCTTCATAAAAGGTAATATATATCAAAGGTGGCTGAGAATAAAGCGTTACATAAAGAACACACCCCCCTTTCTTTAAAACTCTCCAAGGCTTGACCCTGCCCATTAAGACCTTTATCTTACAGCTTGGTGATAGAGATTCGTCTCGCTCATGGTAATAAAAGAAAAATCCTTAGGGAGAAATATAATGAAAAAAGAATTGTTGATTGCTGCTTCAGCTGTTGCGGTTGCTGGTGTTGCGTCTAACGCAAACGCTATCGACGTAGAGCTTTACGGACAAGTAAACAAAGGTGTTATGATCGTTGATGACGGTACTGACACTGAGTTCAACGTTGTTGATAACGACTTTTCAAGCACACGTTTTGGCCTAAAGGGCGAACAAGCTCTTGATAACGGTCTAACTGCTTCTGCATTGTTGGAAATGGAATACCAGACTAACGCTTCTGATGTTCTACAGCAAACTAACACTGCTGGTGTACAAAACACTCCAGCTAACGTTACAGGTAGCCTAGCAGCACGTCACTCACGTGTTGGTCTTGGTGGCGACTTTGGTGCGATCTTTGTTGGTCACACTTCTACAGCTACTGATGGTATAACTGAGCAAGATATGGCCGGTGCTGGTGATGTACTTGGATCAGATATTGAAGATCTTGGTGGTAACATGCTATTCCGTACTTCTGGTGGCGGTTACTCTACTGACACTATTGCTTCAGCTACTAACAACATGGACGGTAACGGACGTAAAGATCTTGTACGTTACGACTCTCCAATCTTTAACGGCTTCCAAGTGCGCGTTTCTGCTGCACAGGGCGGCGACACAGATACTGGTGTATTTTACCACGGACGTGTTGACGAGTTCGCTATTAAAGGTGGAATTGGTTACGTAGCGTTTAACGATAACACAGCTGGTTTGCCTGGTGCTACTTTTGAAAGCCAAGTTTCTGGTTCTGTATCTGCTAAGCATGACAGCGGCTTCGGCGCGACTGTTGCTTACGGACAGCAAGAAATTGACACTCCAACTGCAACTCAAGATGACCCAACTTTCTACTACGTGAAACTTGGTTACACTTGGGACGCCTTTGAAGTTGCTGCTGACTACTCTAAGCACGAAAACGGTGCTGGTGTTAAAGACGACGAGACTACTTACTTCGGTCTTGCTGGTCAGTACAACCTAGGCCACGGTGTTTCTGCTGCTGCATACTACAAAAACTTCGAGTTTGATGATTCTACATCTACAAACTTTGAAGATATCGGTGTGTACGGCGTAAACATGCGCGTTAAGTTCTAAACCGAACTTTACTTATAAAACAGGCAGCGAGAGGCTGCCTGTTTTTTTGTGCGTTGTTTCTTGTGGAAAGATAGGAAACAGTACTATAATGGCGCACATATATTGATTTTTGATGTTTTGGGAGAAAGGTATACAATGAAACATACATACATAAAAAGCTTAATGCTTACAACTTCTTTAACCCTTGCTGCTTGTGGGTCAGGTTTAGAAGCAACGGATCCAAACCCAAAGCCCCACGATGCGCCTGATGGGCCAGGTCTTTTTTCTGGTAAAACGGGTAACCTTCTTGATTCTTTTGATAATAAAGACTCATCTAACGCAAGTATTGGTGTAGATCCATACCTTTGGCGCGCTTCTCTTGAGGCTGTTTCATTCATGCCAATTTACCAAGCTGACAGCGCAGGAGGCGTTATTTTAACTGATTGGTACACAAGTCCAAATAACTCAGAAGAGCAGTTTAAGGTAAACATTATGCTTTTAGGTAAAGAGCTTTCTCCTTCTGCACTTAATGTGAGCGTCTTTAAAAAAGGCAAAACAGCATCCGGCTGGACAGATTTAGGCTCTCAAGAAGCAACAGCTAAAGAGCTTGAAGAAACAATTCTTACAAACGCGCGCTCTTTCCGTGTTCGCGCTAAAGCCAGTCAATAGAGAATTAGGACATTATGCAAAAGTACAATCCCTTTAGTGTTGAAGAAACATGGCAATCTTGTTGGTTAGACAACAAAGCTTTTAAGAGTATCGCAAGCAAAGATAAGCCAAAGTATTACGTTTTAGAGATGTTCCCTTACCCATCAGGTAAGCTTCATATGGGACATGTAAGAAATTATACAATTGGAGATGTTGTAGCACGCTACTACAGAGCTAAGGGATATAATGTTCTTCACCCTATGGGCTGGGATGCATTTGGTCTTCCTGCTGAAAATGCAGCCTTAAAGAACAATAAGCACCCGGAAGACTGGACTCTCTCTAACGTGGAAGCTATGAAAGTTGATTTGAATAAATTTGGACTTTCTTACGACTGGGATCGGGAGATTGCAACATGCCTTCCTGTATACTATGGTAAGCAGCAAGAGTTGTTTTTAGATTTATACAGTAAAGGGTTGGTGTATCAAAAAGAGTCACTTGTAAACTGGGATCCTGTTGATCATACAGTTCTTGCGAACGAGCAAGTTGTTGATGGTAAGGGGTGGCGCTCCGGCGCTCCTGTTGTTCGAAAGGCTATGAATCAGTGGTTTTTACGTATTACAGACTATGCTGATGAGCTTTTGAATGACCTTGATGACC
The DNA here is from genome assembly GCA_028821995.1 of Alphaproteobacteria bacterium. Taxonomy (GTDB): domain Bacteria; phylum Pseudomonadota; class Alphaproteobacteria; order UBA2136; family JAPKEQ01; genus JAPKEQ01. The sequence goes on from JAPKEQ010000039.1 coordinate 5,041, forward strand.
TAAAAGGCTGGCCTGAACGTGTGAAAACCATGCAAGCTAACTGGATTGGCCGCAGTGAGGGGTTAGAGTTTACTTTTGATGTGAATGGCTGGGATGAGGGCCTTACGGTCTACACAACCCGCCCTGATACGCTTATGGGATGTACATATTGTGCAATTGCTCCAGAGCACCCGTTGGCAATAGAGGTTGCCTCTTCGGACGAGAAGGCTGCTCAGTTTGTTTCTGAGTGCCAAGCGCTTGGTACGGCTGCTGAAGATATTGAAAAGGCTGAGAAGCGCGGATATAAGCTTCCACAGACTGTTGTTCACCCTATTACAGGTAAAGAGCTTCCTGTTTATATTGCAAACTTTGTGTTGATGTCTTATGGGACTGGAGCAGTTATGTCTGTTCCTGCGCACGATGAACGTGATTTTGCTTTTGCAACTAAATACAACCTTCCTATTCAAACGGTTATTCTTCCTGATGGTAAAACTGTTACTGAGTCTGATATTTACACAGGTCAGGGAGTACTTACTAACTCTGATATTTTTGATGGTTTGACATCAAGTGATGCAAGTTTAAAGATATCTGAATATATTGAAGGCCTTAATAAAGGGCAGCGTAAAGTTAACTTTCGTTTAAAAGACTGGGGAATTTCTCGGCAGCGCTATTGGGGATGTCCTATTCCTTTTGTTGAGTGCAAAGATTGCGGCACAGTCCCTGTTCCTAAAGAAAGCCTTCCTGTAGAGCTTCCTAAAGATGTAACATTTGATGTTCCTGGAAACCCTTTAGATCGTCATTCTAGCTGGAAACATACTAAGTGTCCTTGTTGCGGCAAGGATGCGGAACGCGTGACTGACACAATGGATACCTTTATGGATTCATCCTGGTACTTCCTTCGTTATGCGGATGTTAAAAGTAATGACCCTATTGGTGATGAAGCTACTTACTGGATGGAAGGTGGCGTAGATCAGTACATTGGTGGTATCGAGCATGCTGTCTTGCATCTACTTTACTCAAGGTTTATTACTAAGGTTCTTAAGGATCAGGGGTATGTAAATACTCACGAACCATTTAAGTCGTTGTTAACACAGGGAATGGTGATCAACAACTCATACCAAGATGCATCTGGTGAATATATTAATCCTGATGATGTTGAGTGGAATGGTGATGTTGCTACGCATGTGAAAACGGGTGACCTGTTAAAGGTTAACCGCATGGAGAAAATGTCCAAATCTAAAAATAATGGTGTTGATCCTAATATCTTACTGGAGAGATATGGCGCGGATACACTGCGTACATTTATGATGTTTACAGCTCCGCCGGAGCGTGACCTTGAGTGGAGCGACGGTGCAATTGAGGGTGCTTGGCGTTTTATGGGCCGTGTTTGGAGTCTTTTGCATAAATCTTTTGAGAGTTTGCCTGTTTTGTATACTGACGATTGGGGAAGTCAAGAGCTAAAATCTGTACATCGCGCTATTCATAAAACAATAGATAAAGCTTCAAAAGATATAGAGTCTTTCCAGTTTAACACGCTTATTGCAGCGGTAATGGAGCTCACTAATACTCTATCAGGAATGAAGTTAAGCACAGATGCAGAAAAATCTCTATATAAGTACGGTTGTGGTGTTGTTCTTCAGCTTCTTAATCCTGTTGCGCCCCATATGACAGAAGAGCTTTGGAAAATTTCTGGGCAAGAAACGCCGCTGCACGCTTCTAGCTGGCCAGTATTTGATGCTAAAGTTGCTATTGATGATGAAATTACAATGATTATCCAAATTAATGGTAAACTTAAAGAGAAAGCAACTGTGCCTATTAACCTTTCTAAGGATGTTATGGAAGATAAGGCGCGTGAAATAGCGGCAAACCATCTAGAGGGGCAGAACGTTCTTAAATGTGTGGTTGTTCCTAACAGACTTGTTAACTTTGTAGTAAGGCCAATGTAATGAATATAAAAAAAATACCAGTTTTATTAAGTCTTTGTTTTGCATCTGCGGCATGTAGCTATGCTCCAATGTATAAAAGTACTGCAGGTTTTCAGGGGCAATTTTCTGAAGTTGCTGTTGGAAGTGTTCAGATTCAAGGTGTTGAGAGAAATGTAGGTTCTCGCCGTATGCCTCAAAGGCTATCGCAAAAACTCAGTAATGTCTTCTCTTCAGAGGGGGGGCGCTATACACTTAATGTATCTCTAAGTGAGTATACAAACGCGCTGGCAACAAGCAGAACAGCTTCAGATGAGAGGTATCAGTTACAAGTTGTTGCCCATATTGATCTGCTTGACCTAAACAGTGAGAGTCTTCTGAAAACAAAGCTTAGTCAGGTGGTTGCTTACAATGTCCAAGCAACCGGGTTTGCAACAGATAGTGAAGAGAGTTCAGCTCAGGAAAGGGCTATTGATCGTCTTGCCGAAGATATTATTCAACAAGTGCATTTTAAAATGTACGCGATGGGACGTGAATGAAACTCACAGAGGCCACTCTTAAACCTTACCTGTCTGGGCAAAAAGCTCTTACTCCAATTATTTTTATTTATGGGGATGATTCAGGGAAGGTAAAGGAACTTTCTGATAAAATAATTCCTCTTGTGACGCATGCCCCCGATGACCCGTTTTTGCACGATCGTTTGGATGTGGCTGATTTAATAGATGAATCTTCTCGACTTTATGAGTCTTCTACAACGCTTTCTTTTGGGGGAGGTGTGCGTCTTATTCGTATTGACGGTTTACATGGTGGATTGGATACAAAGTCTATTAATGCTATCCTTGCAATGTTAAATGATCTAGCAGGCCAGCAGTTAAGTGATGTTGTGATTTTGGTGCAGGCGCCGGGCGTTGATGCAAAATTGGCGCAAGTGAAAGCGCTTGAAAAAGCTACAAATGTTATGGTGGTTAGGTGTTACCAAGAAGGTGTTAGGGACTTATCTGCAACGGTTTCCTCATATTTTAAGGATAAAAATAAAGCCATTAGTGCTGATGCTATGAATTTCCTTCAAGCTTATTTAGGGCATGATAAAGCTGCGACTTTACTAGAGCTGGATAAGCTTGATTTATACACTTTAGGGCAATCATCTGTTGGGCTGGAGGCTTGCCAGGCCGTTCTTTCTAATGCGCCTGCAATGAATGTATTTAAGCTTTGTGACATGCTCGGTAAGAAAAACTTCAGGGACGCTGATAAGCTTTATCATGCGATGTTAGAAGAAGGAGAGGGGGCTCAAGGAATCATTATACTTATTCAGAGACACTTCCGGAGGCTTTCACAGCTTAGAGTCGCTATGGATGCTGGTATGAGCCCTCATCAGGCCTGTTCAAGCCTTAAACCCCCTGTATTTGATAATCAGAAGGCGGATTTCATTGCTCAAGCACAAGGGCTTCCTGCCCGTATGTTGAGTGAGGGGAGCAAGTCTATGTGGGCAGATATATCTCATTTACGTGATGGTCATTCTGACGAAAACGTATCTGTTTATATGGCGCTTAAGGGTTATATAACGTCTTAAAACCACTCAATGTAAAAGTTAGATTTTTTGCCTTTTTCAGGCTGTTTCTTGGGTTTTTTGTAGCTCCAATCCCCGCCGCCAAAGAAAGGGTTTCTTTTGGGTTGTGTCTCGTATGTTTTATGGGTAGCAAGCCCTGTTACTTCTGTTAATTGAGTTACATTTCTTCTGGATATCTTCGATATGCCGTACTTACGAATATTTTTGCCATTGTCTAGGAATTTTACAGCACCACCGTACCCCCAAAAGCCAGAAGGCCTTTCAAGGATCTCTTGACTAAATTTGCCATCAGAAATAAGGGCAATTTCATTTAAAATATGGATAGCGTCATAGGCAAGGACATCTAGATTTTTTGCGGTTTTTCCTGTGGTATCTTTGAATTTTTTTTCAAAAACATTAAGCGGTTTTTGATTTGGTGTTGGTAAAATCATGCCGCTTAAGCTACTTGGAAAATCTTTTCGTCCAACCAGGTTTGCAAGAGAGTAAAGGCCAAAAACTTGAGTTTTGTTGGCTTCAATATCATAGAATGCAAGCTGGTGAGAGAGTGTTTTGGCGTCTTTAGGGGTAACTGGTAAAAAGAGGCTTTCGAATGGAATGAGAGATGAGAGGTTATCGTTTTGAAGTTCCTGGAAGAGGGTGTTCTCTTCTTCTGTAAGAACTTCTGTTGCACTTAAAGCTTCAATAAGCGAGAGTTGAGCATTAAGTATCTCGTTGTGTTTAATAAACTGTTTAATATCATTTTTATTGTTGTTTGTGCTGGCATCGTAACTCCATGTTGGATGAACGAAAGCTTGGTTATAGGTGGATGACTGAATATGTTTAATGAATTCATCAGAAAGAGATTTCTGTACAGGATCAGCATGAGCTATGAAGGACGATACCTTTGTATGTCCTGATGAAAGTGTGTGATCTGTAATTGCAGTAATTTGGTCGTGTGGAAGGTAGCTTATAGAGTAGAGGTCCTTACGAAGTGCTGTTTCTGTGTTGGTAAAGCTTATCATCGGGATATTTTTTAATACGCTTTTAACAAAGTTAGCTTGATCTGCACGTATAGGGCCTAAGGCTACATTGATACCATCTTGCTTGGCAAGGGTGGTTGCTTTAAATGCTTGGTCATCAGAGCTTCCAATGTCATACACATAAACAAGCACATTGTTGTTTTGAAGTTCGAATAAAGCCATTTGAATAGAGGAGAGAATGTTTGCAGAAATATTCTTGAGAGGACCTTTTATAGGTAGAAAAACACCAATTTTAAGATAGTTAGATGTTGGGTTAGGGGCATTTAATGTTTTAACAGCCTTTAAAATATCTGCGGGGCCTGTTTCCATTGTTTGGAGTGAGTAGGGCAGGGGGGCGCCTTGTTTTAAAGCGATATAATTTTCAATAAGGTGAGATGTTTGGGGTTGCATAATAGAGGGTGTGCTTCCACCAGGGTGATAGTTATATGCAGTCCTTTGTGCCTCTTCAGCTTTTTTTAAACTTTCCAGCATGCCATTTTGGTTGAGGTAGTTTAGGTTTAGTTGTACGGCTGTTTCTGATATTGGAAGCGCTTGAGCCCATACCGAGGTGCTGATAAGTGTTGTGAGGGCGTAAATTGAAAATGTGCGCATGAGGCTCCTTGCCGCGATTGTTTCTATTGCCAAACTATATGGGATTCTATAAATTTTTTGCATGAGAGACAATAAGATTACAGGCCAAATTGGAGAATTCGTCGCATATTGCTATTTTTTGCTGCGGGGGTACAAGGTTTTAAGGGATCAGAAGCTGGGTGGAGTTCAGGTAGATTTAATTTTATCTAAAAAGACCTCTTTGATTTTGCTTGAGGTTAAGGCGCGCCGTAAAAGGGACGGGAAGTATAGTGTTATTTCCAGTAGCCAGTTAAAGCGTTTAAAAACAGCAGCAAAAATACTAATGATTCGAAATGATACATTTGATGTAAGCATAGATGTTTTTGTTGTATACTTATGCCCATTAAAGCTTGAGCATCATAAAAACGTATGTGATATTGGTTGGGTAACAAAATAAAGGCCTAACCAATTATGAAAACCAATTTGATCGTTTCTTTAGTTATAGCTTTCCCATTATTATCTGGATGTGCTCCACTTTTAATCGGTGGTGCAGCTGTTGTTGGTATGGCTGCCACTCAGGATCGTTCGCTGGAGGGCTCTCTTGAAGATGCTACGATTGCTGCAAAAGTTAAGGCTGGGCTTGCTCAGGTCGATTTTGGCGCTGTTCCTGCTGTAGATGTCTCTGTTTATGGCGGAAGTGTTTATTTGGTTGGTTCTGTTGCACGTGAGGACTTACGTAATAGCATTATTGATGCGGTTTATGCTGTGGACGGGGTTCATTCTGTTACTGATTTGATGGATGTTGATTCTAGTTATCTAAGACGCCATTATGCTTATGATGCAGGTCTTGCAACAAAGGTACGTAGTCGCATTATTGGCTCATTCAAGGCAAACCCTAACGACCTATCTGTGGTTGTTCACAAAAGTAACGTTTATTTGATTGGTGTTGTATCTAAGAATAGTGCGCGCGAGCAGATTATCTATCTTGCACAAACAACAAAAGGCGTATCAGCTGTGTATGATTATTTCAAAGTAGAAAAAAATAAACCTGTTATGAATCCTGATTCTTAGGCAAGGCTATGTCTTTATAATAGGCATGTTCTTTTTAGATCGGTGTACGTTTGTGAGCATTTACTCACTTGTGTTTTATTTTATTATTTTCAATAAGATATCATCGGTTAGCTGGGTATGACTGCCTGGGATTTTGAGTGTTGTTCCATCCCATAGTAAGGCGTTACTTTTTTGGAGTAATGAGAGGCCTTCTGCATCTAAAATGGACAACTCTTTGTTTGTAAGTTTGACGCCAGCCTTAAGTCGTATACCAAGTAAAATTTTCTCAAAAAGAGCGGTTTCGTTATCTGTTTCTTGTGACATAAAGACACCGTGTTGGTTTTTGGCCACTTTTTCAATATACCTAAATGGCAACTTGTAGTTTTGAATGGCTGTGATGTTTTTGCAGTGCAGGCGGCCGTGTGCACCTGCTCCTATGCCCAGATAACTACCATATTTCCAGACATGAACATTGTGCTGACACTCTTGGTTTACCTTTGCAAAGTTGGATATTTCATAGTGTGAGTAATCGCTTTCAGTAAGTTTTTTACGTGTGGCATCAAAGAAATCTGCTTGTAAATCGTTGGGCATGGGGGTGAGATTGTTTTTGCGCATGTCACTGTAAAACTTAGTGTTTGGCTCAATTGTGAGCTGGTATGCGCTGATATGGCCTGCCTCCACAGAGACGGCGTAGGAAAGATCTGACAGCCATTCTGTAAGGTTTTGTTCTGGTAGGCCATATATCAGGTCAAAATTGATCCTAGCCCTTGTTTTTAAAGCTTGTTCTACGGTATGAAGAGCCTCTTTTGCACTGTGTTCACGCCCTAAAAACTGCAAATGTTTATCCTGAAGGGATTGGACGCCTATAGAAAATCTATTTATACCGGCTGATTCAAAATCTAAAAATTTATTAAGTGATGAGGATGTGGGGTTTGCTTCAAGAGTGATTTCAACTTTGTCTGATGAAGTTTTAAAAAAGCTGCAAACCTCGTTGATTAAAATTTCTGTTGTGAGTGGCTTCATAAGAGAAGGGGTGCCGCCACCAAAAAAGATACTAACTAAATTGCGCCCTTCAAAATTTTTTGATTGGGTTTTAAAATCGGTCAGTAAGGCCTGCAGATAATCTTCTTCAGGTAAGTGATCACTTACATGTGAGTTAAAATCACAATAGGGGCACTTTCTCTTACACCAGGGCCAATGAATGTAAACAGCAATATCGTTATGCGACATTCAGCTCTTTCAGGTGTTCGATGAACTTTTGCAAGGCAATGGTTCTGTGACGAATAGGAAGGACAGTTTGTTCATCTAGGTTTGCAACTGTTTTTGAAAACCCTTCAGGAATGAAAATAGGATCAAAGCCAAAACCATTTTCGCCAGATATTTCTGTAGCAATGCTTCCTTGCAGGTTACCTTCAAACTTTTGAGTTGTTTCATGTGAATCTTTGTAAGCAAGGCAGCAATGATAATGTGCTTTTCGGCTTTTTTTCGGGGATTTTATGGCTTCAAGGAGTTTTTCCATGCCGCCATATCTTGCTGTATATATGCCTGGGGCGCCACCAAGTGCATCAACGCAAAGACCGCTATCTTCTGCAAGAGTTGGCATGCCTGTTAGCTCAAAAGCAGAATCTGCTTTGAGTTTTGCATTTTCAAAAAAGGTTGTACCTGTTTCATCAACATCAGGAAAATCAACGTCATTCAGCGTTTTTAGCTCAATGGGTAAGCCTTCAAAAAGGGCTTGGTATTCCTTGAGTTTTCCAGGGTTTTTGGTTGCAAGTAGGATTGTTTTTGGAAGGGTCATTATGATGCCTCTCCGGTTGCTTTTTTCTGTAATTGAACAAGCTCAGCAATGCTTTTTTCAGCAAGGTTATGTAGGCTTTGAATATCCTGTGAGCTAATGGGAGCTTGCTCTGCTGTCACTTGTTGCTCAATCCACATGCCATTTCCTGTCATGACAAAGTTTCCATCGGCTATAGCGTTGGAATCTTCCTTGTAGTCAAGGTCTGAAACGGCGCCAGCACTTGTTATGCCGCAGCTAATAGCTGCTACATAATCAGTGAGGGGCATTTGATCAATTTTATCTTCAGTAAATAGTTTTTGAACGGCTAAATGAAGAGCGACATAGGCGCCTGTAATTGAGGCTGTTCTTGTTCCGCCATCTGCTTGAATGACATCACAGTCTAACTGAATTGTACGCTCACCAAGAGATTTGAGGTCAACGACGCTACGTAAACTTCTGCCAATGAGGCGTGAAATTTCCTGAGTTCTACCTGATTGCTTACCTTTTACAGCTTCCCTGTCCATGCGGCTGTGAGTAGAACGAGGCAGCATGCCATATTCTGCTGTAATCCACCCTTGCTTTTGACCTTTAAGCCAGCGCGGCACGTTTTGAGAGACACTTGCTGTGCAAATGACTTTTGTGTTCCCGAAACTGATAAGGCATGAACCTTCAGCGTAAGCATTAATGTTTGTTTCGATAGAAACGTGTCTCATTTCATCGTTAAGCCTAGCGCTAGGCCTTTTGCTCATAGAAGTAACTTTGTCAGTGCTCATTTACTTGGTTTTTCAATCTGTTTAAGAACTTTTAGAACATCATCAAGGTGCTTTTTGGGAGAGACCTTTGGGATGACGTGGTGGATTTTACCTTCAGGGTTAATAATATAAGTCATGCGTGCAACGCCCATGTATTTTCGTCCGTACATGTTTTTTTCTACCCAAGTTCCATATTGTTCCAGCACGTTATGCTCCGGATCGCCGACCAGAGTAAAATTAAGAGATTCTTTTTCTTCAAATTTTTTCAATTTTTGAGGGTCGTCACCACTTATGCCAATCACGGTGGCGTTTAAAGAAGAAAGCTCCTTAATACCGTCGCGGAGTGCACATGATTGAACCGTGCAACCCGGGGTCAATGCTTTCGGATAAAAATAAAGAACTATCCACTGTGCAGCAAAATCTGCGAGGGACACGTCCTCGTTATTTTGATTTTTCAGAGTAAAGCTTGGGGCAGTGACGCCAACCTCTAAAAAGCTCATGTTTTATCCTTCCTGGGCATCTTTGGGCGCTATAGTGTCGGGCAGATCACTATAGGTTTATTTTATCTCTACCTATATATAAGGTAAAGCTTACATGAGCACAAGCTCTTCTGCGGATGATGGATGAAGCGCGACGGTGTTGTAAAAATCACTCATCTTTGCGTTCATGCCAATAGCAACACCAGCTGCTTGAATAATTTCTGCAGCGTCAGCGCCAACCATATGGCAGCCAATAACGGTTTGGTCATCCTTTTTAAGAACCATTTTCATGCTTATAAGAGGCTTAACTTCAGTAAAGCTGTACTTCATTGGCTTAAATGTTGTTGTCTTTATCTCAACATTATCGCCATGCTCAGCTCTGGCTTGCTCTTCTGTAAGCCCGACTGTGCCAAACTGGGGCTCACTGAAGACGGCTGTCGGCAGTGCTGTAAATCCAATTTTTAAAGGTTTGCCGCCAAAGTGATGATCTGCAA
>JAPKEQ010000123.1 GCA_028821995.1 Alphaproteobacteria bacterium
TCATAGTCCATGAGTCTGTTTCTTTGAAACCTTTACCATAAAAGTCAAAGTTTACAGCAGCGTCTCCAGCTGATGAGTATGTCATCGAGTTTTCAAAACGATTGTCGTTATCTAAATAGTAAGTAAGAGTAGGCTCAAAAAAGTTTAACCCTTTACCGCCATAGATATCCATTTCCGCTTGGAAGTTATCAAAGAGGCGCCATTTTACTTCTGCTTGGTACACGGGCGTCGTGCCAATACCAAGGTTGCCATCACGAGATATACCGACTTGCACATTATACTCAGGTTTTCCGCGCGGAGAGATTTCTAAGAATTTACTAAAGTTGAAAGATTCCTCAGTTTCAGTGCCGTCTGTTTCTGTAATAACCGCGCGTACGCCATAGCTCCCAGATGGAAAACGAGAGGTATCAATTTCCTGTAAGCCAAAATCTAAAATACGGCTATATAGAATACGATTACCGCGATAAATATCAACCTGAGCACGCGATGGTACATATAGCTCAATCCGAGAACCTCTCAGGTTTCTAAGGTCTTCATAGGCTTGCAGCTCTGAAGACAACCCAAAACCAAGGAAGTTACGGCTAAAGGCAAAGTTTTGCCCAACTGTTTCAAGCATCCCAAACTTTAAAGTTGAATGGTTCATATGATAGTTAAACGTAAGGTCTGATGCTTGATAGGTTTCATCTTTAGGTAAAAAACCTCTCGATTCTATAAACCAGCGCCCTTCGCCAAAAGTTGTCGTATGGTCTAAAGCGAAACGGTCATCCGTATCTGACTGAAAGTCCGTATTACCAGTTGCACGAAATGCATTTGCAAAAACCCACTTATCATATGGCTTAAACTCTTGAATAGACGTATCAAGCTCTTGTTTGATAAGAGACTCTTTCGCAATCTTCATACTAATAAGAAACTGGTTCGGATCTACAGTAACTTGCCCTATTTCTGCTTCATCTCTTGGAGCTGCTGTTTCTATCTTACCAGTTAACAGCCCTCTAAAGCTTTCTGGGTTTTTAGCGGCATTCAACTGTTCAATAACAATATCTATATCATTGATCTTTACCCAGCTGTCCGTATATGTAACAGGTACAGATCCTACAAGTTTCTCACCAATTTTTAAGTCAAACAAAAGCTCTTGCGGCGGAATCTCAGCCATGAGCTGCGGTACATCTTTTTTACCAGAGGAAGATACTTCTGGCGTTGGTTGCGCTTTAAGAGTTGGCGGCGGTGCCTCATCATAAGGTTCAAGACCGTCTTCTGCAAAAGCAAGGCCAGCGAAAAGAGATGCTGTCATAAGGAGGCTAAGAGAGAGGGAGTGTTTAAAAATCATGAATCCAGCCCCCATGCTTCAACAGGTACCGTGACACGTTGCTTATTAATATTGATCATAAGGTCTATATCAATGTTCTCGCTCTGGAATGCTTCAGGCAGTACAAACTGGTAAGACCCGTTCTGATACAACCGCTTACCTGATAAAAAGTGGCAAATTTCTGGTTTTTTGCTATGGCAGATATCTTTCCTCAGTACTTCTACATTCACATTACCTTCATTAAGAAGCGTAATTACATTGCCCTCGCGCTCCCAAGAAATTTTTGGCTTTTTATCATCTGGCTCTACAAATATAAGCGCACCAACACCTGTTATCACCGTAATGAGTTGGCTATTTCCTTCGGGTTTCAGCGCCTCCATTTGAGGTATGAAGCGTAATTTATAGACTTTTTGACTGTCTATAGCATCGTCTCTGTTATAAAAAATTTTCAAAGGTATTTCTGAGCGCGGCTGAATAATAAAACGAGACGGTGCCGCAAATAAATCAGTCACAGGCTTAAGTTCTGTTTTAGGATCTCCAGGAGAGATGACTTCTAAAGCGACCGTATTCACAGTAAATGTTTTGTAGTGGGATAAATTACGGACGTAGAGCGTTTGATATTTTTGCCCTTTTTCAAAATGAATAATACTATCTGAAATCGTAACCTGTGCAAAAGCAGCCGAGTATAAAACCCAGCCCAAGCCTATCGCCAAAAAAATTACACGTCTCATAACTTTATGATATAGGACAGAGCAGGGGAGTCGCTAATACTCTCCTATAAAAAGATCACAAAAAGAGTGTTTTAAAAAGGGTTCTATGGCATTATACCCACACAAACAAAAACAACAAAATTGTGCTTTCGCTAAAAATGCATATGTCTAAACCTATACAAACACTATTATTTTTAGGGGCCTTTGCTCTATCTTTCATGCACTTAAAGTTAAATGCTGAAGTTGTAAATAAACCATCCAATAGTGTAGGCTATGAAGCCGCATCAGGCACAGAAATTACCGAAACAGCAAAAGTACCCAACCTAACGGTTAACTTTTCTCTCAATAGCGTTGCCGACCCCGCGACAACACAGTATTACACACAAATTGTGGAAGAAATGCTTCGCAATTTACCGCGTAAAGTTTCATTATCAGGCGATCCTGCCTCTCTTGTTCAAACAGAACCTGTTTACGACCACCTTAAAGTGGTGAGTTATTTACCTAAAGCAGATACAGACCCGAATAGTTTATCTGAAAAGGATATTCGCTATTTTACGGTTGAGTTTGAAGTGCCGGAAGGCCTTGTAAACTTAACTGAAGTTGATGACCTGCCACCAGGCGTTGAGAGCCAGTCTATTGTTGTTCATAAAGGTAAATACGAAGACTTTGTAGATATTCTATATAACGATGGTACTCGCACCTCCGCAAGCACAGCGCCGCGCAGAGAGATTGGCCTTGAAAAGGCTGGCATAAACATGAACGACATCATGGGTAAACAATCATCAGGTCTTGGGCAAATGGTGGAAGATACTGCCAAGTCACAAGTGGCAAAAGAGCGCATGAAGCGTAGTGGGCCAACAGACCTCATGCGTGAAATTGCAAACTTTGAAGCAAAGAAAAAAAGCAAAAGAGCTACGCCTGCAAAAACAATTGTAAAAACGCCCCAAACAGCATTTAAGGTACCAAGCCCTACACTTAAGCTAAAAGGCGTAACGATTACCTTTAATAAGGGTATAGA
>JAPKEQ010000040.1 GCA_028821995.1 Alphaproteobacteria bacterium
CTCAACGACAGATACAAGCGCAATTTCTCTAAAGAAATGCTAAACAAACTCAAGACCCTAGAAGGCTTAAAAGTAAAAGTTAGAGGGAAGCTTATCCCTATTAATGGCCCTATGATTTCCATTACCCACCCACAACAACTGACAATAATCGATTAAAATTATCAATACTGTCAGTTTTATGTATACAGCTTCTTTTTGTGGCATCTATAAGGAGATGTGGAACGAGAAGGGGATACTCCGGCAAAATGAAATCAGTATACTTAACACTTGCGATTACAACTGCGGCAACAGCAGCGCTTACGTGCAATACTGCGCAGGCTGGAACACACCTAGATCATCTCTCATTTATCGAACAAATGAAAACAGATGCAAAATCAGCATATGTTGAACGTCGCTACGGCCTTGCTGAAGAGCGACAAAAGCTTTACCTAAACAACCTCTCCTCTAAAGAGCGCAACACCCTACGCGTGCTCATTACGGAGCGGGAAAAAGCTTTACAACAAAAATTTACAGAGAAAATGGCCATCCTTACAGCCATGAAAGAAACGGCGCAGCAAAATATCCTTGCAAGCTCGATAAAAAAATCTCTGAACAGTTATAATAAGCAGACTGCGGATAACGCAGCAACCTATCTCGCACAATCAGATGCGGCTCGAGGGTCTTTCTCGGGTGATCGCGCATCTTTTATCATGCCCTAAAAAACCCTAAACACCACCCAATCACTTGACCCGTAGCACATGCTACGGGTTCTTTTTTGTTGCCTAGCGCCTTTTTTATATAAAGCGCTAAAACTAATGGTCAAAAAAGTGCGAAAATGCTAACTTAACTCCATGAGCAAAGACACTCCAATGATGCAGCAGTACAAGGCTATTAAAGCCGACCATCCGGATACACTTTTGATGTATCGCATGGGTGATTTTTATGAAATGTTTTTTGACGATGCAATGATTGCATCATCTGTTTTAAGTATCACCCTTACGCGTAGGCGCTCTTCCAAAGAGGGGGATGAGGGTATCCCTATGTGTGGCGTACCTTTTCATGCAGCAGAAGGCTACATTGCAACACTGGTAGCACAAGGGTACAAAGTTGCCCTTTGCGAACAAACAGAAACGCCAGCAGAAGCCAAAAAACGTGATGGTGCCAAAGCACTTGTTAAACGTGAAGTAACCCGCCTTTACACCAAAGGTACACTCACAGAAGATGCCATGCTTAAAGCAGATGAGAGTAATTATATCGTCAGCCTTTTTTCCCCAAGTGCTGGCAAGCTTCATATGGCCTACGCCGATATTTCCACAGGGGAATGCAGCGTAAAATCTGTGCCTGAGGGCATGCTCAGTACTGAACTTTCTCAGCTTTCACCATCAGAGGTCCTCATTCCAGCAGAACTGGAGGGCCAACTTAAACCTTTCCAAAATTCTTTTAAGTTTTTGCTTACGGTTCATGATTTTTACTTTGATGACATGGCCGCAGAAGATGCCTTGAAAGCAGCTTACAATACCCAGTCCCTCTTCTCACTTGGCATTGATAATAAAGATCATATTAAAACACTTGGCGCCCTTGTGGGTTACGCCACCAGTACAAACATCGGTACACCGCCAAAACTCAACCCACCCACCAAACAGACCATTGCTGACGGTCTTAAAATGGATACGCCAACACGTGAAACGCTTGAGCTTATGTACACACAAAAAGGCGAGCGAAAAGGGAGCGTTTACCATACGATTAATAAAACTGTAAGTGCAGCAGGGGCAAGAACACTTGCAGGTTGGCTACAAAGCCCGCTCAGCAGCGCTACGCAAATTAAAGCCCGCCAAAACGCCATTGAGTGGCTGATTTCTCACAATAATGCTTTGATTGATATTCAAGGGCACCTTAAAAGCACATGCGACATTGCACGCGCGCTCACACGCCTATCTCTTGGCAGATCTGGCCCGCGCGATTTAGATATGTTCCAGAAAACGCTTGCTAATCTGCCTGCAATTTCCAGCGCCCTTAAAGGCTCAGAAACCGCAGAGCTCTTTAGCACCATTACAAAATACATGTCAGGTTTTGAAAACCTGCAAAAAAAACTCTTTTCCGCAATTGAAGAAGAAGGGCTACCTCTTCTCGCACGCGATGGCGGGTTTGTGAAAAAAGGCTACTGCACAGAACTTGATAAGTTTACGGACCTTGCAGAAAACGGCCTGACGCTCATCCGAAACCTAGAAGAAGAGCAAAAAACGCTCACAGGTATCACCACCCTTAAAATTAAATATAATAAAGTGTGGGGCTACTTTATTGAGGTGAGCAAAGGGCAAACAGATAAAGTGCCTGAACATTATATTCACCGCCAAACCACGACCAATTCTCAGCGTTTTTCTGTGCCGGAGCTTATGACTCTTGAGCGTGATCTTGCTGGCGCTGAAACTGAAGTAGGCCGCAGAGAGCTTGAAATTTTTGAAGAAATTTCTGACATTATTCTTACATACACATCCGAGCTATCCCTGCTTGCCAATGCATTAGGGACGCTTGACGCCCTCACTTCTGGTGCTGTGCTTGCGCGTGATAATCACTACACTTGCCCAGTAATAGACAATAGCCGTACTTTTAATATTAAAGATGGCCGCCACGTTGTTGTTGAACAGTCTGTTAAAAATTTTATCGGCAATGATACAGAACTTACAGACGGGAAGCTTTGGCTTGTTACAGGGCCTAACATGGCTGGTAAATCCACATTCCTTCGTCAAAATGCACTCATTACACTCCTTGCACATATGGGCCTATATGTCCCGGCCAAGAGTGCGCATATTGGTGTGGTAGATCGCATTTTTACCCGACTTGGTAGCGGAGATGACCTTGCACACGGACAATCCACCTTTATGGTAGAAATGGTAGAAACAGCCTCTATCATGAATAACGCTACAGATCGAAGCCTGATCCTTTTGGATGAAATTGGCCGCGGTACCGCCACTTATGACGGCCTCTCTATTGCATGGGCCTGCGTTGAACATCTTATGACAAACGTTAAAGCGCGCGGGCTATTTGCAACCCACTACCATGAACTGACAGCTTTGAGCGAAACATATCCCAATATTGAGAACCACTCCGTCAGTGTGAAAGAATGGAAAAATACCATCACGTTCCTCTATAAAGTGGTAGAAGGACAAGCACCGCGCTCCTACGGCATTCATGTGGCTAAGCTTGCTGGCATGCCGAGCACACTTACTCAGCGCGCAGATCGTATTCTTAATAAACTGGAAAAATCATCAGGGACAGGCAAAAACCTCTCACCTGTAGACCTGCCACTTTTTGAAGCACAACCAGTGCAAACCTTAGATGAGCCAAGCGAACTAGAGACACAAGTCCTTGCTCTCTCACTTGATGAAATGACACCCAAGCAAGCTCACGACATGCTTTATAACCTCAAAGCATTGGCAAAAAACTAAATGTCTATTCTTAAATCCTCTCTCGTTGTTAGCCTATGGACATTTGCATCTCGTATTTCTGGTTTTGTGAGGGATATGGTCATAGCGGGAAAGCTCGGCACTGGCGGCATGGCAGATGCCTTTTTTGTCGCACTTACACTCCCCAACCTTCTTCGTAGACTTTTTGCGGAAGGTGCATTTAACGTATCCTTTGTTCCTGTTTTTTCCCGCGTTCATGAAGGTGAAGGCGTAGAAGAGGCTAGCAAATTTGCAAGTCTTATCTTCGCTATTTTAATTGCAAACCTTACGGTTATTACGGTTCTTGCTTGGATGTTTATGCCGTGGATTATTGGCACCATCATCGCACCCGGCATGAAGAGCCAGCCTGATGTTATGGATATGACCGTTTTTCTGGGGCGTATTACATTCCCGTATATTATCTTTATTTCTGCTGCCAGCCTCATTGGTAGCATGTGTAATACCATCGGTAAGTTTAGCGCTTATGCCTCTATGCCCATCCTTTTTAATATAGCCCTTATTTCTAGCTTTATGACTCTACCTTACGGGGGAGTTGATCCGGCACTGGCTGGCGCAATAGGCCTTCCTGTTGCTGGCATTTTGCAATTTGGCTATATGGCATATGCCCTGAAAAAAAACCCACTTACACTACACAGACCAAAGTCAAAAAAGCATAAAGAGCTTGGCTCTTTCTTTAAACGCCTTGGCCCTGCGGCCATGGCTGTTGGTGTTTTGCAGCTTAGTTTTATTATTGATATGCACCTGGCATCCTACCTTGGTGAAAGCGCCATTTCCTACCTTAATTATGCCAATCGCTTTTATCAACTTCCCCTCTCTCTTATTGGTGTTGCAATGGCCACAGTTCTTCTGCCTCACTTTTCCCGCGCCTTAAAAAGAGAAGACTGGAACGAAGTAAAAACAACATTTTTCAACGCCCTTATTTTTGGCCTCATGCTCGGAAGCGCTGCTATGGTTGGCCTGCTCTTCCTTGCCTTTGACCTCATGGGAACCCTGTTTGGCCATGGCGCCTTTGGGGATGACTCCGTCAGGCAAAGCGCCCTTGCTATGATGGGCTATAGTATCGGCCTGCCTGCATTTATCCTCAGTAAAGTGACGCTCACAGCTTTTTACGCAGCCGAAGATACAAAAACGCCGTTTTATATCAGCATTTTTATTCTTGTTTGTAATGTAATTTTAAACATTGTCCTCATGCAGCATTTTGCTCATGTAGGCATTGCTCTTGCTACTGGTATCTGTGGTTGGATTAACGCAGGACTTCAGATCATGCTCCTCAGAAAAAAACAACGCGTGCCCCTTGTAGGCAGTCGCATCCTTATTCCAGGCCTTGTTAAAAGCATTGTTCCTGCAATTATTATGGCTGTTTTCTTGTTTGGTTTTGCGGCAATTATCCCAGGAGCAGAACATAAACTTCTTGCAGTTATCCGATTGCTCAGCGTTATTCTTCTTGCAAGTGTAGTCTTTGCGGGAGCAGTTTTTATGACAGGACTTGCGCGCCCTGCTGACATTCGCGCCGCGCTTTCGAGAAGGCGCCCATAACCGCAAACACATACATAAGCGGCCAAATAATAGCAATAATAAACCATGTAAGCATATACTCTAAATGCTGCGCACTATCTGGAAAAGGCGTATGAAAAGCATGCACATCTGCATGGGCATTTCGAGTAAGCTGCACATACACAGGCTCTCGCAGCATGTCCTTTTCCTGAGCGATTGCGCTTGGGTCAAAAAAGAGGAGTGTATTTTCCTGAGCGCCTTCTGTTGGGCCAGAAATCCAACCTTTACGTTCTGGGTAATTTTGAATAATGCCGTACAGTACCGCCGCCTCGCCTGATGGCATCAGCGCTTTTTGGGGCAACTCAGGTATCCAGCCAACATCTACCAGCACATCACGCACAGGTGAAACCTTAAACGCTTTCACCACACGATAACCGCGATGCATTCCTGTTTCACTGCGGATATTAGCAAGGTACTTTTCTTTTGCCTCAGCCCACTGGCCAGAAACGCGCACAGGCGTAAATTTTAAAAACCTACCATCAAAAGCCTGATAATCTCCTTGAAGCGCTTCTTCATGTGTGCGTTTTTCATCGCTTTTTTCATGCATTCTATTCCATTGCCAAATGCCAAGACTGACAACTGTATATTCAGCACAAGCAAAGACCGCAAAAGATAAAATAAGACCGGCATAAAAACGCATAAAAGACTTTCTCTTTCCCTTAAGTTTCAAAAACAGTACTATGACCAAAAGAATTTGTACAATAAAAGGGTTCATATATGAACAAAGCTATCATCACAACACTTCTTGTTTTTGCCGCCGTTGTTGGCGCACTTTACCTTTTTGCGCCTGTTTTAACACCATTTGTTGCAGCCCTTGTTATTGCCTATGCCCTTTATCCGCTCCACGAAAAAACCATGAATTACATTGGTAATAATGGAAGCTCTCTTCTTTGGGTCTCTATCAGCATTAGCATTTTTATGTGCATTCCTCTCTTCTTTGTGCCGGTTCTTGGAGGCATTATCACCCAACTAAGTGCAGATGACGCCTTTAACCTGACAAAAATTGAACTCTATATTTGGGACATTGCAGATAAACTAGGCCTTACCCTTGAGCGTGCAAGCCTGATGGCCATGCTTGAAAACTATACATCTTTCATTCTTTCATTCTTTACGAACGTGGCAAAGAACATCTTCCTTTCTATTAATAGCTTTGTAGGGTTTGCGATGATGTTTATCCTCACACCTTTTGTTTTATTCTTTACCCTAAAGGACTGGAATGGCGTTCTTGAAAGCGCTGAAAACAAACTACCAAAAGATTGGCACAAAACAGTGAGAAAACTTGCTAGCCAAATCGACTATAAACTTTCAGGGTTTCTACGTGGGCAACTTATTGTTTGCACATTGCTTGGTATTTTTTATGCCATCGGGCTTATGTTTGCAGGCCTTAACAATGGCTTCTTCCTTGGACTCATGACCGGATTCCTTTCGTTCATTCCATTTGTCGGTATGCTTCTTGGCTGCGTTGCGTCCCTGCTTGTTGCGTTTTCACAATTTGGCCTTGAAAGCTGGGTTCCCTATATCAGCCTTGGCGTTGTCTTTATGGCTGGTCAAATTCTAGAAGGGTACGTGTTTACACCTAAAATTATTGGTGACAGAACAGGACTTGGTCCCGTTTCTATTGTTTTTGCTCTTATGGCAGGGGGACATCAATTTGGCCTATTGGGCATGATGCTCGCTGTTCCATTTACAATTTTTGCATCGGTTCTTATTCCGTTTGTTATTGAACAGTGGCACGACAGCCAATAGCAAAAAGGGCAGCTTACGCTGCCCTTTTTTTATCCATGGTACTGGATAAATTCGATTTTGAATTCTTGCATCAAACGATCTCTTTCCTCACCAGAAAGTACAGCCTCCGCTACAGGAATCGCGCCAAGGCGCATGCATTCGCTATACCCTTCCTGAACAATAGGATCCATTGGTGTCTTACCCAGCAGCATATCAACAGCTTCCTGGGTAAACTTAACGGCTTGGGGTTCCACAAAACGAAGCATCCACGGCCGATGATAGCCGGCAGGGTCGCCATAATCATCAAAAGCGACTTGAAAACCCATTTTTTGAAGAGACCAAACATTCCAAAGATCATCAAACTGACCACTCAGGGATTTAAACTCAGTAATTTCAATCCAAACCCTGTCAGATACACTTGCATACTGAGAAAGGATATTCATAAGTCTTGCCCCGTGCTCCCTTTCAAACAAATGCGGATGCACGTTAACGGAATAAGATACCCCTTCCGGCATTTCATTTTGGATTTTATCCAGTTGAATCTCCAGTAGATAAAGATAAAATTCATATTTGAGCTCAACCAGGTCTAGTGCATTAAAAATTTCAAGAGGCCCATAAGGCTCTTGCTGGTCTGATGTTTGGATGCGGAGTAACACTTCTTCAAAAAGAGTGCTTTTTCCATTGGTTACAGTATCAGCCCTGAAAACATAATCACCTTCAGCAACAAGCTTCAGCATTTCATAAGCAGAACGATCAATATCAAGCTCACCAAGCTTTATACGCCCAAAAACATCATCTAAAAGAGACATGAATTCCATATAGAACTCCATAGAAAAAGTGAAAAGATAAGTTATAATTCAATATACAACCCACGAGCTAAAACACAACACAAAACTGTGGCGCGAAAGAAACACCCCTTCTTCTGTTCCCCTTGCCCCCTCTTGCCTATTTTTTGGGCATCAAACATACTAAATATATATAAAAGAGGAGGATAGACATGGAACGCTATGTTGTTTTTATCCGTAACAATAAAACGGGCGAAGAATTTGTCACTACAACCATGCAAATGAAGGGCGCACATAGCCTTGCTGTTTCTTCAGTGCAAAATAAGTACCCCAATCCACGTTATACAGTGCACACAGCTTATACAACTCATGAGCTAAGTAAGGTCATTGACCACGTGGCAAACTTTAGTTCTTCTCGCATGACTCCTAAACAGCCTGTCGCAACACCATCTTTGCGCACAGCTTAAAATTTACCCCTACCCTACCCTAAAGTAAAAACCCCTCCTAACGGAGGGGTTTCATTTTTTCGATTGGCCCAGAAGGCTTGCTCAGCTTTTTGCTGGTACATAGCGCGCCTGAGAGAAATTTTTAACAAGCGGCTTATAACGCGTTTGGAGTCGCTTCCACTTTTCCCCTTTACGGCGGAAAAGCTCAAAAGGGTTATGGACCTGATTAAAACGTGGTTTAAATTCCAGCCTTCCACGCCCTACAACAAAAAATAAAGCCACAGTTTCCACCTCAAGAAGGTGAACAGGTGGTTTTTTCTTTTTAAAATACAGGTGTAGACCCAGAGCGTGTTTAAGCAGCTGCCGTTTCACGCTAGATTTTAGCTCTTCATCAAGCTGTTTTTGTGATGTTTTATGATCAATCACGATATACCGGCCCGTTTTAGCGCTGTAAGCAACAAGATCAGATCGCCCTAGATTAAACCCCCGTACAGAGCCATCAGGCAGGTCGAGCTCAAAGGCAAGAGACATCTCTTCCTCAATAAATACGATCTGCTCATCCTTCAGCCATTTAATAAAACGTCTTAGGCATTTTAGAGCCCAAGTTTTTATTTCAGCGACTGTCCACATATTAGGACGAGTTGCATATTTTTGAACCCTCAAAAAGCCTTTCCTGTTCTCTCGTTTAAAAAACTTATGAAGCGCCTTGTGAGCACATTTAAACGCATTATCAC
Source organism: Alphaproteobacteria bacterium (assembly GCA_028821995.1). GTDB lineage: Bacteria > Pseudomonadota > Alphaproteobacteria > UBA2136 > JAPKEQ01 > JAPKEQ01. The sequence continues at coordinate 8,688 of JAPKEQ010000040.1, forward strand.
GGTTAAGCTTCGGGTTTATACGTAGAGCCTTAATATAATGCTCAAACATATGGTGTAGACACTCTCCGTGCCCACTATGGTTAGGTTCATCACTCCCTTTGGTGTAATAAGCCATCTCCAATAAATCGTCATTCAAGGCTTTTGCCATGACATATCCAATTCAAAAAAAGGGAGGAAGATTTAATAGATGCAATCACTATAACAAAAAAGACCTACACACGCCAAAAGAAACACACCCCCAAAAAAGGGGGTGTGTTCATAATCGTTTATGCAGCAAGCTCTGCTTCAGCTTCTTCAAAAGCGTCCACAACATCACCAACCCATTCATGGCGGTACTGCTTAGTCAGCTTCGTATGGAAGTATTTAGGCTTCCTGCCAAGCTTTTCATCTTTAGCTTGAATTTTTGGAAGCACCTTTTCAACAAAGAACTTCAGACCAGACTCTTTGCCATCAGGCAAATCTGTTTGGGTTACATCGCCACAAAGATACATGGTGGAGTTTTCACCAAGACGGGTCAGAACCATTTTAATCTGACCAACAGTCAAATTCTGCGCTTCATCCACAACGATAACCGTATCTTTGAACGTACGGCCACGCATAAATGCGATGGGTGCAATTTCAAATTCAAAACCATTGATATCAAGGTAAACAGTGCCTTTGCTTTCAACTGGATCTGCTTTTTTAAACAAAGCTCTCCAGCCTTCCTTGAGGACATCAAAGACCGGTTGAAAATACGGCGCAATTTTTTCAAAAAGACCGCCTTTCAAAAAGCCAATCTCTTCTTCAGCTTCAACAGCCGGGCGGCAAAGAACAACATTCCTTGGATTTCGCTCTTGCGCTGCCTTTGCCGCAATTTCTCTCTGCAGCAGACAGGCTGTCCCGAAGTATGTTTTACCAGTACCTGCAGCGCCTGTTGACATAACAAAAGGTAGCTCATCTTGCCCTTCCATTTGGATTGCCATGGCAAGTTTTGCTTGCTCCATGTCTTCCGGATAAAGGGTAAGACCACCAACTTTAACGGTGATAACAGTTTCAACAGTTTTGGGATTTTTCCCGTTTTTGGACTTTTCAGTGCGAACACAGAATTGGCCGGCATCATTGACAACGATATTATGTTCCAAGTGAAGACCTCACATAAAAGAGAACAAAGATATTTGTTATGAGACCACTGTATACGAAGAAGACGGATTTTCCTAGTAAAAACTAGAAAAACCCGCTCTTTTAAAGAAATACAATAAGTTAAAGGACAACTTGCTCGCGATCTGGCGCAAACTTTTTCAGCATTGAAAGAAATGTGCGAATTTTGCGCGGGTCTGTGCTGTCTAAAGGTGTATGAACAACAACTGATTGATTATCCAGCTTTGCTACGCGGCAGTCACGCCATGCATTTGAAATAAATGTTTCAATTTCATTATTACGGCGCTCAAGCGCGCTTTCGCCGCGCCCTTCAGGAATCACCGTAATACGGCGAATACCTAAAACTTGTTGCATGTACTTAATGTTCACGCCGCCAGACTCAAGCCACGTATTCATATGTTCTTGTTTCATACGCAGGACTGCCCATGAGTTAGATGCGCCCATCCAAATACCGCTCAGGCTATCAGGGTGGAAACTTTCCATCACGGCTGCAACAAACTCTTTACCACGACGTGTCGCCATACGCATACCGCGCTCACCACCACCTTCACGGCTGTTAATAAGAACAAGAATTTGTTCACTACCAAGTGGAGGACGTGTGTGGTAATCCATCACAGCTAAAAGATTCTCAGGGACAAACACCATATTTGCACCAACGCGGTAAATGACACCGCCATCGCGGTAACCTGTTACCACACCATCAAGTACGCGCCCAGGGGAGCCATCGCCCCATTGCACCATTTCCATCACTTTCATGAAGGATTTAATGGTCGGCATTAGCGGGTCACGAATATCAATCCATGTTGCACTTGGTCCGTCACCAGTAAAACGACGACAAGCAATATCCCCACCATCAAGGTCAACATCAACCTCAACCAGCATATCTTGGTCGGCATAACATAACCGAATCGCTGTTGCGAGGGCTTGTTCAATTTGTGGAATTTCCCAGCCATATTCTTCGCCGAGCTGGCGGACTTTATCTAGATCAATGCGCATAAACGGAACGTACCCTTGCTAATTCATTGTTACTGTTTGACGGCGGGTCCCGTTGCTAAACTCTGCATAATATTCGTACACTGCAACCAATTCCCAACCCTCAATGGCCTCACCAATCAACAGGACACCTTCTCGTCCTTGATGAAAGGCTATAATACCTCTATTGGGTACAAACGATAAAATTTCAAGGGCAACCATATCAGAATTTTCCATTTTTGGACGAACACCACGTGGCATTCTGATACGTTTTTCTTGTTTATCGTACATGGTGGCTTCAAAATCTGCGAGCGTACGTACATTCAGCACTTCCTCTTCTGAAGATGGCTCTGGCACAACTGGAAGATCATAAGGGTTAGCTCCAAAACGTGCTGTTTCCTGAGGAGGAGCTAACATTTCTGATGTTTCCCTAGCTGGCTTTTTAGTTTCAAAGAAATCAGAAGGCTTAGGCTTTTTTAAAGGATCCGATTCACTTGCAAGTGCTTTACGGTACTCTGTAAGTTGCTGCTGAAGCTCAAGTGTCATCTCTCTATTTCTAAGATAAATTTCTTCATCAGAAAGTTCACTTTCATCTTCAACGTCAAAACCTTTTTCTTTGGCCTCTTCAACATTTTTCTCGCTTTGCGCCTCGTTAATAGCGCGCTGAATATTTGCAAAGAGACTTAAGTCTTCTGGCATTTCATCATCGGTATCTGCAACAATAGGCAGCCCTGCTTCATCCAAAGGTACATCAAGCACTTCAATTTGCGTGTTATTATCAGAAAAGGCTTCGAGATCAGGCAGGCTATCAAATACCTCTGACTCAACCTCATCAGATTGTCCTGGCTGAACAATATTTTCGGGCTGAACAAGAGCTGTTTTATCATCTGTTGTTTCAGGAACCTCTTCGCTCACTTGCTTGAGAGTTCCAGTCCAGCGCGCGAGCATTTCTGTCGCTTTATCACGTTGGTTAAACATTTTTACAGCAAAAACAATCACAACAACAGCGATTAGCCCTGTCACAATTTTACCGACAAAGCCTTTTTTACCAATATCTTTTGCAACTTGAAAAGCATCAGGAAGAACTGGTGGGTTATCTGATTTAGGTTCACCTGCTTTTTTCCATGGAGGCTGACCAGCGCCAGCAAATGAAAATGGCTTTTCCCCAGCACTCTCTGAATCTTCCACTTTTTCAGGTTCACCAAGCCCTGGTGGAGGTGTGAGAGGTGGTGCAATTGGCTCTGCACCAAAAGGCTCCGCAGGCACATCAAGCTTAGGTGCTTGAGCTGGAACATCTAAAGAAGGTGGTGTCAGATCATCAGCAAGCCAGCTTTGGCCGCCCTCAGAAGAAGACATTGGAGAAGTTGGTGTTTCTACATTATCAGGAATAGGTGGCTTTTCTTGCTTAGGCTCTTCCTTTGCAGGTTCCATTGGAGAAGCTTTTTGATCCATCCAAGGCATAATGCTTTCTTTCTCAGGAGAAGACATATCATGAGACGGTGCAGGCTTTTCTGCCTCTACTGGTTCACCAAGAGGCGCTATATCTGGGATTTTAAAATCTGAAGGTGGGGGCGCTTTTGCAGGTGCGCTTGGTTGAGCTCCAACTTGCGGCACAACAGGCTTTTCAGGCGATTTTTGAGGGGCGTTAGGCGCACTTTTTGGCTTTTCAGCCTTTACTGGTGCATCAGCCTTTTTAGGCATGGTTCTTTTAAGAGAAGCCGGCTTCTCTTTTGGGGTGCTCACCTGCGGCACTACTGGCTCAGATGCTTCTACATGTGACGCTGCTGCATCTTCTTTAGCTTTATCAGCATAACGAGAAGGACGCTGTTCAGCCTCCTCCTTAACCTCTGGCTTAGCAGCAGGTTTTACTTCCGCAGAATTTTTCTTTTCAGATGCTTCAGCATCATTTTTTGTGGGCAGTTTACGTTTTAATACCATAGCTTATGCAGCGTCTCCTTCTTGCTGTCGCGCGGCTTTAATTGCTGCACGTACACCATGTGGGTAAATTTGGCTAAATTGTAGCGTTGCTTTCCACCAATCACCACCATTATCTTGCCTCAATCTCTTAATCTCTGATACATCCTCTGGCGTTGTTGTAGCCAAAGCATAAGTTAGCTTATCTGTAATCAAACGACAGACAACCTCGCCCGAAGGAGACATAAGGTAAAATTCACTATAAAAACCAGGCTTCGTTTCAAGAGATTCAATATTAGCCTGGTGGCGTTCACTTCGAAGACCCAAAGTTTCCATAAGAAGAGGTATCATCTCTTTACGTGGTTTAAGGACCATACGTTTCGTAATGTTACCAATAATCGCCTGACCAACTTCTGTTGTAAGATCTTCCTCGTTCTGAGAAGCAATACCACACATACAGTTAAGAGAACGGTATGTACGGAAGGCACGCTTAAGCTGGTTTGCAACCTGTGCCCCACCCTTAGAGGTAATCATGGTAATCATCTCATCCACAAGCAAGTGCTTCTTGGCTGCGCGATCACCCATATACATAACGTTATCAAGCATCGTGAAAATCGCATTGATAATAACGTCTGAAATTTTTTCACTCAGTACGTTTTGCAGGTTAAAGACAACCAGTTTGTCATCCTCTGTAATAGAAGGGAACCCATCAAATAGTTTTCCATAAATACCGTCATCACAGTAAGAACCAACAAGCTCTGCATGGCTAAATCCAATCGCACGCTGCTCTTCACTCACATACGGGAACTTAAAGTAAGCCTCTCTAATCCATGTTGGGCGAAGAACGTCACCTTCAGGAACGAGCTCATATGCATATTGTACAATTTGCTCCGTAAGACGGCTTTCCATAATGCTTGCCTCAACATCACTACCTTTTTGGATCATAAGCTCAAGAGCTGTAGACCATTGCTGAAGGCGGTGTTTTGTAATAGGGCCTGCAAACGGGTTAATACAAGACGAAACATTATCAAGATCAATAATGATAAGTTTACCCATAGTTTGCGCAAAACGGTCGTAGTCATCTTTAATGGTCATAAGAAACTGTTTTTCAACACCAGCTGCAAATAGCTGAAGCGTCAAATCAACAACTGCAAAAGATTTACCAGAACCAGATGTACCTGTAATGGCGTAGTGCCAGTTCACAAAATCAGGCGAAGTATGGTCAAAAAATGTAATTTCACCATCTCTGTTTACATAAACAGCTTGCGGGTATTCATGCCCGCCCCAATGTCCGTGGAATGGCAGAAGGTCTGTCAGGTCATCCGAAAGAACACGACGCGTTCTTGCAAAAGGTTTAGTGTAGTTATTTCTCCATGCAAGCGGGAAACTATAACTAATACCTTGAAGCGACATTGTACGCTCCATATCAGGGACAACAGAAAGTTTTTTAAACGTTGAGTTCATGCGGAGCATTTTATTCTCAACCTCTTTACGAGATTTACCATGCACAATCACACCGCACATAATGTAAAGAATTTTACGTCCATCAAACA
>JAPKEQ010000041.1 GCA_028821995.1 Alphaproteobacteria bacterium
CCCGATCTTTGCTGCGGTGCTCTCAATCCTTATTTTTGTATCGGGTCTGGTTGCTATGTTCAATCTCCCGATCTCAGAGTACCCAGAAGTTGCCCCGCCATCTATTGTGGTGAATGCATCTTTCCCTGGGGCAAGCCCTGCTGATATTGCAGAGTCTGTATCTATTCCGCTAGAAGAGCAGATTAACGGTGTGGAAAACATGCTGTACATGAACTCTCTTTCAACAACAGATGGTAACCTGCAGCTACGTATAACATTTGCTATTGGTACAGATGCTGACCTTGCACAGCAAATGGTGCAAAACCGTGTACAGCAAGCGCTTCCGCGCCTGCCGCAAACGGTACGTGATTTTGGTGTGACGGTAACGAAGTCATCACCCAATATTACCATGGTTGTTCACATTGTCTCTCCAGAAGAGCGCTATGATGCCCTTTACTTGCGTAATTATACCAATATTAACGTTAAGGATGAACTTGCCAAAATTGAAGGTGTGGGAACTGTTAGTATCTTTGGGGCTGGTGACTACGCTATGCGCCTTTGGCTGGACCCTAACAAAGTCGCTCAGCGTGGCCTTACAACCAGTGAAATTATGGCCGCTGTACGCAGCCAAAACACACAAGTTGCAGCCGGTACAATCGGTGGGCCTCCTTACACAGAAGGCAAAGCAGTCCCTCTGCAAATGCCAATCACAGTTCAAGGCCGTTTGGAAAATATTAGTGAGTTTGAAGATATTATTATTAAGCGTAGCGCAGAAGGTGTGGTTACCCGCCTAAAAGATGTTGCGCGTATTGAGCTAGATGCGTCTGGTTATGCAATGCGCTCCTTGCTGGATAATAAGCCTGCTGTGGCAACAGCTATTTTTGCAGCTCCTGGTGCCAATGCCTTAGATATCTCTACCCATGTACGTGCTAAAATGGTGGAATTAAAAAAGACATTCCCAGAGGATGTTGATTTCCAAGTTATTTATGACCCTACAACTTTTGTGAGCGAATCTATTGAGAAGGTGATTGAAACACTTCTTGAAGCCGTTCTTATGGTTGTACTTGTGGTTGTTGTATTCCTTCAGCGCTGGCGTGCGGCTATTATTCCATTGCTCGCGGTACCTGTTTCTATTGTGGGTACGTTTGGGGTAATGCTTATGCTTGGTTTCTCCATTAATGTTCTTTCCTTGTTTGGGCTCATCCTTGCCATTGGTGTGGTTGTTGATGATGCCATTGTTGTTGTGGAAAATGTATCGCGTGGTATTGAAGATGGTATGACCCCACGCGCGGCGGCCATTAGGGCCATGAAAGAGGTGACGGGACCCATTCTTGCTACAAGTTTAGTACTTATGGGTGTGTTCATTCCGATTGCCTTTCTTTCGGGCCTAACAGGCATGTTCTATAACCAGTTTGCACTCACCATTGCCATTGCTGTTGTAATCTCAACGCTAAATTCGCTCACACTTAGCCCTGCAATGTCTGCGCTTCTTCTACAAAAAGAGGGTACAAAGCGTGACTGGCTTCAAAGGGGTATGGATAAGCTTTTTGGTAGATTCTTTAACCTGTTTAACAGTGTATTTGACCGTTTTAACAACCGCTATACAAACACTGTACGCTGGTCAATTGGTCGTAAAGGCTTAATGATGGCAATCTTTGCCGGTTTTCTAGCCCTTACAATGTACGGCTTTAAAAGTGTGCCTGCAGGGTTTGTACCTGCACAGGATAAGCAGTACCTTATTGCCTTTGCTCAGCTGCCTCAAGGGGCAACGCTAGATCAAACGGAGAATGTGATTCGCCAAATGGGTGATATTGCACTAAAGCAAGAAGGGGTGGCTAACGCTGTTGCTTTCCCAGGGCTTTCTCCTAACGGTTTTGTTGCTAACTCAAGTAGCGGAATTATCTTCTTGCCACTTGATGGGTTTAAAGAGCGTGAAGCAGATCATCTAAATGCCTTTGCTATTGCAGGTGCACTACAACAAAAGTTTATGAGCATCCAAGGGGCGTTTGTGGCAATTTTCCCGCCGCCACCTGTAAGTGGTCTTGGTACGGCTGGTGGCTTTAAGCTCCAAATTGAAGATCGTGCTGGCCTTGGTTATGAAGCTGTAAACGCGGTTCTGTGGCAAGTGCTTGGTAAAGCAAATCAGCACCCTGCGCTAACTCAGGTGTACAGTAACTACAACATTGATGCGCCAGAGATCTTTGCGAACTTAGACCGTACAAAAGCAGAGCAGCTTGGGGTGGATGTAGACCAAGTTTTTGCAACCATGCAGACATTCCTTGGGTCGCAGTATATTAATGACTTCAACCTGTTTGGTCGCGTGTACCGTGTGATTGCTCAGGCAGAAGCTGAGTACCGTGATGAGGCGTCTGACATCACAAGCATTAAAGTGCGTAACCGTGATGGCGCGATGATTCCTTTAGGGTCAATTATTGATGTGGAAGAAAGCAAAGGCCCTGCCATTGCTATGCGCTATAACGCATACCTTGCCGCTGACGTAAATGGTAACCCTGCGCCGGGCTACTCAAGTGGTGAAGCACAAGCTGCTATGACACAAATCTTGGAAGAAACGCTTCCTGCAGGTATGGCCTTTGAATGGACAGATTTGACGTATCAGCAAATTCTTGCTGGGGATTCAACATTGGTTATTTTCCCGCTTTGCTTGTTCCTTGTGTTTCTTGTTCTTGCAGCGCAATACGAAAGTTTAACAATGCCGATTGCTGTCATTGCCATCGTGCCTCTTACAATTCTCAGCGCAATTTGGGGTGTAAAATGGAGCGGAGGGGATAACAATATCTTTACACAGATTAGCTTCTTTGTACTGGCCGGGCTGGCGAGCAAAAACGCCATCCTGATTGTAGAGTTCGCTCGCGAGCTTGAACGGGAAGGTATGAAACTTGTGGAAGCCGCTGTAAAAGCCAGTCGCCTGCGTTTGCGTCCGATTTTAATGACATCATTCGCTTTCATTATGGGTGTGCTACCGCTGGTAACTTCAACGGGAGCAGGTTCAGAAATGCGTCAAGATATTGGTGTGGCTGTATTTTCTGGTATGCTTGGTGTAACATTTATGGGGATCATCTTTACACCGATCTTCTATGTACTGCTGCGCCTTGTTGATAAGAAATTTGAAAAAAAGGAAGAGGCTCAAAATGCTGAATAAAAACACATACCTCTCAGTTCCTGTACTTGTAGGAGCGCTTATGCTAAGTGGCTGTATGCCGCTGAAAAACCCCAATAAAGGGCTAAAAGCGCCTGAAGCAAGCGTGTGGCAAAATACGCCGCTAGAAGGCACAAGCATTACGGGCCTTGAAAATTGGTGGTTGCATTTTGCTGACCCTGCACTTGAAGCTCTTGTAGCGCAAGCCATGATGGATAGCCCAACGCTGGCCATTGCAGCGGCGCGCGTAGAAGAAGCCCGCGGCGCAAAACGTACATCATTTGGTGGTCTTTTACCCAATATTAGCGGTACGGCAACAGGCACAGAATCAGATGAAGGTGCAAGTAACCAGCGTGGATCGTTTGAAGCTGGCTTTGATGCATCTTGGGAAATTGATCTGTGGGGTAAAAATCGTAATGCCTACACTTCAAGTGCCAAAAGCTTTAAAGCAAAGCAGGCACAATATGAACAGTCTAAACTTGTACTGATTAGTGAAATTGCGCGTACTTACACAGCGCTTCGTGCGGCTGAAAAGCAAGTGAAACTCACACACCGTAATATTGAAACGCTTAAGGAAACAAAACGTATTATTGAAGCGCAAAAGCGCGTAGGTGAGGCAGGCCGTTTAGATGTAGAGCGTACAGATAACCTGCTGAATTCAACACATGCACAAGTGCCAAAAGCAGAGCGTATCCGTGAAGCGCAGCGCCTAGCGCTCAGCGTACTTGTGGGCGTTCTGCCTGAAAACCTAGATGATATGATTATGGTTGATGGCAGTATTCCCTCAGCAGGGCATGTGCCGCTGCTTGAAAGCCCAAGTGATGTGCTAAAGCGCCGCCCAGATGTGCGCGCCGCTCAGCTTGATTTTGCTGCAGCAACAGACCTTTCTGAATCTGCTTTTGCTGGTATTTTCCCAAGCCTCACGCTTGGGGGCTTCTTTGGCGTAGCTGAAGGCCTTGCGTTTGATCCGACTGAGATCTGGCGTGCAACGGCATCTAGCTCACTGCGTTTGCTAGACTTTGGCCGTTTGCGCGGTCAAATTGATGCGGCCCGTGCGCGCGAACGTATTGCGTTTGAAACATACCGCGGTACTATTTTAGAGGCTGTGGCTGACGTAGAAACAGCATTGAGTGATTACGCACACTTAAAACGTGAAGAGCAATCCCTTGCCGCGGCACTTGTGAATGCAAAATCTGCCCTTAAGCTTTCTAAAAAGCTTTATAAAGAGGGTGAAATTGCCTTCCTAGATGTGCTAGATAGTGAGCGCACAGCCATTAGCGCAGACCGCGCCCATGTGGATGCGCAATCTGCTGTGACGCAGGCGCTTATCAGGCTGTATAAGAGCCTTGGTGCTTTTTAAGGTATGGCTATAAACGCACGCTGTTTCGTTTAAGTTTCGTTCGTGTATCTTGCAATACACGTCGCTCACTTAAGCCAAAACATATAACGTTTATTTCTCACACTAGATTTAGTTATGACTCTTTATGCCACCGCAGCCCTTAGGTCTGCGGCTCGGCTATTCGCCTTGCATGTGATTATGAAGCACCGAGGTGCCAGTATTGTACTAGCAGGAGCGAATGCGACCCAAAACCCGAGATGGAGGGTTTTGAGCGGGCGGAGCCCAAGACATACGTTTTGAGCGTATGCGAGAAACATCTAAGCGCACATGCGAAGCTATGTGCGATAAAGCAGTTTCAAAGGAGCACTTGAAAACCCCTCCACTCATTCCCATAGTATGTCCATAGTATAAACCTTTCCTTCCCGCTTGTTTGCGTCTCTACAGACGTTTTGCGCGGGATTTTTTTCTGAGGAGAAATATCTCATGAACGAACAGCATCAACTGCTGCGAAAAGTTCGCTTGTTTGGCATATTTGGCGCAGCTATCTTTGTGGGAAGCGTTTTTCTGTTTGGCTTGCTTGGACTGCTGGCCTGGGCTGCTGTGATTGCCTTTCTTTGGCATCGTAGCAAAAAACACTCAGGTATCTAAAATACGAATATGCTTAAGGCCCCCATTTGGGGGCCTTTTGCTTTACTTATGAGGCCTTTATTGATATAAGCAGCAGGTTATATATATCTTTTCTCTCTCTTTTTTCTGTCATGTAAGGAGTTTCTCTATGACACAACGTTTGCATCATGTGATTGGTGGCGGTACTTTTGCGCCTGTGCGCGGCCATTTGGCGCTGTCCAGTATGGCGTTTGGTACCACGGCTCGTATTTTGCACGATCTGCTGCAAAAAGCCGGCGAAAAAAGCCAGCTTCATCTCACCAAAATGGCGGACCCTATGGGGTCTCAACTGGTTACAAACGACGATGTTTCTCGTTTGACCGACAAGCTGATGCTTGCAGAAGCCACCGGCATTGTTTTTTTTAACCCTGCGCTTGCAGATTTTGATGGCACTGTTGGTGATGTACCTGCTTGCAAAACTGCGCCGCGCATGAACTCACGCGAGAGTGATGGCGCGCAAATGCAGCTGCATACGGCTGACAAAGTTATTCAGCGTATTCGTGCCGGTAAAACAGGCCGCAAGGATGTGTTTCTGGTTGGTTTTAAAGCCACCAGCGGGGCAACTGAGGACGAGCAATATCAAGCCGGCCTTCGTCTTTTGAAGGAAGGCAGCTGTAACCTTGTGCTGGCCAATGACATCAAAACACGCAAAAACATGATTATTGTGCCTGAAGAGGCACGCTATTGTGTGACCACTGATCGTCAGTATGCATTGCGTGAACTGGTGAACATGGCTCTTGCACGCTTTGACCTGAACTATACGCGCAGCACCGTTGTTGACGGCCCGCGCGTGGATTGGGGCGGCAGTGAAGTGCCAGAAAGCCTGCGCAGCGTAGTGGATCACTGTATTCAGCGCGGTGCGTACAAACCGTTTCGCGGTAAAACTGCAGGGCATTTTGCCTCTCGCGGCGTGCAGGAGGGGGAATTCCTCACCAGTGCGCGCGGTGAAAACTTCAACCAACTTGCCAAGCGCGGCCTTGTGCGCGTGTTTGCAAATGGAGATGATGAAGTGATTGCCCACGGGGCTAAGCCGTCAGTTGGCGGCCAATCTCAGCGCATTATCTTCAATCGCTTTGAAGACTTGGATTGCATTGTACATTTCCACTGCCCAACTAAAGAAGGCTCGCCCGTCAATGTGCGGGAGCAAAAGCCTTACGAGTGCGGCAGCCATGAATGTGGAGAAAACACAGCCAATGGACTCGTGGATTATGGCGATGGCATTTATGCCGTGATGCTGGATAACCATGGTCCGAATATTGTGTTTAGCCGTGATGTGCCACCTGAAAAGGTGATCGCCTTTATTGAAGAGAATTTTGATTTGGGCTGTAAAACAGGTGGGCGCTTTGATCTGCTGGAGAGTGATGCAGGATGAATTATCCTGCCTTTATTCTGGCAGGTGACCATCTCGTCGCTGTGAAAGATATTACCTTTGTTGACTTCAGTAAAATTGAAGAAGCACGGGTGATTATCCATCACAGTGGCGGCGTGCATGAGGCCACAGGCTTTTTTGCGTTTGAAGCTATGATGGCGCTTAAACCTTCCGCTATGGAAGGCAGGCGTCTGCGCTGGCAAAAAAACGTATGGGCGGTGCATAATCTTATTGGGCATCCTGTGCTGCAAATTCTTGCCTTTACGGGCAACCTTTTGCGTATATGTCGTCTGCCAAAGCGTGTTTACCAACCGTTTTTCCGCTGGGGTATGTGGGTGCATGACGCCACTGTGCCAAAGCCGATAGACGTGCAATCGAAATAGCTTAAAGCCCCCAGTTGGGGGCTTTTTGCTTGGGCTATTGAAAATGAGGTTTATCATCACCATAATATAGGTAATAAAACATTCTTCGTCCCGCTTGTTTCCGTCCACTTGGGCGTTTTGTGTGGGATTTTTTCTTGGGAGAAATCCAAATGATCAAGACAATGATTCAAAAGACTCAAGCTGCAAAAGTATGCGTTGAAACTCTTCAGAAATGGGCAGAGGCGCAGCATAAAAAAAATATGGAAGAGCTTCCTTCAGCACTTAAATACTGGTTTCAGTTGCAAATGCGCCTCGGCCTTGCGCTGTCGTTTGTCGTTGCTATTGGTATCATCGTATTCATGCCGGCTGGTGAGATCCAGAACATTACCGTGCTCAGTGCTGAGCAGGTGAATGGTTCCGAATATGCTCTGGCTGTAACAAATGGTCAGGACAAATGGATTATGCTTTATGAAGTGCAAGAACTTAGTCTGAAACTTGACTGAGTTAAACGAAAAGGCTTTAGGCTCCCAGTTGGGAGCCTTTTGCTTTTGTATGTAGTTCTAAAATAAGTGTATAAGTTAGGTGCTGGCCTGCACGAGTGGGAGCGAAAGCGACCCAAAACCCAAGGTGGAGGGTTTTGAACGGACGGCATAGCCGCCCGCAGGGGGAGCGCAGCGAAAAACATCTAAGCGCGCATGCGAAGCTATGTGCGATAATGCAGTTTCAAAAAGAAATTTAGCTGTCCATCTTCGCGTTGTCGTAGGTTTCTTGCGCCACCATCCAAGCGGTTTCGGCTTCTTCAATTTTTTGCATAAGTTTGCCATACTCAAACTGCAAATCTTGTGCTTTTTCTGTATCTTCATAAACAGCAGGGTCAGCCAGCTGGGTTTCAATCTCTTTCTTTTGACCCGTTAGCTTATTGAGCGCTTTTTCTGTTTTTTCTACATCTTGAAATAGAGGGGCAAAAGCTTTACGTTTTTTGGCTTCCATTTGGCGGCGACGTTTGGCAGAAATCGGCTTAACTTCGCCTCCTGATTTACCAGATTTTTCTCGCTTAGAAATACGGCGCGCATTGAGAACGTGCTGCTTATAAGCATCAAGGTCACCGTCGAACGGTTTTACTTTTCCGTCTTCAACAAGCCATAAATCATCAGCAACGCGCTCGACCATACTTGGGTCGTGGCTTACAAATACGACAGCGCCATTATATTCAAGGAGCGCTTTCATAAGCGCCTCACGGGCACCAATATCAAGGTGGTTTGTAGGCTCATCTAGTAGCAGGAGGTGAGGGGCGTTGTAGGTCATCAGTGCAAAGAGAAGGCGTGCTTTTTCTCCACCCGAAAGCGATGCGATTTTGTTATCTTGCAGCGCTTTAGAAAAACCAAAGCGGCCAAGTTTGTTACGCACGCCAGCTTCTGGGTTGCCGCGCATAAGTTTGCTCATCTCTTCAAATGGCGTTGCGTTGACATCAAGTTCATCTGTTTGGTGCTGGCTAAAGTAACCCACACGCAGTTTATCCGCACGGTGCATACCACCCGCTTTAGGCTTAAGGCGGCCAGCAAGGAATTTAATGAAAGTAGACTTACCATTACCGTTGGCACCCAGCAGTGCAATGCGGGCATCCATATCAATGCGCTCATCAATGTCTGTGAGAATGTGTGGATCATTGCCGTACCCCAGCGAGACATCCGAAATGCTAATAAGTGGCGGCGGTAAATCTTCTGGGTCAGGGAAGAAGAATGACATTTGGTTGTCATCAGCAACAGCGCCAACCATGGTCATTTTTTCTAGTGCTTTAATGCGGCTTTGCGCTTGTTTGGCTTTACTGGCTTTGGCTTTAAAGCGGTTAATAAAATCTTCCATGTGCGCACGTTCAGCTTGCTGTTTAACATGTAGCTTTTGCTGATGGGCACGACGTTCGTTACGCTCCTTTACAAAGGTGTCATAGTTTCCTTTATAAAGGGTTAGCTCTTTGTTATCCACATGTACAATGTGGGTGGTGCAAATGTTAAGAATTTCTCTATCGTGACTAATAACAAGTAGCATTTTAGGGTAGCTTGCAAGGTAGCTTTCTAGCCACATAATAGCTTCAAGGTCTAGGTGGTTTGTTGGTTCATCAAGCAGCAATAGGTCTGGCTCGCTAAACAGAACACTAGCCAGTGCCACACGCATGCGCCACCCCCCAGAAAGAGAGGACATAGGTTCGCTCAGCTGCTCTTGGGTAAAACCAAGGCCGGATAGAATTGTGCTAGCGCGGGCAGGGGCACTGTGGGCTTCAATGTCGCTCAGTCTTGTATGAATATCTGCAATTTTAAAAGGGTCTTCTTCTGTATCGGCGCGCTTCAGGAGCTCTGTACGCTCTACATCTGCTTTAAGCACCACATCTAGAATCGGCGTATCGCCTTCTTCAATATCCTGCTTGATGTAACCAAGGGAAAGGCTTTTGGCCAGTTCTACGTCTCCGCCATCAAGGCTAACTTCACCTGTAATGAGCTTAAATAGAGTGGATTTTCCTGCGCCGTTTGCGCCGACGATACCCACTTTCCACTTGGATTCAAGCGTAACAGAAGCGTCCTCAAAAATAGGACGGCCCTGAATAAGATAATTAAGTTTTGATATAGTTAGCATATTAAATAACCCTAAAATTCTATTTGTATAACTATATACACGGAGCGGCAGCCCTCGTAAACAAGTCATTATTACATTGGAGTTTTATGAGCTTTAAGACCACATATGATTTTACAAATTCAGAAGACAGTTTCATAAAAAATTGGTATAACCAACTAAAGATATAAAAGAATTTATAAAAAGAACAAAAACACATATGGCTCCAGAACAAGACCGCAGAAAACAGTCTGCCGCACCCCGTAAAAAAGGCGAGCGCCGCGGCGACATGAAAATTATTGTATCAGCATCAGAGGCTGATATTTACACATGGGCGGTTTCTATTGCGCTTATGGCTGTTATTCTTGTGGTGTTTGTTATGATGGCGCTTATTGGCGTGGAGGGGGCATAGCCCTTCCAATTAAGCATTATGACATTTGCAGGTGAACAAAAAAGATGAGAAATTTATTTTTGAGGAAAGCGTGCAGCCATAGCTGCACAACTGAGGAGAAAAGAAAGTTATCGCTTTTTTGCGCCCTGCCCGTAGGGTGGTACTTAAAAAAACATTCGGATTGCACTTTGTCTGCTTTGCTTGGGGTATGCCAGGCTGCTGCAGCCAAAGCCCAACCGAGATGTCTTTTTAAGCGGCCACAAATATAAAAATTATTAATTGGAAGGGCTATCATGTTACTTACGGGTCTTATTCAGGCATCTGCTGTTGTTGCTTTTAGTGTGCTGTTTAACATTATGGTGCGCTTTGCCGCACTGCTTTACGATATTGAAGCCATTGTCTTTACCTGCGTAAGCGTCATTTCTACAGGTCTGATGCTCTCACTTTTTGCAGGGCCAGGTAAGCTTGTGAGCGCAACGCTCAGGTCTCCTGCCACTTGGGCGTACGGTATTTCTGCGGTTGGAATTTTTCTTCTTGATGTTTATCTTGCGCGCTATGTAAGTGCTACAGAAGTAAGCCTGTTTGGCCGCATGGCAATTCCGGTTTCTCTGCTGATGTCATGGCTTATATTTAAGCGCTACAAAGGCATGAGCGATTGGGTCGGTCTTATATTTGTGGTCACAGGCCTTGGGCTGCTGTTTATGATTCAAAACCCTCAGCATATGAATATTATTATGATGATTGTCATCGGGATTGGCGTTGTACAGGCAGGGGAAGTGATTTTTGCGGAACGCCATAGTGAATCTAAAGCCGCAAATGAAGAAGGCAATATGCGTGATAAAGCCCGCGTGGTTGGTTTTGTAAGCTTTGTGACAGCGATGATGTTTCTTATACTTGTCTTCATTGGCTCGCTTCTTAAAGCGTTTGTCTTTCCTTCAAGCCAGGTTGTGGCTTTCTTTCCAGATCTTATCCGCTACGCTCATGCGCCAAGCATTTGGTGCGGTCTGTTTTATGGGGTGGTGATTGCTAGCATTGGGCGCTATTGCTTCTGGTCTGCAAGTTATAAGCTTAAGGCGGATAATATTCTAGCGATGCTGGCGTTTGTGCCGCTGATTACTTACGTGATTGAGTACCTGATGACCCTTAACCCAGCCTTTATGATGAATGAAACCATGTTTAGCGGAGAGCGCGGGCAGGTGCTGCTAATTTCAAGCGTGATTATGTGCATGGGGTCTGGTTTTTCAGTGTTTTTGCGTGTACATAAAGACTTTAAAAAAGAGCGTACAGGCCACTTTATGGCAGATGTAAAGCGCGCACTGACTATTCAATCTGATGATCTTGCGCCGATTCATCACTCTAATAGTGCTAGAGATGATTTTGATATTGTCCAAATGACAGTTGCCTATACTGGCGGAGATACAGCCAAAGCTGCAAAACTGCTCGGTATTCCCGAAAGCACATTAAAAGTTGTGCATGCAGGTGCAGGTAAATACGCACTTGTCAGAAGCCAAAGCCAAATGGTGGCACGTAATTATAGGTCTAGCGTTGCCAGCAAAGATGCACTGACAGGGCTGCTTAACCGTTCAGGATTTTTAACCAAAGCCAGTGCCAAACTTGCTAAAAACAAAACAGCAAGTGTGTTTTATATTGACCTAGATAAATTTAAGCCAATTAACGATACCTACGGACACGAAGCCGGGGACGTTGTGCTTAAAATTATGGCAGAACGTATGTTAAACGTACTCACAAATAAAGCACTTATTTGCCGTATGGGCGGAGATGAATTTTGTGCGCTAACGCTTGGGACAAGCAAAGCTGCTGCCAATAAGCTTAAAAAAGGTCTGGAAGATTCCCTTAAAAATTCTGTAGAATGGGATGGCAAAGTTATTGAGGTGGGCGGTTCTGTTGGCCTGGCTCAGTTCCCCAAAGATGGTAGCGATATTGGAAGCCTGATTAAAGTGGCAGATGAAAGCATGTACGGGGTTAAAAAGGCGCGCTGATTTTTTTATTTCTTCACTCTTGGTTTTGTATTTAGAAAATATGAAATTTTCAAAATACAATTCCCCGTGAAGTACGGTCTTGAAAATGCCCCTTGTTTTGAATGCTGCGCGAACAAAAGTGAGCCAAACCGTTCAGGCGATTTGGCGGTGTGCAAGAGTTATGTTGGGATTGCAGGCAAGACCAACATGCATAAAAACTTGCACACCAAGGCTTACCTGTGGGGAATTGAATTTTAACAATTTTACATTTTTAAAGTTCAAGGCCGAGAGCAGGATAAAACACCCACAGTCAGTTTTTATTTTTGGTCCTCTCCATAAATAGTTTCATATATCTGTGTCACTTTTTTATAAGCTAGCATTCCGCTGGCAATGGATATGTGTTTTCTTTTTGAGGAAAAATCTGATGAACATGAAAACAATCGCCGCTTCCGCTATTCTTGCAACTCTTGCACTGACTGGTACCGCCAGTGCAGAAAGCAAAACCCTGTGCGCAGGGAACTTGCTAAAGCAAGATAGCCTGAATGCTTGCCTGGCAAGCATTCAAGCCGTCCCCTCCTCGGAGGAACGGTTCCTGCTGCTCTCAGCAGCAAGAATGAAGATGGAGAGCCAGCGTACGCAAGCTCTCCTCGCAGCGGCTCAAGGTGCTCTGTCTCAGTTTGAGAATAAGTAACCTATCTTATAATCGAGAACGTCCCCTTTTAGGGGGCGTTTACTTTTTGCGGTAAGCAAAATAAAAAGCCCCCGTACGTAACGGGGGCTTTTCTTATTTCGATTATTCGCTGGCCCGCAGTGCGGCAGCGGCGTCGATGTCGGTGTACACCTTCATGATTTCACCATGCAAGCGGCGCATTGTGGCAATGTGCTTTATTTGCATTTCAGGGGTGCAACCAGCTTCATTGGCGGCACCTTTGGTGAGCCTGTAAGCCGCTTGGTATTCCTGTTTCGTGGTTTGCAGGCCTACGTAGCGCTGCCAAAGTGCAGAATTTGCAGCTTTGGTTGCCAGAACCTTATCTTGGCTCTCACGTTTTGTTTCCCAGCGCGTTTGCTGTTCCTTCATGTTTCGGTGAATCGCATGAATGCTATCTGCATTTTGGCACATAACCACATGCGCAGGCGGCAACGGTTGCAGTTTTTCTGACTGTGCCGGACGCGGAGGTGTTATGTAGTCGCGCATTGTATCTTTTTCAAATGAGCTAGAACTCTTAACCAATATGATTAAGATAATGTAGATAGCCCAGCGAACAAGCCTATGTTCAGGCAGGAGCAAGTTAGCTCCTGATACAACAAGCATTGCATAGATAGCCCAGCGCAAAAACCTATAGTCAATCCAGAGGTATGTCGCAATCCCAATAGTGAGGATTGCACCAATAGCCCACAGGTTTTTGGGCGGCATCCATTTTTTCAGCGATGTTGTGCCTTTGTTAGCACCAGTTTTTTTGTCTGCACCAGTTTCAGTGTCAGGCACGTTTTTAGGGTCATTAGACATGACTTAGATCCTTCTAAAAGGGGAAAAGGGACGAAATTAGATAGTATTGCTAGTATACATATGGTGTTTGTGTGGTTCATTTTCAATGGAAGAAAGTAAATGAAAAGCCCCCGTGTTTAGCGGGAGCTTTATATATCGATTAACGTCGATTGCCATCTGCGGCAACAATGTCAGTGTAAATTTTCATGATTTGTTGGTGCTGGGTAAGCATCTCGGCAAGGATTACACCCTGTTTCTGGCCATCGCAGTCAGGCATGTTAGAAATAGCAGCGCCTTTCTTGAAGTTTTCAAGATAGTTGGATTTGATGGATGGAACGCTCTTGTAGCGCTGCCATAGGTTTGCGCCCATGCGCTTAGCAACAAGTGCAGAGGCTGCATTTTCTGCGCTTGCTTCCCAGCGGTCATGTTCATTCACTTGAGCTGTATAGGACAGGTGAAACATCTCAACAGAGAGGCAAGCTATAGGTTCAGTGTGTGGTTGGGGGGCTTTTGCCATGTATGCTGCAAAGGCCATAATACCCATCAGGAAAGCTGCAATAAGGGCAAAAGTTTTTTTGATACTCATTGAGAGAAAACTCCAAGGAAAAAGGAAAAGCAAAAGGTGTCTTTGTATGCAATTTATCTTTGTGCGCCCTGAAAGTCAAATTGTATCCGCATTTTAAGCTTGATTTAGAGTGTCCATAAGCGTATACAATGCCTTGTTTTAAATCTTTCATTATTTTTCCTTGCCCACTTTGGGTGTAACTTATGGAGGGTCCTATGACCTTTTTAAT
>JAPKEQ010000124.1 GCA_028821995.1 Alphaproteobacteria bacterium
TACCAGAAAAGTATTCCATCGCTTTTTCTGGCGCGCCATCAAGCATGCTATCCAAAAGGTCATACACACGTTCTTTGCTCGCACCGCCAAGCATGGCACGTACCGAATTTTCTGTAATTCTTTCACCAGCGCTCAGGGCAATGGCTTGATCTAAAATAGAGAGGCCGTCACGGGCAGAACCATCTGCGGCACGTGCCACCATGTGAATCGCGTCTTTATCAGCTTCAACGCCTTCTTTTTCAAGAAGTGTCATAAAGTAATCTGCAAGTGTGCCTGATGTAATACGTTTCAGGTCAAAACGCTGACAACGGGAGAGAACGGTGATTGGAACTTTGTTTACTTCCGTTGTCGCAAAGATAAATTTCACATTTGCTGGCGGCTCTTCCAATGTTTTTAAAATGGCATTAAACGCCTGCTTAGAGAGCATGTGTACCTCATCAATGATGTACACTTTATAGCGGCCAGAAACAGGCTGATACGCCACACCTTCAAACAGCTGCTGAATTTCATCAACCCCGCGGTGAGAGGCAGCATCAAACTCAAGCACGTCAGGGTGACGCCCTTCCATGATGAGTTTTACTTGTTCGTCATTTTCATCCCATGTGCTGGATGGGCCATTCTCGCAGTTAAGTGCCATGGCCATAATACGCGCAGTTGTAGTTTTACCTGTACCGCGAATACCGTTGAACACAAACGCATGGTGAATACGTCCACTTGAAAGCGCGTTTGAGAGTGTTTGAACCAAGGCTTCCTGCCCTACCAAATCCGCAAAGTTTTGCGGACGGTATTTGCGGGCAAGTACCAAATAATCGTTTTTGTGCGTTGAATCTGTCATGAGGAAAACTATAGCTTTTTTTGAATGTTTTGCACAGAGGAAAGGCTGGTTTTTAAAAACAAAAAAACCGCCCCAAAGGACGGTTTTCTAGAAATTTCAAATTCGCTTAAAACGAAATATGAGAGATAAGCCGCTAAGGTTTTAGCTTGAGTGAGCGCCGTGTGATTTTGCGCATAAGCGAAACTCAAATAAAAGCATAGCGGCTTATAGCCATATTTTACATCATGGATGCGATAGTCTTACCAAGATCTGATGGCGTCGGCGCAATTTTCGCACCCGCATCTTCAAGCGCTTCAACTTTACTTTCGGCTGTACCTTGTCCGCCAGAAACAATGGCGCCAGCGTGGCCCATACGTTTACCTTTAGGCGCACTAGAACCTGCAATGAAAGCCGCAACAGGTTTTGTTACGTTCGCTTTAATGAAAGCAGCCGCTTCTTCTTCTGCAGTTCCGCCAATTTCACCAATCATCACGATACCTTCAGTTTGAGGGTCGTTTTGGAATTCGCTGAGGACGTCAATAAAGTTTGTACCGTTCACAGGATCGCCGCCGATGCCAACGCAAGTCGACTGGCCAAGACCTTCAGCTGTTGTTTGTGCAACGGCTTCATATGTGAGCGTACCAGAGCGAGAGACGATACCGATTTTACCCTTTTTATGGATATGTGCTGGCATAATACCAATTTTGCAGCCTGCATCGTCTTCTGGCGTGATTACGCCCGGGCAGTTCGGGCCCACAAGACGTGTTTTACAGTCTTTGCGCTCAAGGCGCGCCTTCACTTTAATCATATCTTTTACAGGAATACCCTCTGTGATGCAGATGGCAAGCTCAATGCCTGCGTCCACTGCTTCAAGGATCGCGTCCGCTGCAAATGGAGGTGGTACGTAGATTACAGAGGCTGTTGCTTCTGTTTCTGTAACAGCTTCTTTAACTGTGTTAAATACTGGTAGGCCAAGGTGCGTTGTGCCGCCCTTACCTGGCGTTACGCCGCCAACCATTTTTGTACCGTATTTTTGCGCTTGTTCACTGTGGAACGTACCGTTCTGACCAGTAAAACCTTGGCAAATTACTTTTGTATCTTTATCAATGTAAATAGACATTGTTATTCCCTTTTATTATTAAGCCGCCTTATCAGCAGCGCCTGTTAAAAATTCTAAAATTTCGTTGTAGTTATCCATCACCCAGTCCGCGCCTGCCTCTTTCATAAGCGCTGTGCGTTCTGCCTTATTAGGATAAACACCTGTATAAGCCATCACTTGCATACCTGCCATTTTACCGGCCTTTACGCCTGTTGGGCTATCTTCCACAACAATGGTTTCACTCGGCTTAAAGCCTGCTTTCTCCAGTGCCATTAGGTAAATATCTGGTGCAGGTTTAGGATTATCAATTAAATCCACACCCACAATTGTCTCAAACACATCGTTCCAGCCATGGTTGGTGATATGTTCTTTTACCGTTGGTGTTTTAGAGTTAGATGCACAAGCCTTTTTGAAAGAAGGATCACGCAAAAGCTTTTCCACATCCGTGCAAGCATCAAGGCCCACAGCACGGTCATAAGTCAGCATCGCATCACGCAGGTCTCCATAGCAGCTCTCTGGAAGTTTTACGCCAAATTCTTTTTCAAGAATCGGGAAAAAGCTCTTCCACATAGCACCGCTATGCTTTGCAACAATCTCGTCCGCCGTCATGGTAATGCCATGCTCTGTGAGATATTCAGCCATAATCTGGTAGTGAGGGGTTACGGTATCCACCAAAACCCCATCGCAATCAAAGATGATATTTTTAATCACTTCATAAACCCTCCCCAACAAAACTAAAGAGGTTTGAAGCAAGAGTAATCATAACCATAAGCCATGCCATAACCAAGATAAACTTTGTTGGTTGCACTTCACCATCATCTACACATTCATACTTAGAGCTACCCTCTTTAGATGACATAAAAAAGAGCATTACAAAAGGGAATGCTACAAGCATGCCCATGAACAAGTCCATAACAATAGTGGTAGCTTCACTCGCACCTCCAAAAATGATTGCAATGAGAAAGTAAAGAGCAATCAGCCATTTGGCCGTAAATCCGAAATCATGGATTCTCCACACAATTAATTTAAATGACCATAAAAGTAGCTGTAAAGTCTTCCAAAATGGATAAGCGC
>JAPKEQ010000042.1 GCA_028821995.1 Alphaproteobacteria bacterium
CACAAACACCAAGTGCAACCAGCTCAATGAAAAACGCTCCTTGCAGCCTTCCGGCGCATCAGGACGCACTTTACCGTAGTTACATAGCAAGCGCCTCATTACGCGATATTGGCACCCCAAAATAGGTAAATCTAAGAAAAATACTGTCTCAGCGCGTTTAAGGCGCTGCGGCAAAGATTTACGATAAGCACCTTCCATGACCCAAGCTTCTTTTTCAATAAAAGCATCATGAATGGGCACCCACTCTTCTACCGGGCGAGGTTTCCAGCCTGGAGTATGCACAACTTTATCCATAGAGATAAAATCTGAATTAAGCCTTTCAGCAAGCCTTCTTGCAAAGGTTGTCTTACCAGCGCCGCTTGGCCCTAAAATACAAATACGCTGCCCCAGATTTTTAAGCTGCAACATGCTTAATCTCAAAACCATCTTCGTAATGGACAATATGCTTAAGTCCGCCCTCTAGGATTTCTAGATGATCGGGCAAGAAAGATGGCTTAATATTGTAATCCTTCATATCCTTCAAAGGAATCCATGCAAACGGGAATTGAGCACCATCAAGTTCATTTTCAGGAATGACGGCATCTTCTGGCAGAGTTGTACGATAGTACATCGCAATTTCATGACATTTGGCCCCTGATCGCTCTCTTGTAAAGAAATATTCAATAATCGCAGCAAGCTCTGTATCTTCTTCTTTGATCATCAGACCTGTCTCTTCTTCAACCTCTCTGACTACTGTTTTTTGAGTACACGTTCCGCAGTTTACGCGCCCACCCGGAATAAAGTAAATATCTTCATCTGGTACATAAAGTGTAAGAAGTTTGTCATCACGCACAACCAAGTATCCACAACGGTGAATAAGCACACCAGCACCAACTTGCACTGTAATATCACCCGGTTCTGTATAGAATGGAAGCTGCTTGGCCATGACATATCTCCTAATATTTTTTGTATTTAGAAAAGCGCAAAAGCTGGCCTATTGGCCAGCCTTCGCAGAGATTTGTAAAGTGTGTAAGCTTACGCTTCTACAGAAACAAATGTGCGGTTTTTAAAACCTTTGGCAAATTTAACGTTACCGTCGTTTAGTGCGAACAAGGTAAAGTCTTTACCCATGCCAACACCATTACCTGCGTGGAACGTGCTGCCGCGTTGACGTACAACAATGTTACCAGCAACAACGTTTTCGCCGCCAAATTTCTTTACTCCAAGACGCTTACCTTCAGTATCGCGTCCGTTCTTGGAACTACCACCTGCTTTTTTATGAGCCATTTATCTACCCTTTACTTTACAGAAATTTCTTGAATTTCAAGTACTGTCATATACTGACGGTGACCTTTTTTACGACGATAGTTCTGACGACGCTTTTTCTTGAACACGATCACTTTTTTGTCGCGAATTTGCTCAAGGACTTTCGCCTTAACTGTTGCGCCTTTTACTGTTGGTGTACCTACAGTGATTTTATCACCGTCACCAATAAGAAGAACATCATCAAGTGTTACGCTTTTGCCAGCTTCCGCTTCCAAGCGCTCAACGTTTACAGTGTCCCCTTTAGAAACTTTTAACTGCTTACCGCCACATTTTACTACTGCATACATATCTTTGTTACTCATTTTGTATCGCTTTACTATTCCGATAAATTTGTATTCGTCTGGCGTTATTACGTGATTTACATCTCCCTGTCAAGTGTTTGTGCACACTTTTTATGCATATGTCAGGTGTTTTTTGGGCACAAGTTTTGCAGATATCTATAAAACCTTAGAGTTTGGGAGGGCTCAACACATGAGTAAAATACTACTACTTAGCTTTGGTCTTATGTTTAGTCTTTATGGCTATGACTATCTGTTTGATGGCGCACTCTCTGAAAGCACGCAAGAGGTACATGATACCATTCCAGAAAAAGCACAATCCTTTACAGAGCGCATCTCCTCTGCTAAAAAATCGTAAATAACTTCACTTTTTCTTTTTTAACTTTATGAGGCACCCATGGCATGGCTTAAATGGGAACAAGGCCGCCAAGGCGGCGGATACCGCAAACTTAAACTCTTTCAAATTTTAAGGCGCATGGATGGGTACGTTATAGACTACCCTGTAGGCTTCTCTCTCCCCACCCACAAGGACCCCACACCCCGCGGCAGGCATTACCGCCTTAACATCGTTCTCTCTGGCGAGGGTGACTTTTACAGTGAACGTTCCATTATTGATACAAAACGTATCAAGCTTTTCAGGCCTGATATTAACAATCACGGCGTAAAGACAATTACAAAACGCAGACGTGTCCTATCCTTTGGACTTGTGATTTAAAACGAATACATAAAAGAGCGCCGCGGCGCTCTTTTATTTTATGCAGATTTCTTAGTTGCTGCCTTTTTGGGGGCCGCCTTTTTAACAGCAGGCTTTTTAACAGTCTTATTAGCCTTTGCAAGCGTCATAGGAGGCAATTTAAGCACATACTGCTTACGTCCCTGTGGCTCATGGTAGATACGCATCATAACTTCACCCAGAACCCCCATACCAATCATTTGAACGCCAAGGATAATGAGCATTACACCAAGAATAAGCAAAGGACGGCTACCAATATCAGCGCCGCCAAGCTTAAGCAGAGTAAGATATGTACAAATAAGCCCGCCCATACCAAGGCTAATCAGCCCGCCCATACCAAAAGCATGAATAGGGCGGTTAATGTAACGTAGAATAAATTTCACAAGCAGGAGATCTAAAAGAACACGGAATGTTTTATCAAGCCCGTACTTAGATTCGCCAAACTTACGGGCGTGATGTTTCACCACAACCTCTTCAACTTTAGCGCCATACTGAGAAACTACAGCAGGGATAAAGCGATGAAGCTCTCCGTAAATGCGTACTTCATCAAGCACTTCACGGCGATACGCCTTAAGTGAGCAACCAAAATCATGCAGCCTTACGCCGGTCACACGACCAATCAGCTTATTACCGATTTGTGATGGAATGTTGTTTTTCCATTTATTATCCTTACGGTCCTTGCGCCAACCTGACACAATATCTGCATCTGTTTTTTGCATATGCTCAATAAGCTTTGGAATATCCGTTGGATCGTTTTGAAGATCTGCATCCATTGTAATCACAACATCGCCCGTTGAATGATCAAACCCTGCCTGCATAGCAGCTGTCTGGCCAGAATTACGACGCAAAAGAATAGGACGGAGGTTTTTATACTTTTTTGTAAGCTCTTCTAAAATTTCTGCACTTTTATCTTTAGAACCATCGTTCACACAAAGTATTTCCCAGCTCCAAGGGCTCGCATCCATGACTTTGCTTACAGCCTCTAGAAGAAGAGGAAGGGATTCCTCCTCGTTATAAACAGGGGCAACAACCGATATATCAACTTTTTGTGTATGAGTCATATCTTAAAATCCTTTATCTACAACAGCAAGGCAGTAGCCGCCGTCACACATTTCATGCGGAGTCGTGTCATTTAACATTTCATTTACCGCTTCTTTTTTCTCTATATCATACAAAAAGAACTGCTGGTAACTTTTCTTAAGAGGCACAATTTGAGACGGCGCATTTAAAGCCTCATAAGGAACCTTCGAAAGAAGCCTTACACTTGGCTGGTGCAGGCCAACAAAGTAAAACTTATCATTTTCTTCATAATGAGTGGCTACATATTCAGCATGGCGCGCAAGAGACCCTTGCTGGACGTCATACACCACAGGACCAAGACCATTAAAGAAGAGGAACAATACCATAGCATAACTTACGGCCCACAGCATAATACCCTGATGATATCCGCGCTTCACAAGCGTAAAGCCAGCTACAAATCCCACCAAAATCAAAGCTGCAATAGCAACACCAATAATACCAATATCAAAGTCCTGCATAAGCACGGCCTGTAAAAGAATATCATCTACAGGCCACTCCATACCAAAGCTTGTTTCAAGGTACCTAAAAATATTAAGCACCCATTCAGGGCCCTCCCCAAATAGTGCTTTAGGAAGCCACTTAAGAAGGAAGAAGAACACAAACAAAATTAAAACAAATGGCATCATCCACATAACCTGCCAGCTTTTAATCTTCATATTATTAATAAGATCAAGACGCCCACCAATCCATAAAGCAAAGCCTGGAAGCGCTGGTACAATATAATGCACAAGTTTTGTCTGAGAAAAACTAAACACTGCCACAACACCAACAAACCAAATGAGCCCAAGTGCTGGAAGCACATCTGAAACATTCTCAGAACGTAAATTTTTAAAGAAGCCTTTCATTTGCCACCAAAACGCTGAAGGCGCAATGAGTACCCAAGGGAAAAATCCAATGGCAACAACCCAAAGGTAATAAAAAGGTGAGCTTGTATGTGTATTACCAAGGCCGCTAAAGAAACGCTCTACATTATGCTTCATAATAAACTCAACAAAAAAATCAGTCCCATGCGCACTAATAATCATCTGACACCAAGGGAAAAGCCCCAGCGCCGTCGCTAAGAGGATAACAATAGGATTAGACGCCTTAAAACCATGTAACACGCCATAAGGGTTTGCTAAAATAGCTGTTCCAACAACAAGGACAGGCACAAGCCCAACAACAGGCCCTTTTGTAATAAGCCCAGCCGCAAATAAAATACCCGCAACCCAAACAGCTATTATACTGCGCTCTTTTGCATAAATATTCGCCACAATGGTCATCGTTGAGCAAAAGATAAAGAAATTCATCACCATATCTGCAATGGCAGCACGGGCTAGAATCATAAAGGAAAGGTTAAGCGCCATTACCGCTGTTGAAATCATTGCATAGCGCGGGTTTCTCGTCATGCGCTCCACAAAAATATACATCGCCAAACATAAAAGAAAGGCCGCAATAGCACTTGGTACACGTGCACCCATTGGTGTTTCACCAAACTGATCCATACTAAAGGACTGCAGCCAGTAAATCATTGGCGGCTTATGGTAGCGCGGCTCTCCGTTATAGGTTGGCGTTACAAAATCACCGCTCTCACGCATCTCAATGGTGGCCTCAGCAAAAATAGCTTCATCCACATCAAACAGACCATAACGGTCAAGCCCAAACCCAAACAAAACCGCCAGTAGTAAAAACAGGCCTAAAATTTGATTTCTGATTTCTTTACGCTCTGAAACAGGCATATAACGAGACATAGAGGTATGTTCCTTTTATTTTGACGTCCGTCTTTGAAGTTCTTTTGGGGCAACTTTTGGCCAAGCCCAGTATGCCACAAAAAAACCTATTGTACTGCCTGCAATCACATCACCAAGATAATGAGAGCCTATTCCCATACGGGCATATGATGCAGAAACAGCATAAAGAAGCCATACTGGCGTATATTTTGGCCAGTAACGCGTTAAAAAAAAGAAAAATGCCCACGTAGTTGTGGCATGCCCTGATGGAAAACTATGCATATTAGATGCAGTCTCAAACCATTCCATTTCGTATTGACCGCGCCATTCCATCTTAGGGCGCGGGCGTCCAAAAATGTGTTTAAGAGGAATAACAAGACCCCCAATTGCTGTCATAACAAGCATAGCACGCCACCAAAACATACGTAACTGCGGCTGATAATTTACCCACGTCAGATAAGCCATCATAATGAGACCTATTATGATTTTAAATTCAAGCTGCCCCATATGAGAGAGAATACCGTAAAACTTCTGCAAGCCTTGCGTTTCAGAGGTTGATTGATGCTTCATAATCCAAAGGTGAAGAGAGCGATCAATTTCTACGCTATAGACAAACCATGCTAAAGTAAGTAAAAACACAAACAAAGCAATAGGCCAACAGGCCTTAAAGTACTTGCAAAACGGGCGAATTAAAGACATCATGCGAGCTACTGTAATGGGGATAAACCCACCTTGCAAGAACTATTGCACACAAAAACCAACACAGGGAAAAACCATATCTTGACACACGAACACACAAACTCCTGGTACCTTATTAAACGCCTTATGAAAAGCTATCTTGCTAAACATAAAAGCCGAATTATCACCGCGGTATTTTGTATGTTAATTGTCTCAGCAACAACGGCTGGCATCACATATATGGTTAAACCAATGCTTGATGAAGTCTTTATTGCCGGTAAAAAAAGCTACCTCATGTGGGTGCCTATCATTATTCTTGGCCTATTTCTCTTCAAAACATTTGCTACATATATTCAAGGTTATTACATGGAATATGTGGGCCAAAAGCTCGTTGCTGATTTGCAGTTTGATCTATTCAAGCACACCATGAATCAAGATCTAACGTTTTTCCAAACACACACAACATCAGGACTATCCTCTCGTTTTTTGTTTGACCTTCAACGTCTTAAAGGTGCTGTAAGCCAAACCATTTCAGGTACACTTCGAGATTTCACCAGCGTTATTGGCCTTGTTGGCGTTATGTTTGTGCAAGAGCCTCTTCTTGCCCTTATTTCACTAACCCTTTTACCACTCGCGGCTGTTCCTATTCTGCGCTTTGGTAAAAGAATGCGCCGCTACAGTACAGGCAGTCAATCTGAAACAGGGCGCCTATCTGCTATCCTTAAGGAAGCTTTTGGCTATAATCGACAGGTTAAAATTTACAGCATGGAACATTATGAAAATGCCCGCGCGAAAGAGGCCATTGATAACGTATTTTCATACACAGTAAAAAGCGCACGCGTACGTGCCATTGCCTCTCCTATGATGGAACTTCTTGGCGGCGTAAGCATCGCACTTATTGTGGCCTATGGCGGCCACCGTGTTTTAGATGGTAATATTACGCCAGGCGCATTTTTCTCATTCCTTACAGCTCTTATGATGCTTTACCGCCCCATTAAAGGTATTGCTAATATTAATAATGTCCTTCAGGACGGCCTTGCCGCGGCTGAGCGTACCTTTGCCCTTATGGATGAACCAAACAAAGTAACCGAAAAAGACGGTGCTACCGCTCTTAAAGTGACAAAAGGTGACCTTCACTTTAAAGCAGTTGGCCTCACATATGGAGATGGCACAGAAGCTCTTAAAAGCTTTGCCCTTCATGTACCTGCAGGCAAAACAGTAGCTCTTGTTGGTTCTTCTGGCGCAGGAAAAAGCTCTGTACTTAATATGATACCGCGCTTTTTTGACCCCACCTCTGGGGATATTACGATAGACGGCACATCAACCCAAGACGTGACACTTAAAAGTCTGCGTAAACACATTGCCCTTGTCACACAAGACATCGCAATTTTTGACGACACTGTTCATAATAATATCGCTTACGGCGCCGAAAATGCTCGCCGTGAAGATGTTATAAAAGCTGCAAAAATGGCAGCAGCGCATGAGTTTGTTCAAACATTAGACGAAGGCTACGACACCGTGCTTGGCGAAGAGGGTTTTAAACTCTCTGGTGGCCAAAAACAGCGCATAGCCATTGCCCGTGCTATGATTAAAAACGCTCCGATCCTTCTACTCGATGAAGCCACATCTAGCCTTGATAGCGAAAGTGAGCAAAAAGTACAAGACGCCCTCTCTAGCCTTTCTAAAGGCCGCACAACCCTTGTGGTGGCGCACCGTCTTTCTACTATTAAAGATGCGGATCAGATCCATGTCATGAAACATGGTCAGATTGTAGAATCAGGCACACATGAAGAACTTATGAAGAAAAAAGGCACCTATACAGACCTTCAAAACCTACAAGGGCATGCATCATGAAGAGTTTTATTAAAACTTACGGCATAGCCTTACTCATCCTTCTTTATAGCTGGATTATTAAACTCACCTGTAAAATTCAAGTTCAAAACCGTGATGCACTTGATCGCTTTTGGCTTGAAGATAAGCCGGTTATGATGCCGGTATGGCATGGCCGCCTCTTCTTCTTTACCATCATGCCGAAGTTTAGGCATCCTGTAACGGCGATGATCTCTCTGCATAAAGACGGCCGTATGGTAGCTGCCTATGCCAAATTCAGAAAGGCTGGCATTGTGGATGGTTCTAGTAGCACTGGCGCCATTAAAGCCATGAAAGCCATGATTGACGCCGGCAAGAAAGGGCACACCCTCCTGACAACGCCAGACGGCCCAAGAGGCCCAGCTTACCAGCTGAGCCGCGGCACCCTTGAAATGGGCCGCCTTTCAGGCCTTCCCATCACCCCTCTTTGCGGCACAGCAACTAAAGTTAAAGTGCTTAAAAGCTGGGATAACTTTATGATTCCACTGCCGTTCTCAACGATTACTATTCATATTGGAGAGCCGCACCATTGCCCCTTTAAAAGTGATAAAGACCAGCGCAAAGGCAGTGCTACCATTTTAGAAAGCGCCATGCGTACGCAGCGTGAATGGCTTGATGATTACCATGGGCCCATAAAAAAATGATTTGGCTTTACCGCTCTCTTTGGGTGCTTTTAGGCCCCTTTATAGACATAATGTTCTGTATTCGCCTTTATAAAGGCAAGGAGAAGTGGGCTAAACTCCCTGAACGTATGGGCTTCCCCAAAACGGAGCGCCCAGAAGGTGACATCCTTTGGATTCACGGTGCCAGCGTCGGAGAAATGAAAAGCCTATTTCCGCTTATAGACAAGCTTTGCAAAAAACTGCCAAGCAGTACGATTTTGCTCACAAGCGGTACAGTTACTTCTGCCAGTGTCGTTGCAAAACAACTTCCCAATTGGGGCGGTCAAGTTATTCACCAAATGGCGCCCCTTGATTTTGGCGTCTGCGTCCATGCCTTCCTTAAGCACTGGCAGCCCAAAATGAGTGTTATTGTTGAAAGCGAATTCTGGCCTGAATACCTTAAACAGGCGCCAAACCCTATGCTCATAAACGCCCGCGTCACTAAAAAGTCATATAAAAACTTCAAACGATTCGGCTTCTTCTTTAAGCCCCTTCTTGCAAGGCTTACAGGCGCACTTGCTCAAACAGATGATATATCTGAAAGACTTACAGACCTTGGCGTGCAAAACGTAAAAACAGCTCCTAACATTAAAGTTGATGCCCCACTTGAAGAGCCAAGCGCAAAACAATTTGCTAAATTTACTAAAACCATCAATGGCCGCCCTGTGCTCTGCTTTGCCAGTACGCATCCACCAGAAGATGAAATGACAGCCATGATTCACAGGGCTTTAAGGGAGGATATCCCAGATCTTTTGAGTATTGTGATCCCTCGCCACCCAGAACGCGGTCAGCAGCTTTCTGAAACCTTTGAACCTCTCGGTTTAACCACAAGAAGGCGCAGCCAAGGCGAGCAAATTGATAAGCAAACTGACATCTACCTGGCAGATAGCATGGGTGAAATGCCACTTTGGTACAGCCTATCAAACGCTGTAATTATTGGCGGGAGCGTATTTCCGCATGGCGGGCAGAACCCACTCGAGCCGCTAAAAATGGGCAAAGTGGTGCTTTGCGGAGAATATATGTTCAATTTTGATTCTCTTCTTATTCCATTGGAAAGATATAAAACGCCAGAATGCTACGCTGATATTACACAATTAAAGAAAAGAGCCTACGAGGTTTTGACAGACAAAAAACTAAGAACAACATTAGAGAAGAAAAACATAAAAGCTGCTGCCAGCCTTTCTGGCGGTACAGATACTGCCCTACTTGCAATAGTTGAGGCATGGGAGATCGCATCATGAAAACACCTCTATTCTGGCAGAGCAAAGGTTGGCGCTCCTCAGCGCTCATTCCAGCCTCATGGTTGTACCGCGCCATTAGCCTGTCTGACCTGACCCTAAAAAAGCTTTGTGCAAAATCTGTCTCTGTCCCTGTGATTTCTATCGGGAATATAACAGCAGGAGGAAGTGGTAAAACGCCTGTTGTTATGGCTCTTGCTGAATATTTCCATCAAAACGGTGAAAAAATTGCCATTTTAAGCCGCGGCTACGGAGCTAAAGATAAAACTTGCCGTAAAATTTCTCCTTACGAACATGTGACGGATGCAGGAGATGAACCTTTAATGATGGCAACCCACCTCCCTTTTGCTGATGTTTGGGTAAGCCCTAGTAGAGTGAAGTCAGCGCGCTGTGCCATTAAGGAAGGTGCAACTCTTATTTTACTAGATGATGGATTTCAACACCGCAAGCTCAAACGCACACTAGATGTTGTTTGTATTAAAACCCTAGGCAATGAACGCCTTATTCCAGCAGGACCGCTCAGAGAGCCTCTCAGTGCCCTAAGACACGCAGATGTTATTGCATGGACAGGCCATAAAAAAAGCGCATTGAAAAATCCGTCCTTTCACCTCAAAAGCGTTTCTGTCGCACCTCAACCAAAGGGCAAAAATTGGGTGGCTTTTTGCGCACTTGGTTTACCAGATTTCTTTTTCAAATCCCTAAAAAAATCAGGTGTAAATCTTGTTGAAACTATAGAATTTCCAGATCATGCATTTTATACAGAGGCAGAAGAAGGTATTCTTAAAGAGCTGGCAGAAAAACATAATGCAGGACTTATAACCACGGCCAAAGATGCTGTTAAACTTAGTAAGCCTTTCTTAAAGCATTGCACAATTGCCGAACATGAGCTTGATCCTGAAGCTGTTAAACAGCTTGGAGATTTCCTAGCTAAAAAACTTACAAAACGTACTTTTTAGACTGTGTTAACCTTACTCCAAACATGCCCAGTAATAATTTGAAGCGCAAGGCATACAGCCCCAAAGATAAGAATAATAACGCCGGATAAAATCCCTTGAGCAAAAAAGAGTGCCACAAGGCCAACTGTCATCGCATAAGGCCATATACGCCCAAGGCTAATCGCACAGCCCAGAATGAGCCCCATTTTAAGACCTTCCAGAATGCTACCACCTGTCATACCAAGAATACCGCCGCCAATCACATTCACAAGCGCCCAAACAACAGAAATACCAACAACACCAACATAAGTCAGGTATTGAAGCGTTTCTGGTACAGGCCATACATCCTTATCAAAGGCAAAGTAATCAAATGCAATCCATGCTGAACAGATTAAAAGAATCGTATGTAAAATTGCCATTGCCATAGTAATCATGAAGTGTGTCCTTTTTTCAAAAGTAGTAGGTTGGGATCAAGCGCCATATTGCGCCAATAAAGCCCCCAATGCAAGTGCGGCCCTGTAGATCTGCCCGTAGAGCCAACCTCACCTATTTTAACGCCTTGCTTTACAAGGTCGCCTTTTTTCACATCCATTTTATCAAGGTGAGCATAGATAGTATAAACCTGATGGCCGTGGTCTAGCACAATAAGGTTTCCATTAAAGAAAGAATCTGCAAGTGCTAGCGTCACAACAGCGTCTGCTGGCGCTTTAACAGATGTACCTGTTGGCGCTGCAAAATCTGTCCCTTTATGCCAGCTACGCTCCTGCCCATTAAAGACACGGCGGCTCCCGTAAACACCACTAATACGGTAGCCCTCCACAGGCTGAATAAAGCTCTGCATAAAGGAAGATGATTCTCGAAACTTACTACGAGATGAAAGAATTTGGCTTTTATCGGATTTAATTTTCTTTAAGTCATCAGGGTTAGGATTAACTTTGCGCTTAGGAATTCCGTTAATTTTTTGGGTTTTGTATTCTTGTGGCTCCACCACAAAAGCTTGCGCAACATTCTCTCCATTTAGCCTTACAGATAATTCCATGACAGCATTCGCTTTACGGGGAATTGGCGCAAAGAAATACCCATCAGAAGATACCTTTGTTTGAATATCTCCCAATTTTACCGTCGCTTGTGGCTCTACTTTACCGTAAATAAACCCGCCCTGCCTAAAAACACCTTCTGTAAATAAAAGCGGAGATGCATGTGCTTGGAAGATGATTCCTAAAAATCCGAATGAAAGAATAAGTAAATTTCTGAATGTCATAGTCTATTATCTCATAAAAAGGCGCTTAGACAAAAAGAAAAGGAGACAGATACATTCCGTCTCCCCCATTTATCGCGATGATCCCTTTTGTAGCCCTGTGCCTAAAACCCCAAGTGGCACTCCAGAATCACTTAACCTCTGTATACATAAAGTATGGGTATCGTATGCAATCCTGTCAAGGGTCGTACATTATTTTTTGGGTTCAACAGGCTCCACCGTAGCAGAGCGCACGCCATCTGAATAGTGAATTTTAATTTTTTCAGGGACTAAACTTGACGATTTGATAAGCGTATCATTATCACCTGTTATATAAGCAAATCCGCGGCTTAACGGTGCATCTGGTCTCAAAGCTTGCATATGTTTTTGCATGTAACCAAGCTTTTCGCCCCGGGTTTTAAACTGTCCCTTCAAAGCTTTATAAAAAATATTTGGTGAAACAGCCTCTAAGGCCCCCTTTTTAGCATTACAAAGCACTAAAAGACGACTGGGCTCTAATTGAGTAGAGGCTTTTTCTAAATTACTTTTACGCCCTTCACCCTGACGTTTTGCACGTTCTACGAGCTTTTCATAAGCATAATCAAGCTTCATTTTATCTTGCTGAAGTTTACTGACAGGATTAGGAATCTTCTGTTTAAAAAGCATAAGCTTTTGAGATTTACGTTCAAGGCCCTGCTTTATACCACGTTGCAGTTGATGAGAAATACGGGAAAGTCCGTGCAAAATATCAGCCCTTACAGGCACGACCATTTCAGCAGCTGCTGTTGGAGTTGGCGCACGTTTATCTGCTGCAAAATCACAAAGTGTTACGTCTGGTTCATGTCCTACACCACTAATTACAGGGATATCCGATGCGGCAACTGCACGCACCACATCCTCCTCGTTAAATGTCCAAAGGTCTTCAAGGCTACCGCCTCCACGCGCCACAATAAGCACATCAGGGCGGTTTTTACCTTGCAGTTGATTCATACGCGCAATGGCTTCAACAACAGCTTCTTTTGCGCCAACACCCTGCACAGATACAGGCTCAAACACAACAGGAATAGGAAAACGCGCCGTAAGGCGGTGGAGCATATCATGAATAACCGCCCCTTGAGGAGATGTGATAATACCAATACGTTTGGGCAAAAACGGCAGCGGCTTTTTAAGGTTTTCTGCAAAAAGGCCTTCTTCCGTAAGCTTCTTCTTTAAAGCTTCATAACGCATCATCAGCGCGCCCTCACCGGCAAGCTCTAGGCTTGAAATAACCAACTGATACTCACTACGCGCTCCAAAAGTGCTTACTTTTCCGCGCGCAACAACCTGCAGGCCGTCCTCAAGGCGCATACCCATAGCGCGCAGCTTATCCACCGTGCCGCGCCACATAACAGCGTTAATCACGCAATCATCATCTTTAAGGCGCAAATATGCATGACCAGAAGCCGCGAGTTTAAGAGAAGAAATTTCACCTTCAACAGCCACGCTAAAGAAGTTTTTTTCAACAAGCATACGCAGCTGGTTTGCAAGCTGAGACACCGTAAGATGATTGGGAACAGGCTCTACTGGAGCTGCCTCAACCTTTTCCTGCTTTACAGGCGTTACCTTTACTTGAGGTTTTTTAGTAACCTTCTTAGGCGTTTCAGCCTTTTCATCTTCTTTGGCTTCAATGTAATCAAATAAATCCATAAAATCACCCTACAGGAAAACGGCTCCAAACTCAATTGGATTGCCCCTTAGACAGATAAAAGGCGCGGAATACCGCGCCTTTTTATTTAAGAGCGTTTTACCCTTCAATCTCTTCTTCATCATCAGCGATGATGCGACCAAACCAGCCTTTTTTCTTCTTCTCTTCTTTTTTATCAGCTTTGGCTTCAAGTTCGCGCTCAAGCTCTTCGCGGATGTTAGGGTTACGAGCTTGTCCGCCTGCTGCATCAATAAGCCAGCTATCAGGGCTAGAAGACTCAACCTTTACACCTTCAGTAGAGAGAAGAATATCACGCGCTTGACGGCGTTCTTCCTGTGTTCTGTTTTCACCGCTACGTGGTGGGCGCAGGTCATAACTTGGCGGAAGAGCAAGTGAAGGCCCCTCAATAACTGCAAGTTCATCTGGTGCTGTTTTTGTTGTAATGCCTCCGCAAGCACTGAGTGCTAGTGCAGAAAATACGACCATATACTTTTTCATGTAGTTATCCCTCTCCGTTTATCACGCCATTCTATAAAACCATCTAGCAGAATGCAACCAACACCCGCACTAATAAAAATATCTGCCCCATTACAAATAAAGAATGGGTGCTCACCAAAACGCAGACTCACAAAATCTATCACAGCGCCATAGTTGAGTCTATCAACCAT
>JAPKEQ010000003.1 GCA_028821995.1 Alphaproteobacteria bacterium
GGTTCTGCTCAACCATATCTTCCTTATTGGAAGTATCAAGCTCATTTTCCAAGTCCTGTAAAGTTACAGGGGCTATTTTACTGGCCATTTCTGGCTCCTTTTCGGGAAAATTTATAGATATGAGATACCCTATAGATAGGAGCACTTTTAGCCATTTTCAAGCCTGTAAAAAGAAAAACCCCCACATATATGCAGAGGAGTTTCTATGCGATTGGTTCTACTTTAGGAAAACCCATGAGTTGTTTTAAAGCGAAGCATTTGAGTGCGCGTCGCGCTATACAGCTTTTGCATTTTTTCCAGATGTCTTTGCACATGTAGATAAGACCGAGAGCCGGCTTCAAGTTTTTGCAAAATAACTTTAAGCTGCATAATGCCTTGCGTATACAAAGAAAGCGCCGTCAAGTATGTGTTTAAGCGGCCCTGCCAAGAGCCTTGAAATTTTTGGACACGGGCTTTCACCTTGTCACAAACAGTATTCAAATGCTGTACCGTATCATAAGTATTGGGGCTAGGAGCGATCATGGTAGATCTCCAATAAAAGAGGAAAAGAAGATATTTAAGTCGTAGATATGCTGATCCTTTTCATATCTAAATGCAAGCAGAAATAAAAAAAGAGCCATCATTCTGATGGGCTCTTTTCTATTCGTTTTACCTGACCATTCTGGTGCGGGCAATTCTGTCTGCAAGTTTCATTCTTTTCAGCCTCAAGCGATAAATCACATTCACAAGAGAAGCATGAAACGTTGCTTCGTTAACGCTTAGTAGCTTTTCTAGGGCATTTGTTTTTTCCCACAAAGCACGGTACTCAGCTTCAACAGCAGACGAAAGTTGGATAGCAGCCATAAAGGCCTCCTTAAAAAACAGTAAAATTGGTGCCCCCACCAATGATTGTCCGTAAATTAAATTATTGGTCTGATTGATCTCCTTTTCAAGGGACAAAAGAAACAGCCCCAAAGGGCTGTTTTTAAAAATTCGATCAAATTTCTACTTTAAGGCCATGCCTGCGGCAAAACGCTTTAAGGTCAATCAGCATAGGTGCATGCATTGCTTTAAACCCCAAAAGAGATTCACGCACATAGCTCACTGCGCGCTTATCTTCCAGTGCTGGCAAAACTTTAACCTTTAGCCAACGAATGCATTCCGCAGAAACAGACACAGCGCTTTCCATGCTCGCTTTAATTTCCTCATTCATATTTGCCTTTTGTTGGTCGCTCATTTGGCCAGCAGATTCCCCTTCGGAAAACTCATAACCAATCAGCGAAACAGCTTGTTCAACAAGCCTTTCCAAACGGCGAACTTCATTTTCAACAGCAACCAAATCAGGCAGCTGATTGCCATCGTCGTCAAGCATGGTAGATGGATGTTTAAGAGCCATGACAAGGCCTCCCCAAAAAAAGAAAGATAGGTAGAGTATGCATTCAGTATAAGGATGTATACAGATCAATGCAATATATAATAATTAAGCAAGCCTTGTGCCGAGCGGCAAAGCTTTATCTTCTACATTGGCAAGAACCACATGGCCATCTGCATCATAAAAACCTGTAATGAGCACTTCAGACATGAAATCTGCAATTTGACGCGGTGCAAAGTTCGTAACGCAAATAACATAGCGCCCCAAAAGGTCTTGCTTAGTGTAATGGTGAGTAATCTGCGCGCTAGATTTTTTAATGCCAACCTCATCGCCAAAATCCACCCACACCTTATAGGCCGGGTTTCTTGCTTTCGGAAAATCCTGCACATCAATAACCTTACCGAGGCGCAGATCAACTTTCATAAAATCATCGAAGGAAATTGTCATCCTAGTTATGCAACTTATTGGCTTTACTTGGACCACGAGCGTAAGGGTTGGCCTTATTTGCATAAGGGTTTGCCTTTACGTTTCCGCGGAAAATAAGCTTAAACGGAACACTTCCAAGGTCTAGCTCTTTACGCATCACGTTTTTAAGGTAGCGCTCATAACTTGCCAGCATAAGCTCTGGGCGGTTCATCCAAATGACAAACGTTGCTGGATCAATTGCCACTTGGCTAATGAATTTTAGCTTGAGCATTTTACCGCTACGTAGTGGCGGTGGGTTAGCCTCAAGAGCCATTTCAAGTGTACGGTTCAGCTTAGCTGTACCAATACGCTTTTTAGAAATTTCTGCCGCAAGAAGTACGCGAGGCAGTACCTTATCCACGCCTTTTTGTTTAAGGGCAGAAATAGTAAGGAAAGGAAGTTCTTTTACTTGGTGGAAGCCGTAGAATAGATCTTCTATCAGCTCTTCTTTAAGTTTTTGGCGCTCTTCGTTTTTGATCAAGTCCCATTTGTTAATAACAACCACAAGCGGGCGGCCATCTTTAGTTACTTTTTCAGCAATCTGAATATCTTGTTTTTCAAGTGGTTGCTGCGCGTCAATCATCAGTACAACAACGTCTGCTTTACCAATTGTCACAAGTGCATCTGCTGCACTTTTCTGCTCTAGTTCTTCGGTAATTTTTGCACGTTTACGAAGCCCTGGCGTGTCCACAAGCTCAATAATACGTCCGCCGTCGAGTTCATAAAGCGTCCCTACGCTTTCACGCGTGAGGCCAGCCATATCTCCAGCAAGCATACGCTCATCACCAAGAATTGTGTTAATGAGAGTAGATTTACCTGCATTGGGGCGGCCAACAATAGCAAGCTTAAGAGAAGATATGTCGTTTGGGCCACGGTTATCTGCACCGAGAGCTTCGTTTGCTTTATCTGCTTCTTCAATCACTTCTATAGGCTCTACTTTAACCTCTTCTGGGATGTAATGCTTTTCAACAAAATCAGCAATATCATCAAAGCCAATTGCGTGTTCTGCAGCAAGCATTACAGGCTCGCCAAAACCAAGGCTCCATGCTTCCATTGCATTATCATGAGCGTCGCGTGTATCAGCTTTGTTTACAAGAAGAAGAACGGGCTTTTTAAGCTTACGTAGAAGCCCTGCAACGTACTCATCTTCCGCTGTCAGCCCTTCCCTACCATCAATCATGAAAAGAATCACATCAGCGCCTTCGGCTGCTCTTTCTGCAATTTTGTTCATATCGCCAGCAATACCCGTTGCGCGGCCTTCAAGGCCGGCTGTATCTACAATTGTGCAAGGCAGGCCCGCAATGCTGCATGAACCTTCACGGCTATCGCGCGTTACGCCCGGTACAGGTGCAACCATGGCACGCACACGGCGTGTCAGCTTGTTAAACAGCGTTGATTTTCCAACATTAGGGCGACCAGCAAGGGCAATTGTAAACATAAGATATTCTCTTTAAATTATTTGGTAGTGTATACATACAGGAATATAAGGGGTTGAGCAAGAAGAAACAACTGAGATATTCACCTATACAAGCAGGAGTGCAGCCACCCAAAACCTTAGGAGCTTTAAACCAAGACAGTCGCTTGCCAAAAATTTAAGAGCGGCCATAAAATGACCGCTCTTAAAGCTCCAAAGCAAGAAGCCTTGCTATCTATAAGCAATAATCTCTGCGTCATCACTCATAAAGTAAAGCGTCCCGCCAGCTGCAATTGGTGCAAGGCTGATTGGATCTTTAAGGTTTGAGATACGTACAGGCTCGCCGCTTTTCGGATTAACAGAAACAGCGTAACCGTTGTTAGATACAACAATCAAACGTCCGCCAGCAAAGAGTGGACCGCTCCAGAAGCTTGTCTGTTCGCGTGCGCCTTTTGGTACAAGCGAAGTAAGCTCGCGTACCCAGCGTACACGGCCGTCAATACGGTGTACGTTTACAAGTTTGTTATCAGATGTCACGATGAAAATTGCGTTACCAGCAACCCAAGGCATTTGAACAGCGCTGAGCTTGCGCTCCCAATATCTACGTCCTGATTTAAGGTCAAATACACTGAGCCAGCCATTATTATTTACAACATGTACCATGCCGCTTGCAATAACAGGCGTACCTTCAATATCTACAAGGTTAGCAAGTGGGTCAAAGCTGTTATCTGATGATAAAGCGTTGTGCCATAGGTAACGGCCATTTTTTGAGTTCAATGCATAAATTTCACCGCTAGAATAAGGCACAATAGAAACATCTTCATCTACAGCAGGAGGCGCGCCGCCCATAAGTGCAAGCGCTTCTTCTAGGCCTGAGTGAAGCCAGATTGTTTTACCTGTATTTTTATCAAGCGCAAATAAACGGTTATTGTGGCTCACCACGTAAACATGGTCGCCTTGAAGCGCAGGAGATGCGCGAAGTGGCATACCTAGGTTTTCTTTCCAGGCAAGTTCACCCGTTTTAGCGTTAAGAGCAAAAACATCGCCGCTTCCTGTTGTGATGTACACATGTGTGTTGTTCACAGCAAGTCCGCCGCTGTAGCTTTCCAGCTCTTTCTCACGAATTTCTAGTTTTTCTTTCCAGATCTTTTTACCTGTTTTTGCATTAAGAGCAATCACTTCTCCGCAGCTATTCATCGCATAAACAGTTTCTGCGTAAACAACTGGTGGATTTAAAATAAGACCTGTTTTTGCCATGCCGCAGCCAATACGCTCACGCCATGCTTCTTCAACATGCTCTGGCAATGCCACGTGCGTTGGACGGTGATGAGAAAAACCACCAACCTGTGCCCATGTTTGCAGAGGAATTTGCTCCGGCAAAAGAAGCGGTACATTGTAAAGATCTGTATCAGGTACAAGATCACTACTGCTTACAAGAACGTCTACGCGCTCCCCCTGCAAAGGAGGTGTTTTGTCACCGCCACAAGCAGTTAAAGCCAAAAGGCATACGCTTAAAGCGAAAGATTTTTTTAAGTTCAACATAAAATTATAGCCCTGCTTCTTCACGTAGAATTGTCAGCTGCGTTGTTGCGCGCTGAAGTGCATTAGGAGAAGCCAGATCGTCTCCACTGTTTACAATCGCTTGGAAGTAATCAAATGCTTCAGAAGTTTTACCTTCTGACATTGCAATATCAGCAAGTGCTTCAAGTGAGCTAACACGGTATGTGCTACCCACGGCGCTTAGCTCAACGTAAAGAGCCTGAGCTGCAGGAATGTTTGTGTAACGCGTTGCTGTTGCTTCGTAAAACTTAGCAAGTTCTTTAAATTCTTTAGGGAGGCCTTTACCTTGAATGCTCGCAAAAACGCCTGCAGCTGTTTCATAGTCACCTGCGTTTAGCGCTTCTTCGCCAAGCTTAAAGCTCGCAAGCATGCCAAAACCACTTGCAGATGTTTCTTCAAGGCTTTTTAGAGAGTCTGTGTTGAGCTCTGTGCCAGATATACTCTGCCAGTAAGTTGCCGCTTCTTTATGAAGCTGAACTTCTGTGTAGTTTGAGTAGCCCTTAACACCGATTACACTAGCAAATAAAAGGCCGACAGCACCAAAAATGTGAAGCTTATGCTTTTTCCACAAAGTTTCCATGCGCTCTGCATGCATGTGTTCATCAACTTCACGAAGAAATTCATTTGTCATAGGTATTTGCCCCTTTATTAATAGCCTTGTTTGAATAGGCTTTTTCTTAGTTTTTAAACCTGTAGAAAGTTTTAACATGATATGCAGGATCTTTGAAAGTATTTTGTGGCGAGACACTCTCTAAACTTCGCATGTTTGCATAAGTGCCTTGCACATACTGTATGAGGTTTCTATGAGCGCTTTATTTATATCTTGGTGGGGGCCCTCCAACCACTCGATGCTTCATAATCGCATGCGAAGCGAATAGCTGAGCCGCAGATCTAAGGGGCTGCGGCGGCAAAAAAGAAATCTTTTGGGATTGCTGGCAAGACCAAAAGGCTAAAAACCTTTTTTGCCAAGAAAATACACGGCGGTAGATTTAAATTTTGAAATTTTACATTTCTAAACTTAAAGATAGAGAGCCGTGCTTTACTTCGGCTGGAAGTTCTGCGCGAAAATGAAAATCTCTTTCGAATCCTTACGGCTGGCTTCTGGCTTAAAGAAACGTACGGTTTGAAAATGCTCTCTCAGGCTGTCTCTAAAGGCCGCCTCTTCACCGCCTTGGAAAAGTTTACAGTAGAACCAAGCGCCTGGACGCATTGTTTTAAGCGCAAAATCCAGCGCCATTTCTGCAAGCATCATAATTTTAAGGTGATCCTGCCCGCCATGGCCTGATGTTTCTGGCGCAATATCACTAAGTACGCCATCTACCCCTTTAGGACACATCTCAAGAAACTCTTCGTAAACTTCATCTTTTGTAAAGTCTCCTTGAAGAAAGGTCATGCCTTCTACACGATCGACCGGAATCTTATCAAGTGAAAAAATTTGCCCGCCTGGTGATACGCGTTGCGCTGCAGCTTGGCTCCAGCTCCCTGGTGCGGCCCCAAGGTCAATAATCATTTGGCCTGGCTTAAGGAGGCCATATTTTTCATCAGCTTCAAGCAGCTTAAATACAGCGCGAGAACGGTAACCCAATTTGCGGGCAGCAGTCACGTAATGATCACTTTCTTGGCGATCTAGGTAACGACGAGACGATACACTGACATTTTTCTTGCCAATCCAAGCGCCTTTTTTAACAGGTTTTTTCATAGGTTCTCTCTCTTTGCGACGTTTCGCATTTTTAGCGGAATACTTGTGTGATATTAACTATATAGGGAAGGTTGATCTAAGCTGCAAGCCCCACACCTTCGCCAGAGGCTGCGCTGAGGAGTAACCCGCGCCCAAGGCCGCCAGCGCCAAGTGTAAAGCCTTCTACCCCAACAATATCAATAATCACTTTCATAATAAGTGCAGCTGGGGTTACAAG
The DNA here is from genome assembly GCA_028821995.1 of Alphaproteobacteria bacterium. Classification (GTDB taxonomy): domain Bacteria; phylum Pseudomonadota; class Alphaproteobacteria; order UBA2136; family JAPKEQ01; genus JAPKEQ01. The sequence continues at coordinate 6,707 of JAPKEQ010000003.1, forward strand.
ATGCGCGCTTTTTTCATAAATATAATTATGGTCGCGGCGGCGATCAGGGCCAAGATCAACGTAGCGCTCAAATACGTTTTCAATGTCTTCTTTGGTTGTCCAGCGGCCTTCTAGGCTCACCATTTGTTCCAGTTCTGTTTTGGTAAGATAGCGAATCACAAACATAGGTGCGCCCGCAATCAGCAGAGATGTCTTTTTGGTGAACTGGCTTTGCCACTCGCTCAGCTCTTCTTCTAAAGTAGAACGAATTTCTTTTTCTAGTTTTTCAATTTCTGAAGGCTCAATGAAATCTTGCTCAAATAGCTCTGCGTAAGTGGCTGCGCCAAACTTAAAGCCACGCATCTCTCTCACCTGGCCGCCTTTTTCTAGCAGTGCAAACTCATTACTCCCTGCCCCAGACTCTACAAACACAGTCAGATCAGCCGCAGGATCAATCAGTTTCCGGTTCCCTTTAAGGGCAATTTCAACTTCTTCCATATGGCCAAGCTGGTGAATATTTAAACCTGATTCCATTTTAAGCGCTTCAAGTAAATCCTGTGCGCCTTCTGAATGTCCAATAACAGACGTTGCGGCCACACGGGCGCGCTTCACGCCGTAAGTGACCATTGTGCGCTGTGCATGCCCCATCCAATGGGCCAGATCATCCACATGCTGCTCATCAAAACGTGTGCCGTGCACAAGGTCGCCTGCAAGGCCATGTACGTAAGAATCCTCAAAACGTACATCAACAACGCCATCGTGGCTCACATGGCCAATAACCAAACGCGCCGTTGACGTGCCAAGCTCTAGACCTGCATAGATATCCCCAGTATCAATCATAAGCGCCCTGTTTCCCTTACGTGTTCTTAATTTTCATGGCCGCACGGCGCATGGCTGTAAATGTCATATCTAAAATAGCGTCATCATGGCAGGTGCCAAAGAACCAAGTCTCATACGCAGATGGCGGCAGGTAAACACCTTCATCTAGCATGGCATGGAAGAATTTTTTAAACATCTCAATATCTGTATTTTGAACGTCCTCAAATGTGTATGGCAGCTCTTCGCTAAAGTAGATGCTGAACATGCTTCCTACGCGGTGCGTGCGAATGGGAATACCAATATCTGAAAATATTTCTTCGCTTCCTTTCTGAAGCTTAGCACCTGTAACTTCAAGTTTTGCATAAACTTCAGGTGTAAGCTGCGCCACGGTGGCAATACCTGCTGAAACAGCAAGCGGATTGCCTGAAAGCGTGCCCGCTTGATAGACATCTCCAATAGGGCTCAGCCTATCCATAATTTCAGATCTACCGCCGTATGCCGCAAGCGGAAGACCGCCGCCAATCACCTTACCAAAGCATGATAGATCCGGCTCAACGCCAAGAAGCCCTTGGGCGCTGGACATATCGAGTCTAAACCCTGTCATCACTTCATCAAAAATAAGAAGCGTACCGTGCTTTGTGCAAAGCTCACGGAGAGTTTTAAGATAGCCGTCCTTAGGAGGAATACAGCCCATATTGCCTGCTACAGGTTCAAGAATCACACAAGCAAGGTCTTCCCCATGTTCATAAAAAGCTTTTTCTAAGGCGGCAACATCGTTAAATGGTGCAACGCAAGTGAGTTCAGCCAGTGCTTTAGGTACGCCTGCACTAGATGGTGAACCATGCGTAATAAGGCCGCTACCTGCTTCAACAAGAAGGCTATCGCCGTGGCCATGGTAGTGCCCTGCAAATTTAAGAATTTTATCACGTCCTGTATAGCCGCGCGCAAGACGAATGGCGCTCATAGTGGCTTCTGTACCAGAATTAACTAAACGTACTTTTTCAATAGATGTATGGCGCTCTGCAATAAAGTCAGCAAGTGCTGTTTCGCGGTCAGTTGGTGCACCAAAAGAGGTTCCCACTTCCATGACGTTTTTAACAGCTTCAATCACGCGCGCATCTGCATGGCCTAAAATCATAGGTCCCCAACTGCCGATATAATCTACATACTGGTTGCCGTCCATATCTTGAAGAGCTGCGCCATCTGCGCCTGCCATAAATACTGGGGTTCCGCCAACGCCGCCAAAGGCACGTACGGGAGAGTTCACACCGCCAGGAATAAGCTTTAAAGCCCTATCAAACAACTGCTTAGAAAGCGCGTAACGATCCTGTTTAACATCCACTGTATATGTATTTTGCATTGTGATTTATTCCTCTCAGCTTCCCTATAATCTACCAAGTATAGCGCAGTGTTGCTAAAGGGCAATGGTAGAGGTCTTTTTTTCTGCGCCCCTCAGACTATAATGATGCACAGTTGCATCAAAAATGCCCCACCTGTGATATTGTTATCTAATGGCTGTGATACATAACATTTTAGATACCAAAATTAAGGCAGAAGTAGAGATGCTCTACAGCCTTACGGTAAACTCTATTGCCCCCATTGCTGAGGGCAGTGAAAATTCAAATTATTTGCTTCTCACAAGTGAGGGAGAGTTTGTACTTACCCTATTTGCAGAAGGACAAACCGCGCAGGACATTGAACCGCGCACGCACATTTTGCCTTTCCTTGCGCTGAACGGCCTTGCGGTGCCCGCTATTGTACCTGCGGCAGATGGCGCATACCTGAACACGATTGACGGCGAACTGGCTGTACTTCAGCCCAAGCTTATTGGCCACCATATTACAGAAGATGATATTCAAAAAGAGCACGTACGCGCGCTAGCGACTCACCTCGCCATGCAGCACTGCGTACCTGTACCAGAAGATATGATGAGCCTGTCTCATGAGTATCGTCCGCTGGCGATGGAAGAGTATATTAAAAAGATTGAAGCCTCTGGCAGCACTGAAAAAGAAGCTATTACAGCGGCAAAAGTCTCTCTCGCTAAAATGAAGAACGCGACGTTTAAATCTCCCACCGCCATTTGCCACGCGGACCTTTTCCCCGATAACACACTCTTTTCTAACGGCACAACACTTACGGGCGTGATTGATTGGTGGATGGCCTGCCCGCTCCCTTGCTTGCTTGACCTGGCCATTGTTGCTAATGCTTGGTGCTGGGATAATGAAGCAGGTGAACCACATGTAATTTTTATGGATGCGCTAGAAGACACATACCGCGTACTGAGCATGTTGCCATATGATTTATGGAAAGAAGAATGGCCGCTACTGCTTGAGTTTGCCGCTCTTATTTTTGTGGTTATGCGCCTGCGCAATCCGCTGCTTGGTAAACCACAAGAGGTCATTGATGCAAAGCCCGTTGGCCCCTGGCTAGAGCGCCTGCTCTACTGGCAAAAACATAACGCGAGCCTTTAACATACAAAAACAGCCCCGAAGGGCTGTTTTTATTTTCGATATATAAACCATAAGGCTATATTCAGGCCAAAGTAACCAAGGCCGCCGCCTATAATCACAATTAAATAATTTGGCAGACCGCCAAGTACATAAGCTGCCAAAGCATAAGTGGGAATACACAAGACATAGCCAAGTGCAAAAGCTAGCGCCTTATGCTTAATGTTACAAAGGCGCACAATCCATATTTCGATGCCCAATGCGAGGGCACCAGCTGCAAAGAATGCAACAAAAGCAAGTATAGCCATAATAGGCCCCCTTCAGGATAGAAAAAAGAATAGAAGATGATTGATTTAACTAGGTTATAGTAAGGCTTGAGTTACCTTTCAAGCAAAACCTATAAAAATATGAGTTTATATGAGAAAAACAGCCCGCAAAGGGCTGTTTTTCTTTTCGGTTCTGTTAAAGAGAATCTTTCTCTTTACTCGCTGTGTTAAAGGCAAATTCGCCTATAAGCAAAGCCAAAACAATACCTGTCACAATGGCAATCAAATCCCCCACAGGAGACAGCATTTCGCTATATCCAGCAGAAATCCATGAGGCAAATATAGCAAAGACAAGAAACGTGACAAATTTCCACACCCTTTGGGAGAGGAGTGGCATATCAGGGAAAAGGTTCAAGTACACCTTTTCCATGGTCAGGCCTGCAGCCAGCGTTGCCAAAAAAAAGGCCAAAGAAACAATAAAAAAGCTCAGCATAGTGGATACTCCATACGCAAAAAAAGAACAGAAGATAAATGTGCGGTGTGCTTATCTCACAGAGACGCCTGACTCACAAGCAAAAACAGCCCCGAAGGGCTGTTTTTATAAATCGATTAACCAAACATAAACCAAAGCACAGCTATAGCAAAAAGTGCGGCAACGCCGTCATCCAGCATCACGCCCCAAGGGCCTTCAAATTTGCTATCCATCCAGCTAATCGGCGGCGGCTTGACCATATCAAAAAAGCGAAACAGTACAAAGGCCAGTAGCCAGTGCCACGCTTCCCCAAGGCCAAAAAGCGGAAAAGTACATATGACCATAGCCATACCAAACACTTCATCAATCACCACGCTTTTGTGGTCGTGAGCGCCGGTGTGATCTTCCACCACGCGGCAAGCCCATACGCCAACCACAAGGCTCAGCAGTGTAAATACTGCTAAAGTCCACACACCTAAAAAAGTGTAAATCAGCCAAATAAAAGGCAGGCTTGCCACAGTGCCAGCGGTGCCAGAAAGCGGCAAATGGCCTGAGCCAAACCAAGCGGCAATCCAAAACCCTTTATGGGGGTATGGGTACGGCAGCGGTGCCACTTTGTATTTTTTTTGTCTGTCTTTTACATTGAACAGACGATTGAGAGTTTTCTTCATGGGTATCCCAACTTAATAAAAGGACAATAGATTAAGGTTACACATCGTATACATGACTGATTAATATATAGTCAATTAAAAAGGCTGTTTATACATCTCTGATTGATTTTTCCCCCTCTTTCTCCCATGATACGGCCATGAAAAATAATAACGATTTACAAAGCATTCATATCTATACAGATGGCGCATGCAGCGGCAACCCAGGCCCAGGCGGTTGGGGCGCATACATGCTATTTAATGGCCATGAAAGAGAAATGAGCGGCCACGAAGAGCACACCACAAATAACCGCATGGAACTCACTGCTGTTATTGAGGCTCTTAACGCACTAAAAAAACCATGTCACGTGACCATCTTTACGGATTCAACTTATGTGCTAAAAGGCGCAACAGAGTGGATGGAAGGCTGGAAAAAGCGCCAATGGAAAAATGCGGCTAAAAAACCCGTTGAGAACCGCGACCTATGGGAAATGTTAGACGAAGCACTGCAACGTCACACTATGGATTGGGAGTGGGTAAAAGGCCATGCAGGCAACCCCGGCAACGAAAAAGCTGACACACTTGCGACCGAAGCCATAAAGAAACGTACAGAAGAGGATTAGCCTTTTTTTACTTAAGGTGTAGGGGTACACTTTTGCTAAGGGAGCAAAAATAATAACGTTAGGGATAGACCAATGCTAGATACAGCACACAGCAAATCTGGAATCGTGACTAATTTTACAGGTTACTTACTTCTGGCAACAGATGCGCTTAAATATTCCTACTTTGAAAAATCCGTTATTTTTATTTGCTCGCACAGCGACGAAGGCGCGATGGGACTTGTTATTAACTCCCCTCTTCCAAGTACAAATTTTGAAAATCTCACAGAAGATCTTGGCATTAACGCAGAGCTTGCGGCATCACCTGTAGTTCTTGGCGGCGGCCCCGTTGAGCCCAACCGCGGCTTTGTGTTGCATAGCGGAGACTACATGCACAAGCTTACGGTTCCTGTAACAGAAGAAATTTTTCTCAGCGCGACAACAGATGTTATTGAAGCCACCGCAAAAGGTATAGGACCAAAAGCACAAAACCTTTGCCTAGGCTATAGCGGCTGGGATGCAGGCCAACTTGAATCTGAAATTGCAGAAGATAGCTGGCAAGTGATTCCTGCAAGCCGCGGCATCTTGTTTGAAACACCTGTTGATCACCGCTATGACGCAGCCATGGCCTCTATTGGATTAACTGGTGCTACCATGATGACAAGCGCCTGGGCTTAGGGCAAATTACTTCAAAGGGCTTTTGCACCTCACTTGTAAAGTCGTCTCACTGCCCCCATACCATATATACAACTGAATAAATCTCTCTCACCATTTCATGGAGGCAGAAATGCTAAAACATGCTCTTGTGCTTATCTGCACTTTGCTGTTGCCGACCCTTGCGTTCGCAGCAAACACAACTGAAGAAACTGCCAAAACTGAAGAATGCCTTGAATATCATGGGGACATCTTGAACGGGATGCTGAACATGACGCCGGCACTCTTTTTTGGCCTAGATGGCGATCATAGCAATGATACGCCCTCAAACTCCCAAAACCTTGATAACCTCGCTTCTGCGATCACAAAGGCTCAGAACAAAGATTGCGCATCTGAAGCTTTGGCAAAGAATATGGCCATGCTGATTTCCAGCGCAGACGTAGAAAAAGCGGCTGGGTATATCTTCTATGGCATTCATGCTGACACAACCAACGAAGAGGCCATTTGCAAAATTGCAAGCCACGAAATTGCTGCGCTTAAAAGCAAAGCACCCAAGCGCTACAGAAGCAGCCTTGATGAGGTTTCCAGCTCTTGGTATATGGCAATTGAAGTCCGCAAAGCTATCATTGATTTGGATTTTTGCCTTGAACCTATCGCCACATCTTTTGTTGGTGAATAAACGATTTTGAGACAGTCCTTCACAGGGCTGTTTCTATTTTTAAGGCATTGGCGAAAGAGCAGGCTCGCCTTCTTCTGACATAATAATATAATAGCCATCAGCGCTTTCTTCTGGCTCTTCCACATGCTGGAACACCGTAAACTGCTTTGCACGCAACATCACGCCTGGCTCTTTATTATAAAGCAGCCAGCCAACGTAAGTCAGCCCAGCAACAAGCAAAGCAATGACCGCAAGAAGTCCCATAATAATTCTAGATTTATGACGATGATATAAATAGACAATACGCTTAAAGCGATGCGGCGTCCCGTCTTTTTGTATGCGCTCTGTAAGCTTTAATTTGCGCTCTACTGTTGCCATAAATGTCCCTACATTCCCTTTTGTCTGACAATTTAACCATATGCGAAATACATCCATCTACCAAAACAATTTCTTAAAATTTGACAAAAACAAATCGCATATGTATACAGAAGGAATATAAATACCCACCTCTTCCCTTTTCCTTCCGAGACATAAGGAGTCCAAACTTTGGACCTCGAAGAATTTCAAAAACATCTCGGGTACACATTCCGAGATGTTTCTCTCCTTAAAACGGCGCTATCACGTGGTGATTCGCATGAATCCCCCCTGGCTGGCTCTCTTGAACATATTGGGGATGCTGTTGTCTCCCTTGTTGTAAGAGACCTTCTATCCAGGCTGTATGGGGATAAGAAAATTTACAAATATTCTCAACTTGTTAGCAATCACAACATGAGTATGGTTGCTCGCAAAATCCCACTGCAAAAAGCATCTAAACAGTACTCAAACTATCGCTATCATCTTTCGAAAAAGAGTATTGCAAACTTGCTTGAGGCCCTCATTGGGGCCATTTTTCAAGATGGTGGTTTTGAACCTGCACGAGACTTTATTTGGGAGGTTTTCCCTTTCCAAGCCATTCTTGTGCATGATTTTACCCCTCCTGAAATTAAGAGCAATAAAGAAGCTGAAAAAAGACTGCGTGAATTCCAATTTGCAAAGTTTCTCATCAAAGAAGCTTATGAAGCCACTCCTTTTCAAGCCTCAATGGACTATCATATTGAGCGCATTCAACAAAAAGACGTCAATGCATCCCATGCACTTCTTCTCTTTGAAATTGATATGGCTCACAAATGGGACAAGTTCTTCATGCCCAATACCCTCATTGGCAAACTGCATAAAGAGCAAGGCCGGCTTCCGCTACTTGAACACAACGCAGCGTCTCTGTAACCATCCTTAATATAAGAACCGGAAGTGCTTATATATAAGGTAATACATTAAACTTCCGTACCTTCCCCCCTCTTGCCCCAAAGGAGTATTTCCCATGGCAAAATCCACAGTCGTCACATTTGTGATGTTCAATACTGCAGGCCAGTTGATGATGCAGGTCCGCAACCACATGAGCGCCGAAGGCAAAGCCATCGGCAGCCCCGGCAAGCTCAGCCTGTTCGGCGCGCGCCATGATGGCGGCGCTGTTGATGTGCCTGCCGTGGTTTCACAGGAACTTGGTATCAATGTGACTGCCGCAGATATCCAGTTTGTCGGTCACGTGCTTGATGACACCGTCAAAGGCCGTGTCAATCTGGTACACAAGATCACCGTCCCCTATGACAGTGCTCTGGTGGAACAAAACCCCGCTGGCAAAGACCTCATGGAAAAATTGGCCGCTGCCCAAGGCATGGGCGTTGTTGCCGTTGGCAAGGCCGACCTTGCCGCCGCGATTGAAGCTGGTGATGTCAGCGAAATCAGCGTACAGATCATGAAAGAGCACCGCGGCCTGAAACCCAAAGTGTAAAGCGAAACTGAAGCAAGCTCCCGTTAGGGGGCTTGTTTTTTTGCGCCTTAATGCCTATATATTGAGTAACACTTAACTCTCGCGCCGTTTTATACACAAGGCATTCAACCTTGAACAACGCGCCTTCTCTTAAAGGAAAACCCATGAAGAAAATTCTTTTTTCCCTCCTGCTTGCAGCTCTTCCTGTTTCGGCATTTGCCGAGCAAGATTGGTGTGCAGATGTGCGCGAAACAGTTTCAAACTTAGACTTTCCCATTCATGTGGGAGAGCAAGAAAGCCCAATGCTCTATGGCGGTGCAATCATGGATTTGTTGCCAAGTTGTGACATTTCCAAAACCATCAAAGTTCTGGTAGATGGTCATGAAGAAGCCATCATTGCCGAAGCGCGCCAGATCTACAAAGAGTATCGCGTAAATTACGTCCACGTATGGCCAGAAACTCAAAAGGATTACTTTTGGGTGGCTATGAAAAGCGCAGAACTCCGATGGGAGCAAGCTGTTTACTTCAGCAACTGGCAAAGCAATAATGCAGAAGCAAATCGCGATGCTGGTGTACATTTCAAGGAGCTCAAGCGCCTGCTTGATACACTTGAAGCGCTATACAACAAACAGCAATAATCGATAAACAACAGCCCTCATTTTGAGGGCTGTTTGTTTTTGCATTAAAGGTACTTCTCATAAATAAGTAAGATAAACTCTCGTACCTTTTTTTACAGAGGCTCTTGCCTCTGCTATTGGTGCGTTTTCTTTTACCTGAGCAACTCTGCTCATAACCTTAGGGAGCCGCATCTAAACAGTGCGGTAAAACGATATGAAAACTCTTCAAACTCTTGCTGCCACTGCAACCATTTACTTGGTCATTGGTGCCGCCCTCTTTTTTGCCCCAGTTTGGGCAAAAGAAGGACTTTGGTTCACAGGCATGTGCCTAACCACCTTCCTTCTTGCCTTCATGGTCATTCTCCATGAAAACACTGAAGGGATTGCGCCAGTCCTTGGTGCAACGTTTCTGCTGACCGCCAATCTGCCCATGAGCTTTATGGGCGGCTGGGATATCAACCTGAATGAAGCGATGAGCGTTATGCTTGTATGCTTTTTGCTTTCTGGTGGGCTGTTTGTAGCCTTCATGCATCAAATGGCTTTCAAGCTGATGCATGGCTTTGATCCTTTCTGCGCGACTGATTGTCGCCGAGAAAAATGCCGAGCACGCCGAGCACGCCGCGTCAACCGTCGTGCAATTTACGGTTAATCGATATATGAAAATAAGCAACGCCCCCACCTTGGGGGCGTTTGTTTTCTATTTATGATTCTCTACATAAATAAAGGACTACACTATGTGTACCTTTTTTACAGAGGCTCTTGCCTTTGCTATTGGTGCACTTTCTTTGAACCTGAGCATTTCGCTCATAACCCTAGGGAACCGCACCTAAGCAGTGCGGTAGAACATATGAAAACTATTCTTTATACCTGCGGCTGTCTTGGCCTTGTTATAGCTGTCAGCATCTTTTTCTTTTAAAGGGTGCTAGCCTCAACCGAAAAGAGCCCCTATGTTAAGGGGCTCTTTACTTTTTTACATCAACAGCTTTACAGCTTAACAGCTTCGCCTGTTTTAAGGCTTTCAGCTGCTGCCAGCACCACGCGAGAGCTATGCAGGAAATCATCTAGCGTAACAGACATTGGATTGTCGCCTTTTACAGCATCAACAAAGGCGCGTAGTTCTGCGCCGTGGCCTTTGTCTTGCCCGCCAGTTAGCAGGCCTTTAATCCAGTTACAAGCACGCACTTTACGTGTTTTACCGCCTTTAATCACAAAGCCTTTTCTAAAGTTATCAATTACACCAACCATACCGCCGCCGTACATTTCAATACGTTCTTTGCTAAAGCGTGTATCACCTTCACTTGTGTAAACAACTGTTGCTGTGCTGCCGTCTGTAAAGGTCATCACAATGGTGTAGTTATCCTGCCCTGCCCCGCGTGTGGTATGAACTGTTTCTACGTCATGGCCAACAAGACCAACAGCAAGGTCGGTAAAGTGGCAAACTTCGCCAAGTAAGCGGCCACCACCAATTGAGCTATCATGCTGCCAGTTATCACCCGGAATAAAGCCAGCATTTACACGTACAATCACTTGTTTAGGGCCTGTAACAGGGCTAAATGTATCTGTTAGCGCCTCTGTAAACGGAGAGAAGCGTCGGTTAAAGCCAACCATAAGCACTTTACCGCTTTCGCGCGCTGCGCTTTCAACAGTGTCCAGCTGCTCTGATGTAAGAGCCAGCGGCTTTTCAACAATCACATGCTTACCAGCTTTAAGAGACTCCGTTACAAGCTGTGCGTGGCTATCATGGCGCGTTGCGATAAATACGGCTTGTGTTTCACTATCGCCCATTACATCTTCTGTTTTGCTGGTGGCGTAACCAAAACCAAAACGCTTGCCTGCCGCTTGCGCGCTAAGCCCGCCTTTAGAAATAATACCTGTGAGGCTTACGTCTTTCATTTTTTTCATTTTTGGAATCATCACGCCGCGTGCAAACGCCCCTGCGCCAATCACACCAAAACCAATTGTATCTGTGCCAGTAGCTGTTGGCTGAAGCGTAATTTTGGATGTTTCGCGTGCGCTATCACTGCGGCCATAAGTCAGGACCACTCCCAGCTGAGGCACAGCTTTGTTTACAACAACGCCGTAAGCTTCTTCAGCTTCTTCAATGGGGTAAGTATGGCTCATGAGTGGTGCGATTTTAAGATCGCCTGTTTCCATGAGACGAATCGCTTCTGCAAGGTTTTCGCGCTCTGTCCAACGTACGTAACCAATTGGGTAATCTTGCCCTTTTTGCTCGTAGTTTGAATCATAACGGCCAGGCCCGTAAGAACGAGATACAACAAAATTAAGCTCTTTTTGCATAAAGTCTCTATGCGGTAGCGTTGTGCCTGTCTTACCAATAAGTACAATATCCGCGCGGTCACGTGCCCAAGTCGCTGCTTGCTCAATTGGGCGAGAGCTATCAGTTGCAGCGCAAATAAGAACCTTGTCAAAGCCTTTGCCTTTTGTGAAGCTTGAAACTTTATCATCAAGGTTCCCATCTTCTAGGCTATGGGCTGCCTTAATGCCGCACTCTTTAGCAATATCAATACGGCCTTTATCGTAATCCACTGCAAATACTTTAGCGCCAGATGCGCGTGCAATTTGCGCGGCAAGTTGGCCAACAAGGCCAAGACCCATAACTAAAATTGTATCGCCAAGTTGAGGCTTTGCGCTTCTAAAGCCGTGCATTGCAATAGATGTAAGCGTTGCAAATGAGGCATGCTCAAAGCTTACGCTTTCAGGCACAGGTACCATCAAATTTTTAGGAATGGCGTTAATTTCCGCATGGTTTGCAAGGCCTGCACCTGCAACGGCAACGCGGTCGCCTTCTTTGTAAAGGTGTTTCATATCTTCGCTAACAGCAATAACGCGGCCTGCAGCGCTATAGCCAAGCGGAAGCGGCTGCTCAAGCTGTGCGTACACAGCATTCATAGTGCTAAACAAGCCGTCACGTTGAAGTTTATCAACCACTTTACCCACAAGGTCTGGACGCTCTTTCGCTTTACCAAGTGCGCTTTTGTTTGCAAAATCGATCAGCATTTTTTCTGTCCCTGCACTAATGAGTGAGGCTTCAGTTGCCACAAGAACTTCACCGCGGCCGAGCGTTGGCGGGGGTACATCTGAAAGTTCTGTTTTACCACTGCGTATTTGCTGAACAACTTGCTTCATGAGACTTAAAATTCCTTAATATTTAAACACGCCACATATTTGCAAAAATAGCTGAATTTGTCGAGGGATAAGTTTAGGTTTGACCATGTATACATGATGGTGATACTTTCCGGCTAAACACCTATCTTCTCTTTCTCTTTTTCCAAGGATATCATCCATGACAATTAACTTCCACACCAATGCCTTTGGCATAGACGTTACGTCTTCCGAAACGCGTGAGGAAGCACTGGCCAAAATTTTACGCCGAAAAATTTTAGTTCTCTATAACGATCAGCTTGGTGGCGATGCGCCGATCAAGCGTCTGACTGGTTCATCCGCTGAAATTCAAAGTGAGTTTGCCAAAATGCTGGCAGAGGCCGAAGTGACTTTGCAAGACGTTGAAGATGCCATTGTAGAAAAATTCTCTGAAGTTCTTGCTCATATTGAAGCCAGGGCGTTTATAATTGCAGCCAATTTTGCAAAAGACAACGCCCCAAAGCAGGGCGCCGCCACAGCCATTTACGGATTCATTCCCATTGGTAAATCGCGCAACACTTACCTTTTGAAGCGAGCGCCGGGGTTTCAAGCACTGGCTGATCGCATCAATGCGCAGCACGGGGCACAGGGCGTCAAAGCGGAAATTCGTATCTATGAGCGCTCTATCCCTGACGGCAGAACCAAGCTAGATGAAGAAGTGTGCTTTGTGATTAGTACATCACCTGCTTAAAAAAGCGAAAAAGCAAAGCCCCCAGGTTGGGGGCTTTTTGTTATGCGGTATATCCAAGCACTCTGGCTCTAAAATCTGCCGGAATATTTTCTCGCTTTGTGCAAGGTACAAGTACAGTATGAAAATATTTATGAGCTTCTTCTATATGCTCTTCACTGTCTGTATCAAGCAGCGCCATAAAAGCTGGCGTAAAATGGCCTTTGGCTGCAAGCTTAAAACTATCTGCTTTGGCTGCTATATCATCTGAACGGCTCAGCTTACAAATCATATCTACGCCTTCAGGTGCATCTCCTGCTTCCCATAAAAAAATGTCGCCTCCAACGTTGAGCCTGCCGCTTCGGCCTGCAAAAAGTTCAGCCAGCGTAATACCGCCTGTTTTGGGGGATAGTTTAATTTGGACGCCGTTACGTTGGCTCATGCCCATACCCCGCGTGTATCAACAACAGCTTTACCCTCAAGTTCGCCGAGCGTAATATCCAAAAATTCTTTATGGTTGGTGAGCATGGCAACCACGCCTGCTTGTGCCACGGCCTCTTTTGTATCTGCCAGCTCAAAGCCGTCCATGCTATCTACATAAGGCTCAACAATAAGGATTTTTGCATCTGTTTTTGTTTTAAGGAGCTTTGCGATTTCTACGCTTGGAGATTCTCTTAAATCATCCACATTTGGCTTATAGGCCATGCCTAGTAGCGCCACAGTATCTGTAGCTGTGTCCTCAATACCTTTTAAAATTTGATCCACAACATAAGCAGGTTTTGCATCATTAATGGTACGTGCAAGGTGAGTAAGTTTAGCTTTTTCAGGCGAGCCTGAAACAATAAACCATGGATCTACGGCAATGCAATGTCCGCCAACGCCAGGCCCAGGAAAATGCACATTTACGCGCGGATGACGATTAGCAAATTTGATCACTTCCCACACGTTAAGATTCTTCTCATCGCAAATGCTACTTAGCTCATTTGCAAAAGCAATGTTGATATCTCTGTATGTATTTTCAGTCAGTTTAACAAGTTCGGCTTGTTCGGCGATGGTTTCAAATACGTCACCTTTTACAAATGTTTTATAAAACGCCTTGGCTTTAACTGCTGCCTGCGGCGTAAGGCCGCCAACTACACGGTCATTTTCAATAAGTTCAGTCAAAATTTGCCCCGGCAGAACGCGCTCTGGGCAGTAGCAATAATGAAGCTTGTTTTTTAGCTCTGGACGCGCACCTTCAATGATATCTGCCACGTTTTTGCGCGTTGCGCCCACAGGGCTTGTAGATTCAAGAATAACAAGATCGTCCTCTTTTACAAGCGAGCTGATTGCTTTTGCAGCGCTTTCTACGTAACTCATATCAGGCTGCGGCACGCCTGCCTCCTCACCTTTAAATGGTGTGGGCACAACAATAATATAAACGTCTGCGGCTTGCGGGGTTGTAAATGCTTTAAAGCTGCCAGAAGATACTGCGCTCTCAACCGCTGCATCAAGATCAGGTTCAATCACATGAGCGCGGCCGCTGTTGATAATATCAACTGTATTTTGATTTACATCACAGCCAAATACTTTATGCCCGTGGCTCCCCAGCACTGCTGCTGTCGGAAGACCAATATACCCAAGACCGATAACACTTACATTTGCCAATTTTTTAATCCTTTATTGATGAGGGCCACTGTAGCGCAACTGCCTGCGTTTTGCGAGTGTTGATTTAAGAGACCATAGAGCCAAACCAAGCAGCAAAGATCCAACAAGGTAGATGACATTTTCATGACTTATATCAAATACGCCGAAAGGTATAGTATCAATCCATTTTGCCCAGTGAATTAGAAGTTCAGCTCCCCACTGAGATATATACCAAAATGGCGCATCTAGGCCAACAGGCATCAGCACAACAGCAAGTAGTGCCATAGGTAAAATAATAAGCCCTGTAAGCGGAACCGCAATAAGGTTGGCAAACAGGCCAAGCAGGCTTACGGTTCCAAAATGCCAGGCGACAAAGGGCATCGTGGCAAAAGTTGCAATAAGGCTCCCCGCAAATATGCCTTTCATATAACCAAAGGGCATGTGCCACCACCCCATGCTCCAGTGATAATGCTCTTTATATCCCATGCGCGAAAACAGCATCAACGCAAAAGCCGCAACAAAGCTCATTTGGAAAGACGGCCCCACCACGCTATAAGGCCACAGCGCCACCACAACCCATACAGCTACGCATAAAAGACGAAGTGGGTTTGCATTATGATCAATAAGAATCGCGATAAGCAGAAGTCCGAGCACCACGCTTGCGCGCACCGTTGGCAAGCTTGCGCCCGCCATCAGCATATAACTCACACAAAGCATAAGCGCTGGCACAGCTGCCCATTTTTGCGTGTTTATACGATCAATAATTTTAGGATTGCAGCCAATTATGCGCCTAAGCCCAAAGTAAGCCAGCCCCGTAACCAGTGCAAGGTGAAGCCCTGATATGGCAAGTAAATGAGACAGCCCCGCTTTTCTAAATTCACTCTTGGTTTCATAAGATACGCCATCTCTATGTCCTGTCATTAGCGCGGTAAGTAAAGCGCCGCCTTCGCCTGATGTACGCGCAATCACAAGGTTGTAATACCCCTGTCTAATTTTCCAGTAAGTGCGCTTTATCATGCTAATGTCTCGTGCAGGTGCACTTTCTAAAAGTGCTGAAGATGCGATAAGTCCTTGCCCATAGCCCCTTACAGATGGCCCATAAAAACGTGCATAGGATATGGCGTCAAAGGTCTCGCCTTCTTCCATAGGTTCTGGCGCAAAAGCTTTTCCTTGTACGCTTGCGCCCTCTCCTACTTTTAAGTCTGATATTTGAGATGCTGCAACACTTAAGCGGGCTGAAGGTACATCAATGGCGCCTTCATGCGTAAATAGACGGGGTTTTTCTAGCCATACATTATAACGACCATTAGATCTTTCAGAAATGCTTTTTACAATCCCATGCGCCCATAAAGACCTGTAACTGATGCTTTCTGGTGGCATATCTTTAAAGCTTAGGTGAAATAACGTACTGGTGAGCGCAAATGTAAAGGCTACAGCGTAAAGTGCCTCTTGCCTCCAAAAGTGCGTTAATAACCCCAAGGATATAAGCAGTGCGCCAAGCGGAAGCCTGTATGTAACGACCCCTTCAATCTGCATTGCAGCAGATGCACCCATAAGCAGAAGCACCGCACAGATAAGCGGCGTTTTTGTGACTTGTAGAATTTTAAATATGCTCAGCATTACAGATCAAAATACATGATTTTAATCTGTAATGCTTCCATAAATTCATGTATAAATCCTTTCACATACATAATTTAACATAAGGTGATTCTTCATATGACAAAACCGGTAAAAACACGTTTTGCACCCTCTCCAACAGGCATGCTGCACATTGGCGGCGCGCGCACAGCCCTATTTAGTAAGCTTTACGCAAAGCATACAGGCGGAGAATACGTGGTTCGTATTGAAGACACCGACCGCGAACGCAGCACGCAAGCTGCTGTAGATGCTATTAAAGATGGCCTTAATTGGCTAGACCTTGGGCCAGACAACGGCCAGTATGTCTTCCAAACATCTCTTGTTGAAAAGCATACAGAAGCAGCGCATCAAATGCTAAAAAACGGCACAGCTTACAAATGCTTTGTAGCGCCAGAAGAGCTGGATGCTATGCGTAAAGAAGCCGAAGAGCGAGGCGAAATGCCTAAGTACGATGGCCGTCATAGAGATCTAACACCAGAGCAAATTGATGATTTAGAAGCTAAAGGCGTGCCTTTTGCTGTACGTATTAAATTGCCGCTAGACGGCAGCACCGTGTGGGAAGATGCCGTACAAGGCCGCATTGAAATTGCAAACACTCAGCTTGATGACTTTGTTCTACTCCGTAGCGATGGCACGCCAACATACAACCTTGCCGTTGTTGTGGATGATGCTGAAATGGACATTACTCATGTCATTCGCGGCGATGACCACATTAACAACACGCCAAAGCAAATTCATATTTATGAGGCTCTTGGGCTAGATGTACCTACTTTTGCCCACCTCCCTCTTATCCATGGTAAGGACGGCAAAAAGCTATCTAAGCGCACAGGTTCAGTTGATGTTATGCACTATAAAGACATGGGTTACCTACCGGCATCTCTTAACAATTACCTTATGCGCCTTGGTTGGGGCATGGGCGACAAGGAAGTGATTTCATTTAATGAAGCCGTAGAAGCATTTGAGCTAACAGATGTAAACAAAGGTGCCTCTATCTTTGATTTTGATAAACTTGATTGGCTGAATGGTGAATATATCAAACAAATGAATAACAATGACTTATTCGCATCTGTTAAACCATTTTTTGAGCTAGATGGTACACCTTTATCTGAAGCTGCGGCAGACCGCATCAGCAAACTTATGGATGCCCTAAAGCCTCGCGCCCGCCGCCTGACGGACTTTGTAGACGTGGCGCAGTTTTGCCTATTTGACGGCAGACCCGGCCTTGCAGATGCGAAAGCAGAGGAAGTGCTTAGCGCAGGTATGGAACATGTAAACGGCCTTGCAGATGCACTTGATATGCAAGATGATTGGTCAGAAGCCTCTCTTGATGGCGTGGTTAAAACATACATTAAAGAATCTGGCGCAAAATTCCCAGCTGTGGGTATGCCCGTACGTGTCGCCCTTACAGGCACAACGCAAGCACCAAGTGTTGGCGCAATTCTTAGTGCCCTCGGTAAAGAGGAAAGCCTTAAACGCCTTGGCCACAACATAGAAATGGAGCGCTAAGAATGAAGGTACTTTTTACTGCCGCTCTCACCTTACTTGCCATAGATGCTCAGGCCTCAAAAGCGCCAGATCAACCGAGCTGTGATATTACAGGTAAAGTACTTAAAATAGAAAAACGTAACGAGCCTGGTAGAGGTCTTTCTGAAGGGCTTACAAATAAATATCTAGATGTGACTGTACGTGTTAAACAAACTGCACACGCTGAAAAAGATGAATGCGGCAACATGGTAGGCGCTGAGCATATATACCAAATGCATGGCGGTATGATGAACGCCCTTAAAGCCCCTAAAGCAGAAACCTGCATTAAAGCTAAAACCAATATATCTGGTGATGGTAACTTTATGTTTGGCAACTGGCTGAGCGAGATTGAAAAACAACCTTTGGAAACCTGTTTCCAGCTCACTCATCCAGCAGTACAAAATCAATAGCCCCTATACAAGCGCGAGGTGATTAACCGAGCCAAAACTTTAAGAAGTTTTGCGCGGCAAAAAGGTCCCTTTTGGAATTACTGGTAAGACCAAAAGCCTAAAAGGCTTTTTTGCCAAGATATAGCTTGTGGAGAATCATATTTTAGAAATTTAATATTTCTTAAATATGAAACTGAGAGCAAGCACACCCAAAAAAGCAAAAGGCCCCCGTTTGGGGGCCTTAGCTATTCTCGTATTTACTGAACGGTGATGCGTCCGGGCTTGTCGCAAGTCGCGCCGCCTTCCAGCTGGATATACTCCAGCAGGGCCCAGCTTGCTTCCTTGGTCCACAGAACGTAATCTTTGTTCGCGTCCATCACCAGCGTGGGAACATTGTTGACCTCCACCACGACGTTGTTAGTGCCATAGTCTTCTGACGTAGTCAGCACAACACTGTAGCCATGTGGAATCACAAGGTTAGAGTTCGACACCCAGACCTTATCGGAACGGATGGCCAGATGCTCCAGCAGAGCATAAAGCGAAGCCCGCATCTGGGCTTCATCGCCACCAGACCAGCGCATGTTGCTTGTCAGGCCGCAATCATAATGCAGCAGAGACAACAGCGGGAAACGGCCAGAGCTGTCCATTTCAGTGATCCGTGCCTGAACTTTCTCCCGTGCCAAATCAACCCAGCTGCTGTTGATTCCCTTGACCTGTGCCAGCTCAAACGCCAGCAGGTAGTAAAACCACAGCGTCCGGCTATTGTCGGCTACGGCCTCCTCCAGCAGAGCAACAGGGTTATCAGCCTCCAAATGCACAGCCTGTTCAACGAGCTTCATGTGCTCATCACCATAGTTATTTTTTGCTGAACGTGACAGCTTTGCACAAATGTGTGCACGCATCTCCATGCGCGGTGCAGTGCTCCAAACAGAAACCATCCAATGTGCCACAATGGCATGAGCCAGAAGCTCATCAGCAACGTAACCACTGGGAAAGTCTGAGATTTTGATGTTTTTGATAGTCATAATATTGCCTCCATTGGCAATGTGCGCTGAACCATTACAGCGTCTCAGCATACGAAATGCTATCTCATGCAGAAAGAGCCTGCATGGCTTAAAAAGGAATATGACCACATGAGGCCTGCCTTTATAGCAACCCGCCATGGGTAGATAGGGATTCAGGATAGAATCCTATGCTTAAAGTATATTATGGTGATGCCCTCACCCGTTTTCAAGGGTGCAAAAAAGCCCCCGTTCTGGAGCATTGGGGACAGTATCTTGCAAAAGCGCACTCGCCACAGCGTACACATGTAAGTTGCTGCCGTTAATTTCTCTTGTAATATAAATGGTATCACCATTGCTAAGGGTAGGCGTTTCAGGGGCATGCAAAAGGCCCCCAAACGGGGGCCTTCGCTATTTCGGTTATTATTCAGCCATCAGGAAAAAAATACCCATAGAATACCCTCCATAAGCGCAGAATAGAACACTGACAAGACTAAGTACGCTCCAGACAACAAAAGGATAGTGGAAACCATCAGAAAAAAAGTACGCACAGAAAACCTCCATAAGCGCAAAAAAAGGAATACAGATGATTCTGTACTAAAGTTATGGGGGCGCATTGCTGTTATTTCAAGGGCACAAAAAACCGCCCGAAGGCGGTTTTTATAGAGCAGTATAAATTCGCTCTACGGTTACGAAAATGGGTTTGTGGGAAGCGTGTAGGCCGTCATGTATTTAACATACATAAGGCCGAGCACTGCACCACGGGCACATTTGCAGTCGCGTAGAGTAGAACTTAAGAGGCTTTCTCTTCTTTCACGTCAGCTGCAACTTGCATCTTAATGATTGTATCTGGCTCATCAACAGATCCGTTTGCACGGCTATCGCCTTTTTTGATGCCGTCTACGTGTTCCATGCCATCCGTCACTTGGCCCCATACAGTGTACTGGCCGTCTAGGTGTGGTGCTGCTTCTAGGCAGATGAAGAACTGGCTGTCAGCGCTGTTAGGGTCCATAGCGCGTGCCATAGAGAGCGTGCCGCGCAAATGTGGTTTGTCGTTAAACTCAGCATCTAGGTTTGTGCCGCTTCCGCCAGTACCGTTACCGTCTGGGTCACCTGTTTGAGCCATAAAGCCTTCAATTACACGGTGGAACTTAAGCCCATCGTAAAAGCCTTCGCTTGTAAGTTCTTTAATACGCGCAACGTGTGTTGGCGCTACTTCTGGGAAAAGTTCGATTGTTACGCGACCATCTTTAAGGTCTAGGTATAGAGTGTTTTCCAAATCTTTTGCCTCCGCTGTTTGGAATGCTGCCGCTGCAAACAGAGCAACCGCTAGCATGAGTTTCTTTAAATGTGTCATGGGTATATCACCTTTGTTCTTGTTATGCAAACATGCATACATTCTTAAAAAGGATGCAAATTGCAGAAAGAATCCTACAAAAAAATGCTAGGACTTGCAAAGTAAAACAGCGGCTCTTATATATATCCTTACGTAAGTATCTCTTGCGTTCCGTTTTTTGACTCTTTTCTAGGGAGGACTACATGTCCGCACAACGTTCGTCGAATCATATCAAAATGAACCCTGCAACTGGAATGGCTTGTGAATACGGCAAACAAAAAACACGCTACAATGCCCATGCGACCACACGGCGTGATGAGGAACGCAGACTTCGCCGGACAACCAAAGGAAAAACCCTGCGCAGCCTGCGCGCCCCGAAACACGCAGCAGCCTCTTTTCGCCGCATGCTGCACCAAAAAAGTGGAGCAAGCATCGCATGAAACATTTCACTCTTCGCGGCCGCATGACCTTCCGATTACGTGCAATAACGCACGGTCAGAAGAAGGAAATACGACATGTCCGCACAATTCTCTCAAAACCAGTACAAGGTTAACCCTCACACTGGTGTTGGCATTGAATTTAGCATTAGCGAATTGGAATACGGCGGCTGGATGGATGCCCGTGCTTGGACTTGGAAACGCAAGACCAACCACAAAGGCACAACCCTCCGCACCCACCGTGACCACACGCGCTGCGCCAAGCGCGAACGTAAAGTTCTTAAAATGACCGCCAATCGACACTGAAAAAAAACACTTCTGCCTTACCGCAGGAGTGTTTTTCTTTTGACACAGACACGCACAATCGTATACAAACAGTATGTAAATTATCTTATTCCCTTTCTCACAGGAGACAACGTCATGGAAATGATGGGTCATTACTCAACTGGGCCGACAGCATCACAGAAAGAGCCTGAAAGCCCAACTTATGAAGAGCTCATGGCTGGCATTGCTGTCTGCCATACAAACAGAGCCTTTGAGGCCCTTACGGACGGGCAAGAGCTGATTTACATTGGCACTGACGTAGAAAGTACCTCCAGAGGTGGTGCCTGTATAAGCGCCATACTTGAGGAACTTGGCATCGACTACCCTCGGTTCTATTCTTTTAAAGATAGAGACAGGTGCCTTGGCCCAGAAACCAAAAGCGAAGTGCTTTTACTGCTGCTTGCCAAACGCGCTAAAGCTAAAAATGCCAACATCATGCACGTGATTGAGCGCAACGGCCTCCCCGATGCCATTTCCGTTGAGCTATGGTACACATCTCCCAAAGACGAAAGTTAATTTTCTTTTCCCCCACCCCTAACCATTGGAGGCCATCATGGCTATTTATGAAGAAGGTGACTACCCACAAAACTCCTCCCAGAACAAACCACCCAAAGCTGAAAAACAAACGTATCAAGAAATGATGCAAGGCATCATTATTTGCCCCAGTGATGAAGCTTTTGAAGCTGTCACCAATGGTCAGGAAAAGTCCTACCTTGGCACTGGTAGCAGAAATTTTCGGACTGGTAATTACCCAGAAACGATGATTAAAAGCCTCGACTGCAATTATGCTCAATCAAGAGAAGAGGCAAAGCCCTACCCTTTGAGTCTCCATGACGCTGCTATGCTTTCCCTTACCCTTGAAGGTAAGGAAAAGAGAGCGAATCTTATGCGGATTACTAAGGAGGTATATCACGACCGTGAGAATGGGTTCATTCGCGTTGAGTTTTGGTATGTTTCCCCTAAAGACGAAGGGTAACCCCTTCAATCGAAATAAAAAAGCTCTCCCCCCTTTGGGGAGGGCTTTTGCTTTGTCAGTTTTTTTAACCTGCCTCTTACCTCTTTTCCCATAAAAATATATGGGTTTTAGGGAGGATTCGTAAACTGAATGACTTTATTTAATAAACTAGCTGCTGGTTCTGCTTTGGGAGGCCCACTTGCTGCTATTCCCTTTGCTATGCATATGAACATGTCTACACCAGATATGGCGCCTGAGCAAAATGCACAAAAGCCAGAAAGCCTCTCTACAATTGTACAGCCAGAGCCCATTAGCATGCAGGCTGTAACAACATCCCTGCGCCCCCAAATGCGCCCTGATAACTTAATGGAGCAACACAGTCTTCCGAGTATTCGCCCCAAGGCAAGGCCGTTTACACTAAGCGCCAGCAACCTTATGAAAGAGGTTTACCAACCTGAAGAATCTGCAATGTTACAAGAAAGAATGGAAAAAACCCTTGGTAGAGAAAGCCATGCCGCAGTATTAAACTGGGATGGCATTAACCTTTCTGAGCATTCTCAAGCTGACCTTGAACGTTTTTTAAATGAGCTTCAAACACTTCAGAAGCACCCGCAAGATAGAGATTTATTCATGGAAATTGCAGAAAGAGTTAAAGATGGCAGCCAGCCTCTCTCTCATGCAGATCTTGTTAATAAAATTGAAGATAATTACGCCTTTTCTCACCTTTCTCCGCGTAATATCCAAGGAGAATCCGTTGCTGTCTCTCATTATGGGGAATTTGATAAAGAAACAAAAATTGCCAATTTCATATCACCTGCCTTACCAATAAGTGAAGCACAGCAATCTGCTGAAAATGAACTTATGGACGACTATGTAATGCGCCATGAGAACTGCCACGGGATTGACCCCGCAGTTTATAATTTCAGCGGAGACCATTATGCAAATCCAGAAGTTTTTGATGCTGGCAAAACAGCTGAAGGAGAAAATATATCGCTTAAACACAACTATAATATGTATATGGCCGAGCAGTTTGCAGATGCTTGCGCAACGCTAGAATACACCATTGAAAATAACCAAGATGGTATTGACCTCATGGAGCGCGCCTCACATTACCGTGATGCCGCAGCCCTTAACAACTTAGAAAGCAGACTCAGAAGTAAAAATTTGCCAGGCAAAGTGGAAAGAGGCATGCCCATAGGTGTTACTGAATCTATTATCCTTTCTGGGATTGATGGCGATGAGAATACAAAAAGCTACTTTATCCACCATGATACTGGGCCAAGCATCCGTGCCATGCTTAAAGTTGGTAGCAGGCTTACAGAACAGCAAAAGGTGGAACTACAAGCAGATCCAGAAAGATTTACAGCGTTTGTAAAAGACATTATTGAGGATTCATCCCTTACACCTGAAGAATATATGCAACTCCCTAAAGATTTTGCAAAATTAATACATGGGCAAGGCACTGAAATATCACCACAGACGCTAGATCTCATTGAGCGTAATTATGATGGAGCTAAAGCTGTTATTGAGCATAACTTGAATATTCCACTTGGCTCCATTAATGACTTACGTGAAGCCGCGCCAGATGCCACACATGCCCAAATGAACGAATACATTAAAATACACCTTGATGCCGGCGCGACTTCTTCAGATAAAGGCTCTTTACCAACGGGTATGGAGGTTGTTACAAACGACACCCTTCAAAACATGGATACAGAAGATCGTATTATTTATGATAATACCTACGCCATTATGCGCGCAACAGAAGAATGGGGCAGCCTTAATATTATAGATCCCCAACTTGCCAATGGCGCTCAAAATGTAGATTTTAGCCAAGTCGCTGCTCACAAGGAAAGTTTTCATAGCCGAAATGCTGGGAATTTTTACCGAGAAGCAGGCCATGAACTACAAGAAATTGCAGAGCCTGAGGTAACATTTGAACATGAGCGTTAAAAAACGCCCGTACATACGAGCGTTTTTATATTTTCAGCTATTTAAAAGTGCTAAATCAAGCAACTTTTAGCTTCACCTTACCTGCACCTGGCGCCACAAGCGTAACCTTGCCAGCTTTTATCCAAGTTTCAATCGTCTCTTTGCCTTCAAAGCCCATCACTGTGGTTTCTAGCAGACGGTTAGAGATGACATACGGGTCTGCGTTTGCGCCTGGGCGGCGGTCTTCCATATAGCCATAGCCCTTTGTTGCTACAGGGCGCGGAATACGAATGGACGTTGTACGGTTAGCCGTACCCCAGTTAAACTTGGTCATAGAGCTTGTTTCGAGTGCGCCAATGAGCCGCTCCCCAAGGCCTTCACCATAATAGTCAACGTGCAGTTTATGGCGTTTTTTAAGCGCTTCGCAGGCTGCCTCAATGGTTGCCCAGCCCTTTTTCTCATCGCGCATATCTTTTGTTGAAAAGTTAGTGTGCAGCCCAGCGCCATTCCAGTCGCCTTTTTCTGGCTTGTTATCAAATGTAACGGTTACACCTTCAAGTTCTGCAAGGCGGTAAAGCATCCAGCGGGCAATCCAGAGGTGATCGCTCATCGTTAATGGATCAGCTTTTTCACTTTTTACGCCGCGGTAACCAATTTGGAACTCCCACTGCCCCGGCATCACTTCTGCGTTAATGCCGTAAAAGCAAAGGCCTGCTTCCATACAAGCAACCATATGGTCTTCCGCTAGCTCTCTGCCAAATACGTTACTGCTACCAACACCGCAGTAGTACTGACCTTGCGGCGCAGGGTAGCCATTTGTAGGCCAGCCCAGCGGACGGCCATCTTTGTAAAGCGTGTACTCTTGCTCATAACCAACATAAGCATCTTGTGCATCGCCGCCCATATCCATAAGTGCGCGAAGGCGCGCGCGGTGGTTTGTTTCATGGGGCGTGCCATCTGCGTTTAAAACTTCGCACAGGGCAAGGTAATTGCCAGGGCCACGGATTGGGTCTTCCACCAAGCACACAGGCTCAATAAGGCAATCAGAATCTGTACCGCCAGCTTGCATTGTGGATGATCCATCAAAGCTCCACTGCTCAAGGTCAGATAGCGTTAATTCTTTTTCAGTTGGGACAATTTTAGTTTTTGAACGAGGCTCTTGCGTTTTACCACCATCTAGCCAGATGTACTCTACTTTTGCGTAATGCATGTGCGTATATTCCATATTTATTGGTTATTATTTAGGAAAGTTTTGTTTATAGATACATGCCGCTAAAATAAAAAATCCGCACTCGGCTGCTCATATATACATACCTTCTTACGGAATTATATTCTACGCCTTCCCTGCTCTCTTTGCACGAAAAAAAAGAGTAAGGACAACCCCTCACTCTTTTTTATTATCGCTTATGGCGCTTCACAATGCGCCTTGCTTCGGTGTATTCGTAGCCAGATCCAAGCAGATAGATCAAAGCTTCCCGGTTACGCCGGTTTTGCAAAAGCCTTATTTTTTGGCTTCCACTATTACGCAAAATTTGACGGGCCACCTGTTCATGATCTTCTTGTGCAAGGTAGCGCCAAAGTTTGGTTGAACCGCTTACAAACACAGGATTATTATAATCCAACGAGATGAGTGCTTGCAGTTGCTGAGCACTTAGCACAACACCGTCTTTTTCGGCTCTCTCTAAAATACGCCTTTTGGCCTTTTCAATCTGCTGATCTAGCAAATTAAAAGACTGCGCGCAATTGAGAGAACAGACATCATCTTCATGAGAAAGAGGACAATAATTTAAGGCCTTTTTTCTGCGTTTTGCATACAAGCTTTCTAGCGGGCTTGTGCTGTAGGCTTTTGCGCAAAATTTTGCACGGTCAGCACGCAGCACAGTTTGCAGGTCACGGTAGGTGCGAGACTGGCGCCTAACGCCCATATCGTAGCCAAAACCATGCGTGCAGCCACTTTTAAAGCCAGGATAATGCGGATGAACGCGCGTTGCGACAGGTGCAGCAGCGCACTGGTTCATAAGCTGGCGATGCTCAAACCTTGCCACAAAATCACGCTCTTCTGGCGTCACATCGTAATCTGGAAGTAGCCTGCGGCCGTAGCGTTCTAGCTGGTACGCAGAATATTCTGGCATGTTTTGTTGCATCCAAAGGGTATTAAAATGATAGTAAAGCGGTGCACTATTTGCAGATTGCAGAAACAAAGAAAACATCAGGAAAACAGCAGTTAAGGCAGCTTTCATTGCTAAACTCCTGGTAAAAGAAACCACAGATTCAATTGTTAAAATAAGTGTATATATGGATATTTCTGCCAGCAAGTCATTTTTTAATTCTGGAAAAACTTATATTATGCCCTATAAGTAAGGGATAAGCTGTTCGGGAATTTAAAAGTTGCCTGAATGGCAAACCTACCGTACCGCTTTACACCTGTCTTGAGGCAGGATTCGTTGCACCGTTCTGGTGTATTTATACTTTCATCGCGTAAAAGGAAAACCTAAAGATGAAAACTGTACGTATCTTCGCAATCGGCGCCGTTGTCTCTGCTTTTTGCTGGGCACAAATCGGCACACTCCTTAACAAAGGAGAAATGCTCCCGATTACCCAAACGCCAGCGTATTACGCTGGCATGCTGGAAAGCTTTGACAACAAGTACGACGTGAGAGATCGCGTTGGCACTTGGGCTGACCGCGAAGGCCGCAAACTGCGCATGACCGCAACCAAAAATATGAATGAAGTAGGTGCTTACCTGTCCTCTTTCACCGTTTGGAATGCTGCCGCTGAAGAGGTGGATGGCAAGGAATCTGGCGGTGAGACTTTCACCCGCAAGGTGACTGAAAGCACTGCTATTGAAAAGTCTCTGCGTCCGAACATGCGCCCTTGGACAGAGCTTGCGCCAATGACGTCAAAGCGCCCAGAAGCGCGGCCAGACAATTTGGCTCAGGATTTTGCAATCCGCAAGGCCATTGCTGAAGCTGGCGAATAAATCGAAAAAAAGTATTTTAGAGGGCACTTAACGGTGCCCTCTTTTTTTGTTGTGTATAGCGCCCCTTCCCTTTATAAGAAGGCATCACTTACCCACTCTTTCCTTTTTCTATGGAGATAACTATGACCAACCTTCCTGCTAATCTTGCTGTTGATAGCCTGATTGCAAACCCTGCTGCCGCCGTTTATATCTGCGATGTAGGCTTTGCTTATGTGATGTATGATGGCCTTGAAGAACCCATGCTTATTGGCACAAATGAAAGCCGTTATGTGCGGCAAAGCCTGAACCTTGGTACAATGGAACGCGTGCTGAGTGACATTTACCAGTCGGATAAGTTTCCACTGGGTACTTTGGTTGCTGTTGCAAACACCGAAGCTGCTACACCACCAGAGCTGCTTTACAGCGCAGAGCTTGCCAAAAGCTTTAACATGTACGAGCAGTTGGTTTTGCAAAAGCATCTGCATATTCCAGAATGGAATTTTGGCCCGTTAGGCATTCAACATATTTTGAACCCGGAGCAGCATAAACGACTTACAGAGTACTGCTGGTTAACTAACTCTGGTTCTGGTCATGTGGATTTCAAACCCATGACGCAGCATGAAATCAAAGGCGTAGAGAGCCTGCTTCAATCTGGCGTTTTTGCTGAAAGCCCAAAAGAGCAATCTTTCCATAACATTCGCCTTGCGGATGTGAATCCAGATACAACTAAAATCCCTCCCTATACAGGTTGGGGCACTTAAACGATTCAAAAAGGCGGGTTTATCCCTGCCTTTTTTTGTTGCAGGCAGAAAATGAGGGGCGTATAACTTTTTCTATCAATCCTCTCCCTTCCCTTTTTTATCCTTAATACGGAGATTAAGCATGTTCACATCTGACGAACGAGATTTCATGGTGGTTTACCACCGCCAAATCAACAAAAAACCATCTCCCTCTCTTCCTCATGCTACAATTGCTGATGAAAATTCCTATCAACATGCTGAGTTTGTGTGGAGTTTTTACGCAGGTATGGGCAACACTGATTTTATGGATATGCAAGCCGGTCATATTCGTGGGCTGAAAAGCCTTATTGAAAAAGGCTTTGCCAGTATTACAGAGCGCTCTAACTATATGAGCTTCACCTACCACAACATTGTAGTTCACCTTGATCGCATTCTTGCTCTTTGCCCCAAAGGGCGCCGAGATGTACCCGCTTATGTGATGATTCTTAACGGTTTGCATAGTGAAAATCTCAGCATCTTTAAAAACAGCCGCCGCGCTGCTTTTGTAGATACCCTTAGCGGAAAAAGGCTTGCTTACCGTATGTCTCATGCTGAAGAAAATGCCTTGAAATTTCTTCTAAATACTGGGTTTCTAGTAGAAACCATAGAGCAAAAACATATCATGGGCTCTAAAATGCAGCAGGTGATTCTAGCATCTCAGTCTATGCCGAAGGACCTTCCTGTTCCAAATTAAATCGAAACACCGACCGCCCCTTGAATGGGGCGGTTTTTTATGTAATCCTATAAGAAACTATAAAGAATGGGCCTTTAATTATGTATGCACTGCTTTCTGCTTTAATGGTATTTATTTCGCTTCCTGCGCTTGCTGATGATCCTAAACATACAGAAGACCGCCACGCGATGGTGACAGATATTCAGCTTATGGACCCATGCAAACGCTTAGAGCATAAAGCTCAAAAAGGCTGGGCAAAAGCTATAGAAAACAAAGAAAAAATTGCCAAAGGATGCACTATGGCTAAATATAATTGCCAAATAGCACAAAAAAACTTCAGCCCTATTCTTGATGCCTACCAAGCTATTATGAAACGTTGCGAGCGCGGTGAAAAGCTTTCTATGCGTGACATAAATGAACTTCCAGAGTTTTCACCAAAAGGAAATGGTATGTTTTGCTGCTTTGGCTTTCAGGCTCCTGATCTAAAGGAAATTAAAGAATAAAGAGGCTTATTTTTCGTATAAAAATTAAGCTGTACAGCCATTACCGCGCCAACGCACACTTTCAATAAGACCGTTTGGCAGAATAACAAATCGATATTCACAACGCTCACTTCTTAGCCTTGGTTGTTTATGACCATGACGCACAGGCTTTATAGTACCGTCTATATTTTTATAAGAGACATATCCCTGCTCGCCTGGCTTTTTAGTTGTGCGGTTATATTGGTAAAGGTAAACCTCTCTATCCTTTGCAAAAGGCTGCACCATTGCAGGACGCCCCCACGCCACAAGAAGTTCTTCGCTATGCTTACCTTTCCAGTTTTTAAGCTGTGCCTCGTAAATTGCTTGCTGCATAGCGCAGCCAGAAAGAGAAAGAGCGATAAAAAAAGTCATTACATATTTCATATATTTATAATGCGGTATTTGGCGTGCTCTCACAAGAATTTTTAGTAAATTTAAGCGGGCTCTACTGTCATTGAAAATACATGTAAAGAGCAGTAAAGCCTGCTTAAACGCATAACACCCTCCATTTCTGGAGGGTGTTATGTTTCGTTTTCGTGTTTATGATCCGCAAGGATCAGAAGGATGAACCACTGAACCAATGACAATCGCAAGATCATCATGGTCAGGCTTGCGGCGAAGCTCTCCAAGGAGTTCTTCCAAGTAGCCATCAACGCCTTCATCAATGATACTGGTTGCAATAGCATCCACATCTTGAGGATTTGTATCGTACGGCCAAGCAGCACCATCTGTGAAGACAATAAAGCCAGCAACATCTTTCATATGTCCTTCACCAGACCATTCAGAGGAGAGCATGAAGCTTTCAAAGCTTTTTTCACCGTTAAGAACAGGGAAAGAAACATTGTGCTGAGTCACACGCTTTTCATACAGCTCTTTTAGAATGGGGTGATTGATATCAAGTGAACGCCCTTCTTTGCGCTCAAGCTCTTCACGAATCATTTGACGTTCAGCTTCAAAGCGTGTGCCAGCAATGTGCTTGCGCAACACTTCAACGTTGCCATCATTGTCATAAATGATAATTTGGCAATTTCCAGCAATAGCCCAAGTATAGGTTTCATCTTCATGAACCCGAACAAGAGCACCGGCCGCCATAGGCAAATGATGCTTGGGTAGCCCCTCTGGTGTACGTGAGGCAATGAGTTTATTAGCTTCGCAAAGCAAATCGGCTGCTGAACCTTCTCCGCTTCCCAAAATGGCAACTTCAACAGCAAGTTCACAAACTTTGGCAGCATATGTGCCAGCTGAAAAACGGTTATCTTGGAAGCGTGGGGCGTCATCGGTGCTAGAAGCACCATCAAACACCATCAGCATATCTTCGGTTGCGTCAGCACGGTCTCCGCAATCCAGCTTAGGCTGGCCTGCTTTAAAACCATGAATAACGGTAACCGATCTATCAACAAGTTTAACCATGTTGATACCCTTTTCTTTTAAGGAAGCATTCTTTACTGAGTGGCATAAAGAATACTTCAGTGACAGTTTATTTAGAAACCATGGAAGCAGACCCATGGGCTAGAATTAAAGGAAAGATAAGGTTTCATTAACCAACAACATATGGGGCACAAGAAAGCCCCCGTCAAGGGGGGCAAATCACTTTTCTCTAACTTGTATGTATTACAAAACCTTAAGAGGCTTTTGTTTCTGTATCTTTTTTAGACTGCCAAGCATCAATGATTGTTTTCATCTGTCCGCGTACAACATCATTAATATTTACAAAACCTTCAAGATTTCCGCTTTCACTTACGACAGGTAAACAACGAATTTTATGCAAGTTCATTGCTCTAAGCGCCTCTTCCAGCGTATCACTAGGGCGGCAACATACAAGATCTACTGCCATAACATCGCCAGCTTTCATGCTCATAATGCCTTCACCATGCTTACGGATAGCATGAATCACATCGTACTCTGTAATAATACCCATGGCTTTATTAGAGTTTGCACGCACAAGAACTGCACTCGCGTGCTTATTAAAAATAAGGTTCGCAATATCAAATACGCTATCTGCTGTATTTGCCACTTCAATCAGGTCTGTTCCCTTACCGAGAATAGATTTAATTAAGTTAATATCATTATGGTTTTGCGACTTTGCCATTATGTTTTTTTTGTTCTTTCTTATGCGGGTCTAACGGGTTTAAAGGTTAAAACCTTGAAACTGTGCGAATAAGCTGTGCATTGGCTAGCTTTTCAATATCACTGTAATTAATACGGTTCACTTTTTTACGAAGGCGACGTTCTAAATACTCTACAGTATGGTAAAACACTTCCCTTTTAAAGGCTTCAATAATGCGTGGATTACCGTGCATATTAATTTTCCACCCAACATTATTTTCTTTTGTTTCACAAATAGTAACACGAATTTCACAGCGCAAAGAATGAGAAAAGCGAATTTCCTCTTCCCGAGACTGCGGATCAGTGTAATAAATGAGTTCATCACTAAAAGTTGCTGTTTGCATAGCACTCTCTTTATTCAATATAATTTACCTAAACGTCATACCACTATCTTATGAGCTTTCCTATAAGGATTTCGACAAAAACCTGACATTTTAAAAGAGAACATTCTCTTTTGTATCAAACCTCTGTTGCAAAATGAGCTTTAATATAAGATTTTTCTTGTACAGTTGTAAGGGTTTGTGATGTGTTCGAAAATCGGACATAGAGCTTAGGCCTATCATTTCGCCATACCATAAACACAGGGTTAGGGCTTGGCCTCACTGCCACAACACAGACTGACTTACCTTCAACCTTTACAAATTTTATTTTTAAAAGCCGCGGATCAAAAGTATCCAAGCAATCACTGCACAACTTTAAAAGTTCAGCCTTAAAGGTTTCTTCATCTCCATTTAGTAACCCATAATCTTTTTCAAGGCCAAAGACGTTTTTATTATCTTCAACACCTACAAGTAACACACCGCCATCTGCATTCATGAATGAGGCAATTGCCCGCGGCGGCGCTTTACGGATATGTTTATTAGGCTTGTTTTCAAGCACACCCCAAGCAAGTGAGCTTTTAAACTCCAGCACCTGAGATTCACGCTGCTTTAAAAGCTCATTAATAGGGAGAGATTGCCATTTGTCATCTACAACTCTTGGCCAGCCAGGGATAAGAGGTACAAAGCTTGGCATACGCACACTGCGAATGCACTTGCGGCCATCCATATAGTGAATTTTACGTTCTGTGTAATCAAATTTACGGCGTGGAATTTTGAGTGCCATTAAGCGTCCATATCTAAAATAAATGTAAGGTTTGTATCATCAGAAAGGTCAGGCATGAATACATAACCTTGTTCTTTAAAAGAGCTGAGCGCCCCTTCTCTTTTAATGCCGCTTTTAATTACCCAATCAGCAAAAGCGCCGCGCGCACGTTTAGCCATAAGGCCAATCGTTTTCATTTCACCATTTTTAATGTGCTTAAAATGTACGTTAATCAACGGACGGCGCAGCTTTTTTACATCAATTGCCTTAAAATACTCTCCAGACGCAAGGTTCAGCACAAACCCACCCTCAAGAGACATAATTTCTTGGTTAAGCTTCTCTGTTAGCGTGTCTTTCCAGAAATCATAAAGGTTTTCACCTTTTTCATTCTTCAGTTTTGTGCCCATTTCTAGGCGATACGGTTGCATCAGGTCAAGCGGACGAAGCATACCATAAAGGCCGCTCAAAATGCGGAGGTGCTTTTGTGCAAAGTCTAGCTGTGATGGCGTATAATTTACGCTATCCATGTTATCGTAAACATCCCCCTTAAAAGCAAAAAGTGCCGCGCGAGAGTTCTCTGTTGTAAAGAGAGACTCAAAACCTTGATAGCGTGCATGGTTTAGTTCAGCTAAATTATCAGAAAGTTTCATTAAGTTCTTGATATCAGAAACAGAGTGTTTTTTCATAACCTCAACAAGTTCAAAAGATTCATCTCTAAATTCAGGGCGCGTTGGTGTATGCGCCGGTAGCACGCGGTCATAATCTAAAGTCTTAGATGGTGAGAGAAGCATCAACATAGAAACACCCTTTTCTTAATATTGTACAATTGGTCGCGTGGCGCGCGTATCCACATTAAAGGCCATGTCCATAGCTGTCATTGTGTCATAAGCACGTTTTGTAAGATCTTTTACACTTTCTGCCGTTCCACTTACAAAGCCGCCAATACCACGGCAGTATCCACTGCGGTACTCAGGACGCAAGAGAGAAGCATAAACAAGAGAGCGCTCTTCCCCTTGTTTAAAGCGGGTTCTGTACACACTGACAAGAAAGCCTTTATTGAAATCTATCTTTTCAAGGCGCACGTCAATCATGCGGAGCATTTTATCAAAGTCGCGCAGATCATGACTTTTACAAAGGTTAAGCTTTTGACGGTGCGTACCAAGGTCCATGGCAAGCTCTTCAAGCATATCAATGCGACGTAAGTGCGATGGCGTAATAGCAAAACTTTTTCCGGCCATCACATCAGAAATTGCCGGTACATAAATAGGCATATCGGCCGCCTGCGCCTGCACAGATAGCCCTAACACAAACAAACCTAAAGCAAAAAACTTACTGCCCATGGATAACCACCGATTCTGTTTCAGTAAGCCAACCATTCATAGCGCCTTGCGTAATAATGGCCTCAACCTGATCACGGCTTAAGCTGTATTTTGCAGCAATTTCAGCTTCACGGCTCAAAATACGTTTTTCTTCTTCATTCATTAAAAAGCGAAACTGATCTGCATAATCAATATAGGAGTTAACCCCTAGGTTTACGCCAGCGTCAGTGTATGTATTAACGCCCTCTTCTAATTGAATATTCATCAGCTCATAAAAAATTTTCTTGGTATCAAGCGGCCCTGATGTAGATGAAACAATATCATGAGAACTGTCGCTATATGCATCATGTATTTTATCTGATGGCTGAAAATGCCAAGCAGCTGCCGGCACACCGACGAGAAGTAAAACTGTGAAAACTTGCTGTAATTTCATGGATCTTATTATCTTATTTTTATTTTGCCACATGATACTTCAGCAAGGCCTTTTCTTCAAGGAGAGTTTGCTACCTAAAGTAAAAACCTCTCGCACACGGCAAGAGGTTTTTATCTTTCGATTTTATTTCTTCATAAAGAGGATCATAGGAGCGACCAAACAAGCCAAGGCAACAACACCCCCCAAAATTGAAGAGAACGCTGCCACTTTAGATACAAGAATCACTGCCCCAAGTGCCACAACAAACGCAGTAACAATCATCTTAATGCGCGCCCCTTGCGAGCTTTTGAGCACCTGTGGATTTCGCACATAAAAAAGCCAGCAGATCATCAAAAATTCAAGCACGCCATCTAAAATGTACAGGACTGAAAACCCTGCAATCAAACCGATAATGATAGCCAGAAGCGCAAAAGCGCCAAAGAAAAGCATAAACATAGATGAGCTGCTCTGGGAAGTCATGCCTTCAGGTTCTTTATTTAGCATGTGAAAACTCCATAAAAAGAGAAAAGAAAGATTAAATCTGCCGCAAAAATCGCATACAACCACATGAAAATCAAGCCAGTTTTGTGTTTTATATGCTTTTTGGCATAGTTTCTGCATTGTATACAAAACCTAAACATAACGTACCTTTTATAAGGCAAAACACAAAGATACATAAGGGGAAGAAAACAATGAAACCACTAGAGTACTCAGGAAGCAGACCAAACATTTGGGCAAAAACAGTTACAATTAGCCGCCCAGTGAGTCATCAAACAATTTTCTTAAGTGAAAATTTTGATAAAATTAAGCTCTCTTTTGATCCAGAAAGCGCCACCCTCTATTTTGATGGCTATACGCTTCATATTCAATTTGATGATGATACAGTTTTAAGCCTAGAAGGATTTCTTATGGCGGCTCACTTGATGAGCTATGATGGTATTGAACTTGCCGATGGACGCACCATTAGCGCAGGCCACCTGCTCAGTAGCGCCAAGCGCTCTGGCCTGCCGGTGGATAAACATACAAAACTGCGCGAGCCAAAACTGGAAGAGATTCTGGCAAGCCCTGACGATTTTGTGACTCATCGCGAGTAAACTCAACCTCTAGCACTTCAGTCTCAAGTCATAAAGTCACAAAACTTAAGCCCCCGTCATGTAGACGGGGGCTTACTTTATTCGATTAGCTCTCCAGCGGTAGAGTGCATGCCATCCCAATTAAGGCAATCAGAAATACAATGGCCAGAATGATTGCAAGGCTTACCCAGAAAAGAGAAAGAGCCCAAATAATACCCGTTAACACAACGGTAAAAACGAGAAGGAGAGTTATAATAGCGATACTGAGAGCGAAGAAAAAATATTTGGCACACCTTTTGCAAATTATTTTTCAGGACGTTACATGACAATTGAATATGACGAGTTTAACCAGTTTCACGCTTCAAGCGCGTGAAAGGGTCGCGCCCCCGAACCTCACACCCCTGACATCCCCCTAACCTCCCCGAGGTTTGCGTGACCCACCCCTTTTACCCAAACCATGATAGTACGTCCGTACAGCAAAAAACCCCGCCTAGTCAGCGGGGTTTTTTCATATTCGATATTAAGGATTCTGCTATTTCATAAAAGATGGAAATAACAAAAGGGCGAAAGCAACAAGTACTGCCCAGAATACGCCAATAAAGCTAATGCAGCCAACAATAAAAGTTGCAATCACAGTCATAAGTATAGCTGCAACCAGATCACTTTCATCTGCAAATCCACCAGTAGACTTATGTGCCCAGCGGCACACCATACAGAATTGCAACAAGCAATATATGCCTAAGGACACCAAAGGATTACTTGAAACGCCGACAAGGGCAATAATGCCAAATAGAGCAAACACGCCCCATCCAAACACATGTTCTTTTGTAAGAACAATAGATTTAGGTTGTTGATCAGCCATGAGAAACCTCCATAAAGAGCCGAAAGAAAAGATAAAAGATGTGAGAATTAGCCAATGTATACCATTAAAACTAAAAGTTAGCAAGGGGTTTATGGGGCATACCTTAAACCAAGGCAATACTTTTAAGGCCCAGCGCAAAGCCCTCCCCTCTCACAAAAAACTTGCATAAATGCGGGGCGTTTTTAGTACCCTCTCGCTACGTAGGTCATATCTCGTGCAACGGCGCTGCCTGCACTGTTGTAAACAGTGACATCAAAACCTGCGTTTGTGACACCAGAAAAGCTAAAGTAATCTCCGCTTATGCCATTTTGTAGCGTAAGGCTTACCGCAGGAGGGCTATAAAACCCTTGCGCAAAGCTAACAGACATTCCACCCGTGCCAACACTTATCTGATGGCTTTCAAGCCTATCTGGCATATCTACAGAAATATGAATATCTGAGATTTGCACGTTATGGGCGCTATTAGCACTTTCGGCAACCACCCGAAACTCAAAGCCGCGGGCTGTGATATCTGCCTGGGTTAGCGGCTGCCATACTGTCCATACGGGGCTGCTTGCTGGGTCATCCTGCGTGCTGCGCACCTCAAGGCTAACATCAATGGTCGCAAGATCGTCTCCATCAAATTTGCCTGTTCTGCTATCAAATTCCCCATCGGTAACATCAAACACATTTCTGCTATCGGTAATTTCAGCAATAAAACGTCCTCTCACACGGCTGGTATAGATAGAACCCAAATCAATATGATCAGCAAGCGTGTAAGTTCCTGTTGTTACAAAACCGCCATATCCATCAAAAGAACCAAGCGCATCATCAAAATCTCCCGTTGCATCATCAAAGGGGCTTAACCCGTCCAGAATAATATTTTCTGTATCATGAACAAATCCCATAAGGGCCCCATCAAAGGTAGGGGCTGGTGTAAGGGTTTCTATAACATTCATACCAACAACCTGTGGCGCCGTTGTAATAATAGCTGCCGCACTGACACTTTCATTGCCTGTGCTATCTACTGCTTTTACCATATAAGTACCTTCTAGCAGGGGCACCACAGCGTGAGTACTAATCCCTGCAAGGGCGGGGACAAGGTCTACTGCTGTGCTCCAAGTAGCGCCAGATGTTTTTGCGCTATGACGTAGCCTTATACGCCCCCCTACTTTTACATCTATATCTTCTGCCTGAAGCCAACTTAAATGCGCCTGACCGTTTTGCGCACTTAGGTTAAAGTTTTCTATGTCAGCGGGCGCTGCTGTTAGGCCCTCTACTGTAAGGGTAGCCTCTGATGGATCGCTCTCTATACCAAGCGGGCTTACAGATACAACTTGTACAGTAACCTCCCCCGGTGCAAGGTCTTCTATAACCCACTGCGTATGAGCTGTTTCCCCAAGCGTTGTATAGGCACTCTCTCCTGCCTTTTTAAGCTTAATACGATACCTTATAGCAAAGGCATCATTGGCATCTGCCCAAGTTGCAGTTATACGTGCCTTAACGCCGCTTCCATCTGTGGTTACATATAAGTCCTCTATAAGCTCTGGTATACCGGGCGCGGTAATCTCTCTCCCTGTAGGAAGTGTTATCTCTTCTATAAGAGAAACTGTCTTAGCGGCGCTCTCATCCCAATCATAAGCACTAGCAGATTCTTCCTTAAGGTTTATATCTACGCCCCCGTCTTCGCTCATTTGCCAGTGAGTAATACGGAAAAGCTTATTCTCCCATCCAAGCTCTGGCAGGTTCAGGTTTATAACGTCCCAGACTTTAAGAGACATGCCTTTTAGGTTAAGAGGCACACTGAGAGAAATAGTATTTCCGGATTGAGAGAGCATGAGCGCTGCTATACGCTGGGCGCTCTCTATATGATTTGTTAAAGGGAGCTCTATATTACTAGCAATAGATGTCCCCCCTAGGGCGGCAACCAAATCATCATCCTTCACCTCAGGGAAATCTACAATCTGATAGGCCTGTTCAGGATCTGCAAATACGCCCCTTACAGTATTAAAGCGCTCCTTAAGTGAAGGCGCAGCGTGAATGTTAATCTCTCCCCTCAGCCAATCTGCATCTAAAGTAGCACTTGGCGCATCATAGGCACCTGCCAGCACATGGAAAGCTCCATCTATATAAGGCACTGCCCCTGCCCCTGCACTTGTAAGAGTTTCAAGCAGAGTGAGAGGTGTATTGGCTGTATCAAGTACCCCGTTAACTGTGTAGCGTTTTACAGTGCCGCCCCCTTTAAGGTTTACAGGCTCATCAGATATATCAGCGCTTGCCATAATAGAAGCTTCATCTATTTCATCTACTGCGCAACCCAGCCCATAAATAGGGTTTGTCAGATAATCCCTAACGGCCAGTGCCCAGTTATCAGAGTATGCGCTTACCCCACTACGCGGATCGTATAATTTTTTACCTCTTATCTTAGCTGTTACGTTTGGAATACCATTGGGATAGGCACTGTCATTATAAAGGAGCCTAATTCTGGCATAAGACACACCTTGCAGACGATGCGCCTCTGTCCACTCTCCAAGATCTCTCACCATATCAGGGTCTGCTGTTTGCGTACTCTCGCCCGAATAAAACTTTACATTCACCATGGGGTAGCCTGCAGCAGTGATATATTCAGGGTTTGTGGCATTATCAAACTCATCTAGTGTCAACGGTACTCCGTCAAGGTAAAGGGTATCAAGGCCGTCCACCTCATGCCCTGTAAAGGCAACAGCCATATATAAGGTGCCATTAGTTACGTTATAAGGTACCAGCCGGAACACCTCCTCCGGCACACCTTCAACAAGCTCTTCTACCGTCATAGGCAGCAAAGTGCTGTTTACCGTACTAATATGGGCAATCACGCCGCCGGTGCGCGCAGTGCCATAAATTACCTTATGGCTTTCTATGCTACTACGTAACGTGGTGGAAAGGCCTCTGTTGCCTGTAAGGCCTCTTGGGCTTTGCGCCATAGACGCCGCAACAACAGTACTTGCAGCCGTGGCAGCAAAAGCGGCAGTTGCCGCGCTTAATCCAAGTGCAGCCGCCCCATGGGCAGCGGCGTATCCAGCAGCAGCAACAGCAATCGCAGGCATAAATCTTTTCCTTTATTGGTTATATAAACAGGCCAATACATTCTGCTGTTACTTGCCTTGTGTGCGAAGGGGTTGAAAAATGAGAAAATCACGCTTATAACATAGGTAATAAAACAACTCTGTTTTCCTCTTCCTAGAAAGGACGCTCTCATGCGTTTTCTTAAAACTGCCGTTTTCGGCTTTCTCTCTATCCTCTTGTTTGCAACACATGCAAACGCAGACATATCTAAAAGCCGCTTAAGTGGCTTCAAAGCACACAGCAGCCACACTTATGTGCGGCAAACTGAGTACCGCACATTCCGGAGCTCAACAGATGGCAAGCGTTACGAAGCCTCTTGGGTGACGTGGCAACGCTCTAATGGCTCCCGTTACAAGCGCTACACATGGTGCCAGCTTGATAGCCCGCGCCTTTGCAGTGCACGCAACAGCGTTGTTGAACTGCGCGGCCGGGTGGCTGAACCAGAACCCTACCGCGGTAACAGACGTGGTGAAGTACGCCTCAAACCGCTAAACCGTAGCGACAAATACATTGGACAGCGCGAATATAGACGCACACGTCAACATGAGTCTGCTTGGGTAAAGTTTGCGCGGCGCAATGGCAACGTCTATGAGGTCTATACGACCTGTCGTATTGGCACAACAACCTGCCAAAACCAGTCTGTAGAGGAACTCGGTTACCAGCGGCGCTACGACCAAACCCATAGAAATGGAAGCCGGCGTGGAAACACCCGCTATAATAACCTCACCGACAAGCAAAAAGAATGCATCCAAGGTGCAGGATTTTTGGGCGCCATTGATGACAACATCTTTGAACAGGATGGATTTAAGGCCATTCTGGCTCTTTGCCTGTTGCTCAACAAATAATCGAAAATAACTTAAAGCCCCTCCTTACCGAGGGGCTTTTTGCATGCCTGCCACACCCTGTAAGTTTTTCATTTAGCCTATAAGACAT
Organism: Alphaproteobacteria bacterium; assembly: GCA_028821995.1. Taxonomy (GTDB): domain Bacteria; phylum Pseudomonadota; class Alphaproteobacteria; order UBA2136; family JAPKEQ01; genus JAPKEQ01. Next base: position 46,467 of record JAPKEQ010000003.1, read on the forward strand.
AAGAAAGCATCAAACGTTACAAGGCTCAGGTTTAGTGCTACACTTGAGCTCGTACAATAAAAAAGGCCAAAACACATCATGGAAGCAGTCTTTAGAAACCGCCTGACCCGGGTTGAAAAACGACAAACTTTACAGGTTGAATTTAAACATGGCTTTGATGCTCCTGTTCGAACATGGTTTGAGGCTTCTGATAACAACCCCTTTGGCTGGGTTATGCAATTTGAATGTAAAAATGATGCTCTTCTTAAAGAGTTCAAAGAAGACATTTTCCGTCGCGGTATAAATTATATTGAAAAACGTGCCGATGACGAAGTAAAGCAAATCTCTTTTAACGATATCCAAGGCATGGCAGATGCCCTTGAAATTAAAAGCGTAGAGCGCTAGGGTGGCACACATGACAACTTTGGATAAAGTTCTTCAAAAACAAAATTTGGGCCTCATTACCATTAATGAGCACAAAAAGCTTGGAGATATTATTGACAAACTGCTGGATACCCAGCGCAAAGCTATTCTTGTAACCGAGAATAATGGCGAGCTTGTTGGTATGGTGAGTGAAAGCGACATTATTAAGGCCGTGGGTAAATACGGTAAAGAAGCATCCGAAGTTGTGATTCATGAAATTATGACAGAGAGCCTTATTGTATCGCCTCCTCTAACAGAGGCACAAGAAGCACTGCGTATTATGTCAAAAAATAAAATCCGTCACCTGCCTGTTGTGACTGAGCATGGACATATGCTTGGCGTGGTTGGCGTGGTCGAACTTGTCAGTTCTGTTATGGGCGAAGAATAAAAAAAAACGCTTTCCCCTTGTAATTGTATTCAACATAGCATATATACTGAATCAGTACAGTTTTTTCACGCTCATATGAGCACACGTTTTAAGGTTAGGTAATCTTAAAACAGAAAAAGCTTTTTAATGATAAAGATCCGCAGGAAATAGGCTTTTGCCCACCTGCAAAGAAAGTATAGATACAATGGCTACTGGTACAGTAAAATGGTTTAACCCAACTAAAGGCTTCGGCTTCATCCAACCTGAAGATGGCGGCAACGACGTATTCGTTCACATCACAGCTCTAGAAAAAGCAGGCCTTAAAGGTCTTGACGACGGTCAAAAAGTGACTTACGAGCTTGAAGAGAGCCGCGGCAGAACTTCTGCTACGAACCTTGAGGTAAACTAAGCAGTTTCCCTTTGCCCCAGAAAAGGGAGCACTTGCTCCCTTTTCTACCGGCATTAAATACCCAGCTGGCTTAAACGCCGCTGATGCCACCGCTTGCGTCTAAAAAAAATCACGTTCGCTCTCGGTTGCATATTTCCAGACAAACCGAGAAAGCGCAGATTTAAACAGAATCTCTGTCGCTACATGAAAGACGATGATATGACGCAAACATTCGCCCAATTAGGGCTTTCTGAAGATTTGGTAACAGCACTTGCAAAGCAAGGCTTTAACTCCCCCACCCCCGTTCAAGAAGCAGCTATCCCTCTTGCCCTTACAGGTAAAGATATTCTAGGTTCAGCGCAAACTGGTACAGGTAAAACTGGTGCCTTTGGTATTCCAATGGTAAACCACCTGCTCTTTAACGAAGACGATACAGCTCTTATTGTAACGCCAACACGTGAGCTTGCCGCTCAGGTTGAGCAAAGCATCAAAAGTTTCCTTCCACACCGTAGCGGCATTAACACTGCGCTTATCATCGGTGGGGATTCCATGCAAAAGCAGCTTAAGCAACTTAGCTTTAACCCACGCATTGTTGTTGGTACACCAGGCCGTCTAAACGACCACCTGAGCCGCCGTACACTTAAGCTTAACAACACAAGCTTCCTTGTACTTGATGAAACAGACCGCATGCTGGACATGGGCTTCTCTATTCAGATTGAAGAAATCGTAAGCCACATGCCTCCTCAGCGCCAAACACTTCTGTTTAGTGCAACGCTTCCACGCAACATTATGTCTCTTGCTAAAAACTACCTGAACGAGCCTGAGCGTATTGCAATTGGTTCTACAACCAAGCCAGCGGAAAACATTGACCACCAAACAAAGCGTATTGAAGATGGCGATAAGTACGAAGACCTATTAAACGAACTTTCTGGCCGCGATGGCTCTGTGATTATTTTTGTAAAAACAAAACATGGTGCAGACCGTCTGGCTGATAAAATTAAGCGCGATGGCTTTAAAGCTGCTGCGATTCACGGTGACCTACGTCACAACAAACGTGAGCGCGTAACAGATGGCTTCCGTAAAGAGAAATACAAAGTACTTGTTGCAACTGATGTTGCAGCGCGCGGACTTGATATTCCTCACATTCAGCACGTTATTAACTATGACCTACCACAGTGCCCAGAAGATTACATCCACCGTATCGGACGTACAGCACGTGCCGGGGCTAAAGGCCATGCACTTGCTTACATCAGCCGTAAAGAATTCGGAAAATGGAAAGCCATTGAGCGCCTTGTATGGGGCGGCGAAACAACTGACGCACCACAAGCACGCGGCGGCGGTAACGGCGGCGGCAAGCCTCGTTCTTTCCAAGATCGTAAAGCGAAAAGCCACCGCAAAGGCGGATACGGCGAACGCAATGGTGGCGGCGAACAGCGTCGTAGCTTCGGCGGCGACAGAGACGGCAACCGCAGCTACGGCAACAGAGATGACA
>JAPKEQ010000043.1 GCA_028821995.1 Alphaproteobacteria bacterium
AAATTTTAAATTATGCGTAAACAGCAATAACGTCTTCTTCGCGCATCACAAGCAGATCTTCACCATCTACTTTTACTTCGTCAGCGCCCCATTTTTTGTAAAGAACAGTATCACCAACTTTAAGTTCCATAGCGCGTGTTGTGCCATTAGATGTAACCATGCCGTTACCTACAGCCATAACTTCGCCTTTAGTTGGCTTTTCTTTAGCGCTATCAGGAATAATAATTCCACCAGCTGTTTTCTGGTCTTCAGTCAGTGCTTTTACGACAATGCGGTCGTACAGTGGACGTAGTTTTGTTGACATAGATCTATCCCCTTATTTTATAAATCAGTTGTTTGCAGATTTCTCTGCCTGAGTTGCTTTTTCTATTTAGCACTCTTTTTTTATGAGTGCTAAGTTACCACAAAAAAAATATTAGTAAAATAAAATTTAGTGCAAATTTTCTCGTTTTATTTAGGAAAGTTTTTTATGCATAAAGAGACACTCAAAGCTTTCTTCTTTACCGCAGATATCCCCGCGCCACACTTCACATTTATCTTCTGTAAAGCCTAGCTTTTTATAAAGGCCAATGGCTGCTTTTTGAGACGTTGTTACATGTAATAGGCAATTTGAGAAGCCAAGCTGTTTAGCACGCAATAATAAGTACTTAGACATTTGTTTACCAATGCCAATGCCTTGAAGGTTATGAACAAGGTGCAGCTTGCATAGTTCTACGCAGCCATCTTTCTCATCTGGTTTAATGCCGCCAAATCCTACAATTTTACCACGATGCTCCGTTACAGAAAAATCGCCACCTTTTTCAATCATACTATCTGCAATTTCAACAATATCTCCATGAAACTTAAGGTTTTGAATAAATCCTTCTTTGTTGCGTGAAATGGAATCTCTATAAAGCGCGCGAACTTGATCGTGGTCTTTTGGCAGTATTGTACGAATGGCCAGGGCGTAATCACCGACAACGTCAGCTTTAGTGCTCGCACCTACTGATGATTCTGGATCAATACTCTGCACGTCAAACATTCCTTACTTGCTAAACTGAGACCATATTGGTATAGATTGGCGTATACATCAATCTGTATTTCTCGTTTTTTACTTATATAAGGAGTCAAACTATGACATCTGAAACCCTGCGCCTTGCGCAGAAGCTGATTCGCATGGATACCACCACTGTTATTGATGGAAATAAAGCAGGCCTCTTAGTTGTGGAAGATTGCCTCTATGAGCTTGCATCTCATGCAGAACGCTCTGGCGCCACATGGTCAATGATGCGCTTTCAGGGCGGGCACGAAAAATGGCCCTACCCTGTAAGTAATGTTGTTGTCACCTGGAAGAAAGGCAACCCAAAGCAGCACCTGTGCTATATGGGGCACGTGGATGTTGTGCCTGTTGGTGAGAAAAGCCAATGGAACACAGATCCATTTGGCGCTGAAGTTAAAGACGGCTTTTTGTACGGCCGCGGTGCTACCGATATGAAAGGCTCTGTTGCGGCTTTCTTTGCTGCAATGACGGAGGTTATGAAGACACAGGATCACGTTCATGTAAGCGCAATTATTACCGGCGATGAAGAATGGGCAGCCGTCAATGGTACGGCCAAAGTTTTGGCAGAGCTAAAAGATAAACGCATCCCTATTGATGCTTTTCTTGTGGGGGAACCCTCCTCTCCTAATGCCCTCGGTACTCATGTTAAATCTGGGCGCCGTGGCAGCCTTGTTGGCAGGCTTGTCAGTGAAGGTACGCAAGGCCATGCGGCTTATGCGGGCACATTCAAAAACCCCAACGCTGTTTTGCTTTTGGCAGCAGAGATTTTGAATGGACATGATTTCTCGATGGAAGGTGAATCTCCTTCCACTAACTTTGAAATTGTAGCGCTGAATTCTGGGAGCTTTGATGCGTCTGCGGTGATTCCTGCAAAGGCTGAAGCGCTCTGGAATATTCGCTTTACCCAAAATTGGTCTCCAAATACGCTGGTTGAGAAGCTCAGGGATTTGCTAACTTATCCACCAGAAGCTTATAAAAATCATCCTCTCATTGAGGATGTGAAAAAGCTGAGGCTGGTTGCAAATCTGCACAGTGCCTCTCTGCCTTATAAAACGCCAAATGAGTGTGACCTTTACTGCGTTGTAACATTTGCATTAGAGCGCCTTCAAAATAAAGAGCCAACTATTGACATGGATGGCGGCACGACTGATGGGCGCTTTGTGCAAAGGTTTTACCCTGAAGCTGAAGTGCTTGAGTTTGGCCCCCCAGAACGGGGCGGTTTAAATGATGATGGCTCTGAGCCTGAAGGCTATATGCAAGAAGGCGGTATGCACCAAGTGAATGAACGCATCAGCGTGAAGGACCTTGATGAGCTGACCAAGGCTTATGCAAGAATTGTGAGCTTGTATCACAACCCTTAATCGAAAAGAAAAGGTTCCCGTTTGGGAGCCTTTTCACTTTACAGGGCTTTGTTTTTCAATGTATATCAACGTAACACATGCATCTTTTTTCCTTTTTTATACAAGGATAACAACTATGGTTGTTCAAGCTTTTCCTAAATTTACTCCCTTGCGGACTGATGATGATGATCCAATGCAGATATTGCCCGACGGGTGCCTTATGCCTGATGAGCCTCTTGCCAGAACCACCTGCAAAGTGATTGTGATGGTCGATGATAATGAAAAAATTCGTCGCTTTACTTATATTGTTGAAAGCACTGATGCTGGCCCTTCGGGGCAGGCCAAAACGGCAACTCAAAATGCTCTTGCTTTGAAGGCAAAAATTTTGCAAGACGGCATCGATGAGGTGATTGAAGAGGAGGTTGATGGCGAAACGCTTCGTACGCTCAACTGCTACCTTCCCCATACTTTCACGTCCATCACAATTACTTATGTGGATGAAACAGTGCAAAGCACTGATGCCACGCGCGAAGATCTGCGCACCTCTTACTAAGCAAAGGAAAACCCAAGGAATTTTTTTCTGTTGAACTCTACTGCCCTTTGGCCGTGGCTTGTGGTGAATCTCCTTGCCGATGCTGGCGGTGTAGTAAATAAATCGATAAAAGCCCCCAGATGGGGGCTTTTTGCTTTAGAAGCTCGTCACCTCTGTGTTTGGTGCTTTGCGTCCAAAGTGGCCATAGCCGTTCTGGGTTATCATGCGTCCGCGCGGTGTGCGCTGAATAAAGCCAAGCTGAATCAGATAAGGCTCTAGCACGTCTTCAATTGTGTCTTTGCTTTCACCAATGGCAGCGGCAATTGTTTCAAGCCCAACAGGGCCGCCTGAGAATTTATCCATAATACTCTCAAGGTAGCGCTTATCGTTTTTATCAAGCCCAATGGGGTCAACCTCTAGGGCTTTAAGCGCAACATCTGCAATCTCTCTATCAATATGACCGTTACCTTTAACAAGGGCAAAATCATGGACACGACGCAGTAGTCTGTGCGCAATACGTGGTGTGCCGCGGCTGCGGCGCGCAATTTCAATAGCACCGTCATCGCTAATGTCAACGTCTAGCTTGCGGCAAGCACGGCGGAGAATTTCCACAAGCTCTTCCGCACTGTAAAATTCCATACGGAATTGTACGCCAAAACGGTCACGCAATGGGTTTGTTAGTAGTCCCGCACGAGTTGTTGCACCCACAAGTGTAAATGGTGGAAGCTCCACTTTTACCGTGCGGGCGGCAGGCCCCTCACCGATAATAATATCAAGCTTGCCATCTTCCATGGCGGGGTAAAGAATTTCTTCCACGTGGGCGCTTAGGCGGTGAATTTCATCGATAAACAAAACATCGTTTGGTTCAAGTGATGTTAAAATAGCAGCAAGGTCTCCAGATTTTTCAATCACAGGGCCGGATGTACTGCGCAGGCCGACGCCCATTTCCTTGGATACGATATTCGCAAGCGATGTTTTACCAAGCCCAGGAGGGCCATAAAGAAGAACGTGGTCTAGCGCTTTGCTGCGCGCTTTTGCCGCCTTCACAAAAATGCTAAGGTTTTCTCTCAGCACTTCCTGCCCTACAAAGGCATTTAAATTTTCAGGTCTAAGAGCTGTATCAGGGCGATCGCCCTCAATTTGTTCCTGCTCTACAATACGTTCAGCACTATCGGTCATATTAAACTCTTAGCTCCTTTAGGGCTTGTTTGAATACGCCGTCAAAGCTTGCGCTGTCTCCTTGTTCTTTAAGCGCCATGGCAACGGCATCTTTGGCATGGTTTTGTTTATAGCCAAGGTTTGTAAGCGCGCTAAGCACATCGCCTGCAAGGCCAGTTATAGGCATGCTAACAACGCTGCCGTCTGTTGCACCTGTTGATACAGAAACAGGCAGCGAGCCCACCTTGTTTTTAAGCTCCAGAATAATACGTTCTGCTAGTTTTTTACCTACGCCGCTGGCACGGGTGAGCATGGTTGGATCTTGCATAGAAATCGCGCCTGTAATTTCATCGCCTGAAAGGGCGCTAAGGATAGCGAGCCCCATTTTAGGGCCAACACCGCTTACAGATGTAAGCACTTCAAATAGCTTGCGCTCGCTTGGGTCTGTAAAGCCAAACAGCGTCATTTGGTCTTCACGCACGTGCATGTGGGTTGAAACAGTTGTGGCTTCACCTTCTGCGTGGTTTGCAAGCATACGGGCGTGCGTGAGAACTTTATAGCCAACGCCATTTACGTCCATTACCAGATAGTCGTCGCCGACTTCCGCTATTACGCCTTTTAGAAAATGAATCATGAATGTGTCCCCTGCCCGTTTTTATTTTTAAGACGGATACATAGTACGGGAAAGCGTACCTAAAAGCGAGAGTTAAGCAGACTTTTTAAGAAGAATTTGATTCTGCATTGTATGCGCATGGGTAATAGCGATTGCGAGAGCATCTGCGGTATCTAGCGTTTTAAATTGCGCCGTTGGCAAAAGCATTTTTACCATGTGCTGTACCTGCTCCTTACTGGCTTTACCTGTACCCACAACGGATTGTTTCACTTTGCTGGGTGTGTACTCGTCCACACCTATGCCATGCATGGCAGGCACAAGCATAGCCACGCCGCGCGCTTGACCAAGAATCAAACTAGTACGAGCGTTAGAGTTTACAAAAACTTCTTCAATGCCGACGCTATCAGGCTTATGAGTACTCACAATCTCGTCTAGGGCTTTTTGCAGGCCTAAAAGACGCTCTGCCATTGGCAGTTTAGATGGCACTTTAACTGTGCCCCCTGCAAGGTACGACAAGCTAGAGCCCTCAGCGCGAATAACGCCCCACCCCATGTTGTTAAGTCCTGGATCAATGCCGAGAATTTTCATGAGGGTATTATGGGGCAATGTTTGCTATAGGGCAAAGAAAAAGCCCCTCGTGGGGCTTGATCTTATCGATTTTTAGGAAAAGGCATGAATAGCTTCTTCACGGGCGCGCGCTTGAGCAACTTGTTCCCGAGTAAACAGCCCGTCATTAACAGCTTTATCAAGGGCCTTTTCAAGGGCCTGAAGCCTTTCAGGGCAGCGAAGATTGTAGAAAATAAACATAATATCTTCTGGATCTTTGCCAGAAATATCGCTAGATGAAGAAGATGTGTTTGTATAGTTTATAAAAGGAAGCCAAGCAGGCTGGGTCACTGTTACTACATGAGTGTCTTCGCGCTTGTACATGGGTACTTCTGGCGTAGATTTTTCAGCCAGAGAAAATGTGACTATAGAGCAGTGATTTGTACGAAAACCAAGGCATTTTTGGATGAAGGTTCGCTCAGACATGAAATGTCTCCTTAGGTGCAAAAAAGAAAGAAAAGATAGAACTTGTGAGGAATTTAGCTTTTGGGGGGTATGCAGTCAAGGGGAATCCTGAGGTTTTGGCTTGTGCTCCTTTGATGCTGCTTTATCGCACATAGCTTTGCATGTGCGCTTAGATGTTTGCTTGCGCAAACGTATGTGATTCGCTGCGCTCACCCTGCGGGTCCCTCAGCTACGCTTTGGTTTCTGCGTCGCTACAAGCTCCTATCTTGGGCTTCGCCCGCTCAAAACCCTCCATCTCGGGTTTTGACTCACTCCGTTCGCGGAGCATGGGGATGCACCGAGGTGCCTGCCTGTGCCATGAAGAAAGTTCTGAGATGTTTCATAGCCGAACCTAAATGCCAAGGCATTTAGAGCGGTTTAAAACAGAGCGGAGCACTGTTTTTTGGGGAAGACGTTTTAAACCAAGATGGTACTTTGCGAGCCATCAATCTTTTGACGCCGCGCAGCAGAGGCAAAAGTTAAGGGCGCACAAGCAAAGAAAACCTTAGCAGTGATCCCCCACCCTCTTCTCATACTTTTCAGGAATTAGCTCCATAATGGGAAACTTAACAAGCTCGCCGTCTTTTTCCATAATCACGGTGGCGCCCCTGTCATAATCGCTGATCATTTCACGGCAGATGCCGCATGGAGAAACAATACGAATATCTTCATAAGGAATTTCAGGGCTTTTCATGCGGACAGTGACGATTGTATCGATCCCCTCTTCGCCTTCAGTTAGGGCTGTGCCAAGGGCTACGGCTTCAGCGCAAGTAGAAAGCCTGCGCACATAAAGGCCAACATGTACGCCAGCATACACTTTGCCAGACTTCATGCGCACCACGCTTGTAAGCTGATGAGAGCGTGTTTTGCAACGCTTAAGCATTAAATCTTTGGCTTGTTTGATCAGAGCATGATCTTTTTCTGTGAGCTTATGCATATGTCCATCCCTTGTTTGATATGGACAATGGATTGTATGCAAGGGTTGCGTGTCTGGCAATAAAAAAATGCTCCCCAATAAAGGGGAGCAAAGTTAGACCTTATGCCAAATGTGTATCTGACGTTCCTCAAGGCCGGAGGACTGATGTTGCCCTCACCTAGGGTGTGGGACTTTGGTAAACGGCAAAAAGGTGCCGGAGTTCTATGTATGGGAGTGAAAATGTGGATTACAAGGTTAGATGAAGCTATTTTTGAATTTCAGTGAAAAATCTTAATAGGTACCCATCAGGGTCTTGTAGCATGAACTGTCTATTACCACCTTCTGTATCACCTGTTTGGTACCATTTTTCTTCTATAGGTAATGTAATCAATATGTTTTGTTCTGCTGCTTTTTGATAGATGGTGTCTACGTCATCTACTTCTATCTGGAAGTTGATTCCTCTACCTAATGGGGCTTTCAGCTCCCCTGTAATCCAAGGGCTGTCTGTTGATGGGTTATCTATTTCCTCAAGCATGAGGTGTGCGCCATTGTTATCTAAGTAGGCAAACCCCTCAGCAGGTCTATCGTACTTAACTGAAAAACCTGCTATTTCGGTATAAAACTTAAGGGATTTGCCTAGGTCTGATACATAAAGCTCTGGGACAATTTTAGGGTAGTACTCAGACATTACCCTGCCAAGCTTTCCGCCACAGCGTCATCAAGTTCCATGTTCACAATTACGTTTTGTACGTCATCATCTTCTTCAAGTACGTCAACAAGCTTCATAACTTTTTGCGCTGTTTCAGCGTCTGCAACTGGTTGCGTTTGCTTGGGTACAAATGTCAGGTCTGCTTCTGCTGGGTCGCCGTATTTTTCAACAAGGGCGTTACGTACTTCACCGAAGTCAGGTACTTCTGTGTAGACTGTGTAAACTTCATCGCTTGGCTCAAAATCTGCTGCGCCAGCTTCAATAGCGGCTTCCATAATGTCATCTTCGCTGCCAATAGATACGGGGTATTGAATCATGCCGCGCTCTTCAAACATCCAAGCAACGCTGCCATCTGTGCCAAGGTTACCGTTGTTTTTATTGAAGGCTGTCCGCACGTTTGTAAAGGTACGTGTGCCGTTATCTGTGAGCGTTTTTACAATAATAGCAACGCCTGCTGGGCCGTAGCCTTCGTACACTTTTTCAACGTAATCATCGCCTGCAATTTCGCCCGTACCACGCTTAATGGCGCGCTCAATTGTATCTTTGGTCATGTTGTTTTTGCGGGCTGTTTCTACAGCAAGGCGAAGGGTTGGGTTGGAGTTAATATCCCCGCCGCCGTGGCGCGCCGCTGTGAGTACATCACGAATAAGGCGTGTAAAAATTTTACCACGCTTGGCATCTACGCGTGCTTTTTGGTGTTTAATGTTTGCCCATTTACTATGTCCAGCCATGTGCTGTTCCCCTTCTTATAATTCTGGAATGCTCTCTTGTAATAGCCCGCCTACGCGCACCATCTCAATACGTTTACAAAGGCCGTCATCTCCAATTTCTGCGTATGTGGCGCAGAGCGTTGGTTCGCCTTTACTTGAGGCTTGGAACGGGAATTTACCCTTTCTCTCGAAGCGCGGTATAGTACTTTCAAATGCCAGCCCAATGCAAGAGTTAAACGTACCGCACATGCCTGTATCTGTGTGGAAACCTGTGCCTTTTTCCATAACATGCGCATCTGCCGTTGGTACATGTGTATGTGTACCGACAACAATACTGGCTTTACCATCCCAAATATAACCAAGGCCGCGTTTTTCAGATGTTGTTTCTGCATGCACATCCACAAGCATCATGTCGTAATCATCGCCAAGTTTTGTTTCGCGCTGAAGCTCTCTTGAAGCCTGAAACGGGCAATCTAGGTATGGTTCCATAAACAGGCGGCCCAGCATATTCACCACTGCGATACGTTTACCATTGTTTGCTGTAAATACACGGTAACCTTTGCCCACGGTGCCTGGAGGGTAGTTAATTGGACGAAGGATACGTTTATCATGCTGAAGCATTTCAAAGACGTCTTTTTGGTCCCATGTGTGGTTACCGAGCGTTGCCACATCTACGCCGTAACCAAAAATATCGTTGGCTTTATCTTTGTTAAGGCCAAAGCCGCCTGTCGCGTTTTCACTGTTTGCTATGACAAAGTCAAGTTTAAGCTTTTCCTTAAGCATTGGGAGATGGTCTTTTACCGCGCTACGGCCAGGGTTACCAAAGATATCCCCAAGGAAAAGAAGTCTTGTTACGTTGCTAGTTGTCATGTTTGCAGGCAATCATTTGTGTTTCTGTAACTATAAAATCTAAGGGCACATCATGAGGCTGAGCAGGAAAAACGTCAAGCTTTAAGGCGTTGTAACCTACACCAATGGTCGTGAACTCTCTGCCCTCCTCTTTATAATGTGCAAGTGTACGGTCATAATAGCCGCCACCATAGCCCATGCGATAGCCGCGGCCATCAAATCCAAGCAGTGGAATAATAAAGATATCAGGGAATGCTTCCTCTCCTGTGGCGCAAGGCGTACCGAAGATGTCTTCATCCATAATTTCATCTAACACCCATGTATTAAACTTGAGAGGTTTTTCGCTGCCCATAACGCGCGGCAGTGCAAAAATTTTATCCTGAACAGCCATTTCTGCAAGGAGCGGGCTGATGTCTGCTTCTGTTTTGATAGAAAAATACATGCCGAGCGTTTTGCCTTTAAGTGGTGTGAGCACTTTCACAAGGTTTCTAATGATCGTATCTGCGGCGTCGGAACGTTCACGCGGGGAGAGCTTATCCCTTTTATTTTCAAGCTGTTTGCGTAGAAATGCTTTGCTGATGTCTGTCATCTAAAGTTGCTTTTTGCTCTTCTTGTTGATATATAGGGATGAATTCTATCTCTTTTTTCTTTTTTTGTCTTGGAGGAATCCACTATGCGCCATGAAGAACTTCAAAAATCGACTGTTAAGCATTACAGCCTTGAAGTGGGACTGCTGGATCATTATGACCCGTTTGAAGCTTACCGTGATGATGTGGGTGAGCGTATTTTTCAAACGCGGGTGCCATGGGGAAGCGGGCAAATTATTGCCACTGCTTTGCCTGATTTTCGTTTTGTTTATGACATTGATGTTATTTACACAAATGAGAATGATCAAAACATAACTGTCGCCAAGCTGTGGTTTGGTATCAGCTCAGAAAACAATCACCTGCAAGAAACGCTCTATACGCCCTCTTACTTGGGCGATAAAATTGAATCCAGCTCAACATTTGTATTGCCGGCAGGTTCAAGTGTGCTTGGCATTGAGCTTGTAAAAAATATTGTTTATGACATTGATTACGATAACCGCTTTCGTGGTATTCCGCCAAGTGTTCATAAATCTGCAGAGCTGGCTGAGCATGAGCTGCGTGGCGCTTATTCTGGCTATCGTGATTATTTGAACGTGCTTGTACGTTACCGTACGCGTGATGGTGATGTACGCATGGTGACACTCAAATCTCCCAATCGCGGCGAATTTACCATGCCCACGCGCGCTTATGATTACTGGGAAAAGCAAGGGGTGGATTTTGAAGTGGGTACGAATAACCATGCAATACTTCGAGTGCCTTCACGTAAAAATGATCATTCCAAGGATTAAAACGAAAAAGAAAAGCCCCGTAACTGGGGCTTTTCTTTTTTAGGAAAGCTTGATTTCTTTTGTAGACAGACTTATACCCCCTGTAATATCAATCTTTTTTTACTTTTACCCCAATAAGGATTCTCTTATGAAAACTGATGTTGTGCAGGGCTTGCCCTACTCGGAATTGCGCGCTTTCCATGGTGATGCGGCTGTTAAAGCTGAGCCGCTGGAGCGCCTGAAAGCTTGGAAGGATGCGGGCGAAATTCGCTTAGACCGTTACGGTTATAACGCTAGCCAATATACGCTGAATCAGCTGTGGGAATATACCTACCTACAGCCTTATGGCATAAAACTTGGTATCTCGCCCCACCTGGCGGCTGTGGAAAATATGATCTGTAAAAATTTGCCAAAAGATGAGGCTGCAGAGTTTGCTGTAGACTTTCTGGAGCAAATTGCAATTAGCGCTCAGTCGGCGTACGTCTTCCCTCGCCTTGCCGTATGGATGATCCAAAACTCAAGTTTTGGTCTAGATCCTATGGTAATACACGCGCCATCTGCTCAGATCGTACGAGAATTGGCAACGGTGTGTGAGCAGTTGGAATCTCTCTCTGGTGAAGAGCTTTATCAGCGCCTAGAGAACATTAAGACTAATGCTGAGCATTGTGAAGATTACCATTCCCATGAAGCACGTGATGCGCCATCTGATTACAAGGCCTGTCGCGCAAGTAGCTCTGCTATCAGCCTTTGCCAGTTGATGCAGTCCATCGAGAATTTGGAGGATTCCCCTGCATTTTTGTACAAGATGCATAAATATGCTGAGCAGTATCCTGGGTGGGTTGGTGCTGTGCGCGACAAACTGTTAGAGCTTTTGGCAGCTGCACCTGTGCCTGAAAAGGCTTAATACTTTAAACGAATGATAAAAGCCCCGCTATATGCGGGGCTTTTTCTATATTATAGTTTAGGCTGTAACTTGTGCCAGCAGTCCTTCAATGCGTTCTGCAAGGCGGCTGTGGTATCGCTCAAGGGTTTCACCTTCACCGTCTTTTTGTTGACGAAGCGTGAGGTGCTCATCTGCCATAAGAATGCCGGCCATGACAATCATTTGGTCGCGGTCCATGCCGTTGCCGCCCATTTCTTTAATTTGGTCAATGTAGCTATTAAAGATATCTGCCACTTTATCAAGGCGAGATTCCTGCCCCTGCTCTACAGACATTTTGTATTCACGAGACGCCACTGTAACTGATTTAAATCCGCTCATTATGATTTCTCCAGAATCGTCTCAATATGACCGATCGTTTTGTCGAGTCTGAGCTTTAGGTTGTTGTGCTTATCTTTTAAAATTGCATTTTCAGTGCGGAGCGCTTCAAGTTCATCTTTATTAAGAACTTGAATCTCAGCTGTATTGATACTTGATTGTGCAGTCATGTTTCCGCCTGTGCGGACGTAGCCTTCAAGGGCTTGCAGTGCGCTTTCTAGGCGCTCTGCAGATGAAGGTTTGGTTTGGTTTTGTGCATTAGACATTGTTCGGATAAGCCATTTTCAAAGTGTTACAATATATTCTTAATCTTAAAATGTTAGCAGAGCCACACCCCTATGGCAAAACATTTATAGAGGCCTTCAAAATTTAAGGCAATGTTTGCGCCACTACTCTAAAGAGGGTATTCTTGCAGTCAAAATAACAAAGTAAGTTCTATAGGTCATGACCGCTGCAGATATCCATACTCAATATTTAGATTATACGCAAATGGCAAATGCAATTCGTTTTCTAAGCGCAGATGCAATTCAAAAAGCAAATAGCGGACATCCCGGCGCACCGTTAGGTATGGCAGATGTTGCCACAGTTCTCTTTAGCGAATATATGCGCTTCCACCCACAGGACCCAATGTGGCCTGGCCGTGACCGTTTTGTGCTTTCTAACGGACACGCCTCTATGCTTTTATATAGCGTGCTGCACCTTTCTGGTTATGAACTTACAATGGATGACCTGAAAGCTTTCAGGCAAAAAGATTCTAAAACGCCGGGTCACCCAGAATTTGGCCATACGGCAGGCGTAGAAACCACCACAGGACCACTTGGCCAAGGCCTTGGTAACGCTGTAGGTATGGCGCTCGGCCAAGAAATGATGGCCAGTAAATTTGGCGCAGACCTTTATAGTAACAAGACATATGTAATTGTGGGTGATGGCTGCCTTATGGAAGGTATTAGCCATGAAGCACTAGAGATGGCGGGTCACTTTAAACTTAAAAATTTGGTTGTTCTTTTTGATGATAATGGGATTACGATTGATGGCTCGACAGAAATATCTACATCTACAGACATAAAAGGACGTATTGAATCTTACGGATTTACTTACTATGAGTGTGATGGCCATGATACGGATGCAATTCGTCAGGTGCTTGATAAAGCGCAAGATGCTAATAAGCCTGTATTTATTGCCTTTAAAACGATAATTGGTAAAGGCGCACCAAGCAAAGCTGGTAGCCACAAAACCCATGGCGAACCACTTGGGAATGATGAAATTGCAGACATGCGTAAAAGCCTTGGATGGGAATTTGCTCCGTTTGAAGTGCCCTCTTCTGTTTATGATATGTGGGCATCAGCAGCCAACCGTAACACCGTTACATACGAGCGCTGGCTTGCTAAGTTTAAAGAGAGCCCTAAAAACAAGAAGCTTACAAAACAGCTTCAAAAAGAGTATCGCCGTATTGCTATTGAAGCGATGGAAGAAGTCAAAGAGCTTTCAGCTTCTGATAAGCCAAAGGTAGCCACGCGCAAAGCCAGTGGTACGTGCATTAGTGCCCTCGCCGCTTGCCTTCCTGATCTTGTAAGCGGAAGCGCAGACCTTAGCCCTTCTAATAATACTAAAGATCTCAGTATGGGTGAAATATCCGCAAAGTCCTTCTCTGGAAATTATATTCATTATGGTATTCGTGAACACGCAATGGGTTCTGTTATGAATGGCATGGCACTTTATGGCGGCATTTTACCTATTGGTGGAACCTTCCTTTGCTTCTCTGATTATATGCGCCCTGCCATGCGCCTTAGCGCCCTTATGAAGCAGCAAGTCATTTATGTGATGACGCATGACTCTATTGGCCTTGGCGAAGATGGCCCAACCCATCAACCTGTTGAGCATCTAGCCATGCTCCGTGCAACGCCTAACCTTATAACCTTCAGACCAGCAGACCAGGTAGAGACAGCTGAATGTTACGCAGCTGCCCTTGCCTGCACTGATGGCCCAAGTGTGATGTGCTTAAGCCGCCAAGGTGTGCCAGCAATTCGCACAACACATATTCCAGAAAATCAATCAGCTCTTGGCGCTTACGTATTATCAGACATTTCATCTGAAATGGACATGCATGGTATTATCATTGCGACAGGTACAGAAGTTCACCTTGCACTAGAAGCTCAAAGCGAGCTTATGAGCCAAGGGTACAATGTGCGCGTTGTGAGTATGCCTTGTATGGAATTGTTTGATATGCAAACACCTGAGTATAAAGAGTCAGTACTGCCAAGCGCCATTAAGGCACGCGTAGGTATTGAAGCTGGTACTAAGTTTGGCTGGGGAAGTTTGATTGGTATGAACGGTAAAATGCTCAGCGTTGATGACTTTGGTATGAGCGCCCCTGCTAGCGAAATTTATGAGGCGAGAGGTATTACATCCGCAGCCGCTGTACAAGCCATGCTTGCACAGCTTGGTAAATAAAAAATTTAAGTAAAAATGAAAGAAACACGAT
>JAPKEQ010000044.1 GCA_028821995.1 Alphaproteobacteria bacterium
TCATCAGGTTCAGAGACATCATCTTCAAGCCAATTTTCAAAATGGCTATTATCACCAAAAGTCTCCCCAGAGGTTTTCTCTGGGGAGCTTTTTGAGATGTTTTTTTCTTCTGTCATTAAAGAGACTCTATATTAGAATCTGTTTGCACAGAAACGAACGTCTACAGCGTTAGCAGAACCTGTGTAACGTAAACGTCCAGCAGTACCATCAACATCACCATCAATTGATGCATCGGCACGCTCAACTTCATCTTGAGTCATAGCTGTAAGGTTAATTTCGTAAGTGTCACCAGCAATACCACCACATGTTGTTACAGTACGTAAAAACATGTTACCTGCACCACCAGCACCAAGACCATGTTGCAGACCCGTGTTAGCACCAGTCGCACCGTAAGATGATAGGGCAACTTTATGGTCAGCAGCTACAAATGAAGGGTCTGTTCCAAGCGTACCGTCATTAAGGATACGCGCTTGGTTTGAAATACCTGCAGCAGTGGTTACACCAACAGCTAAACCAAGTGCTTCATGCGGCCATAGTTGGTGACGAGAGTAAAATTCACCAATAGATCCTTCAACTTGACGAAGGTGAGATGCGACTTTAGCACCACCAGCGCGCTGTAGAAGGTCCCAACCCACTGTTGCGATAATAATCGTAATCAAAATTGCGATAATCGCAATAATGAGAATCGTCTGATCAATAGTATAACCAGCGTTCATTTGTTTTTTAGAATGAGTCATTAATATTCCCCTAAAGTTTTAAATTTTCTACCCATGACCTTATGAAAAGCCACATTAATGTATTTATTGTAAACGTCTGACTTGCAAAAGAACAAGGAATTCAACCTCTTCATAAGAGATATCTTCTTCACCAAGTGCTTTTCCTGCAACAGGTATATCCTTTAGAAGAGGGATACCAGATTCAGTGTCAACGGCAAGGGTTCTTGTAAGTCCACCAATAACCTTTACTTCTCCATCGCGAAGACGTACTTTTTGATCAATCAAACGTGTTGTCGCGATTGGAATTTGATCCGTATAGTCTTCACCATCAAATGTATTTGTAATAGATTCAAAACGTGCAATATCTGTCATAGGAATCTGAAGAGATACAGTATGCGCCCCTCCTTCTTCCGCAACCTGTGCCGTCACGCTAAACTGAAGTCCTACAAACTGAACATGTTCCTCAGCCGTTACGTTACGCCTTGTAACACCACTATCATCCGTTTCAACAGAACCTTCGCGAATAAAGTAACGTTCGTTACGCCCATCAATAAGTGTTGCTGTTTGACGATCCATCACCTCAATTGTTGGCTGCATAAGCTGGTAAGTTGTACCAAATGTTTCTACAAGGCGCACTGTTGCCTCTAGCGTATCTCCACTGGTTCCAATCAGTCCACCATCCCCATTGTTTAAGAATGAAGCAATACGTCCTGTAATGCTCGGTGCGTAAGAGTTTAGACCAGGAACAAAACCACCAGAAATATTTCTATCTGTACCAGGAAGGTTAAACCCACCACCAAAACGTCCGCCAGATTCGAAATCACGGTTACGGCTTACAGCAATAACACGCGCTTCAACCATCAAACGGCGGCTCGCAATATCTTCGATATGTTTTATAATTTCATCAGCTTCATCAATAATACTTTGCGGCGCGCGCATTTGAACAAGACCTACAGATTTGTTCACACGAACATATCCACACTCAAAAGAACCACCATCTTGTGAAGATTCTCCTTCGCCGCTGTCTTCTCCGCCATCTTCAGTACCTGTATCTTCAGATATTGATGTTAGGTTTGTTTCAGGAGGAGCAAGAAGACCATCAACACTAACAGATCCACCACCACTACCAGGCTCACAAGATTTATCAATTAAATCTGTTACATTATCATAAAGCTCTTGCCACAAATCTCTTGTAGATGTGATTTCAATATTAGAGCTTCCGCCAATAGTAGATGTTCCACCACCAGAATCATCTTCATTACCACCAAATTCAGAAACATAACTTACTACACGTGTTTCTTCTCGTTTTGGTTCGTGTAAGTTAAGCACCCACTCACGAAGTGGAAGGCCGCCAATAGAATAAAAGTCTCCACGATCAACCAGGCTCATACCATGAGGTGAGAGAATAGCCTCAAAAGCATCTGCACAAGAGATGTCTCTAAAGTTTGTTGTCACCGTTGTACTTGCAATTTTTTGCTTATTTTCACTAATGACGAGGTTCATGTCACATTGATCTGCAAGCCCTCGCACAACCTGAGAAAGAGAAACGTTTGTACCCGGTGAAAACTCCTTAATACGCATTTCACTTACAGATGGAAGAACAAGCACACGCCTTTCACCTTCACGAATGATTTGCACACCATATACATCTTCAAGGTAAGAACGTGTCTCATCAAAGGTCAGATCAGAAACAACAAGATCCTCTCTCATTTCTGTACGCACACCATCACCATATCTCACAGCAATATTGTAAGTATCAGAAATACGCGTCATCGCCTCTTCAAGAGTTGTACGCCCTTTAACACTAAACGTTGCGTTAGCTTTCATGCGCTGCGTACTTACAGGCTCACCAACCCCAACAACTGCTGATGATTTATTCAAATAATCCTTATAAGGGTTCGCAGGGCTTTCTCGCTGCACATAACTAATATCATCTCCACAAGCAGAGAGGAGCGTTGACCCCAAAAACGTGGCTGTAAGAAGAAGCTTTATTTTCATTGTTGTACACTCCCGTAACCAAAGCGGTCATTGTGTGTCACAACAATCAACTTACCGCCAGGGAACATTTCAAATTTCAAATTAAAGAGCTTTAAAAGCCTCTCCATCGCAATACCAAAAGGCTCCTCAATGTGTGCGGGCTTTAAAACTTGATCCAAACCAGCATACATGCGAAGGCGCCACTGACCACGGCCAGCCTGGCTTACAACGTTTTCAAGAGCATCAACAAGTGGAATTTCATCATAATGAAGTGAAACCATAGCTTCCTTTATAACCTGCTCCGTCACTGCAAGGCCATCATCACCATCTACACCAGCAGCTGATGATTTTCCAGCAAGATTGCTGCCACCAGCCTGGTCTGTAATAACAAGGCGTTGCGTATTATCGTAACGCACAACACGAAGAGGCTGCCCACTACGAGACTGAACACGCGCAAGAAGCGCATTTAACACGCTCATAAAAGGCTCTTCAGAGTAAATTGAAATTTCCATCTCAGGAAGACCAGAGTTTTGTTCAGCAAGATCCCAAACAACAGTCCAATCACCACCGCCAATTTGATCCATCATACGCTGAAGCGCACGACGAATTGTAATACGGTCTTCACGCAGGCGCACAAGCGCATTAGTCATATCAACACTTTGCGTATAAGCTTGTCCGCGTGCAATTTCCTCTCCAGCTGTTATATCAAGAGCAACAGACGGAGGATTATAACTATAAGGATTTCTTTGTGGAGCAAGCTGAGGCGTTGCCATTTGCTGATACGCTGGATTAGCCATTGTATTTTGGCTCACTTGATACATATGCCCACCATTTGACATTGTTGGGACAGGGCCTGCCGCAGGTTCAATCCTGTTTGGCTGCCTTGCCACCATATCAAGATTGGCTTCGTATGCAAGATGACCTGCACTAATGCGATTCAGCTCACGTTCGTAGGCATCTCCAGAAGGGACGCCTTGAGAAACATAATTAGGGCGCTCATAAGATGGCGCATTATACTGGGACAGCTCCATTTCTGTTTTTAAACGGTGCTGACCATGAGACGGTACAAATACGCCGCGCGTATCATCCGCGTAATCAGGTACGTTCTGATAGTTAACAGGAGGAACATATCCAGGAACAGGAGCAGCTTGGGCTGCACTCCCGCATAAGCTCGACGCAACCACTGTTGCGGCAAGAATGGAAGCAAATTTCATTGTTTTGCCTTCTTTTTTAGTAGCAAAATGCTTTTTATTATTGTCTTTACTGTAGACTTTTACATATAAATTATCACTAGATTACCAAGGTAATGTGATAATATAAAGCATAAAAAATAAACAAAGTGTTGTAATTTAACAATGTATGATCCTCGCTTCAGACTCGCGCTACTTATCTGCTTGATTTTAATGGTATTTACCATTACACGCGTTATTTACCATCTTCTCTTTCAAACAGGACTTACACTGACTGAATATTTCAATGGTGTTGTCTCAGTTAGCAGCGCCGCACTTGGCGGGTTCATTTTTGTGTGGATTTGCATTAAATTCATCAATGCTGAGCGCTTCAAAAAAACAGGATTTGAAGCCAGCAAGACAGATGATACTGGCACATCGTTCAACTTCAGTGTCTCTCTTAGTAAGTTTATCCCTGAAATAATTGCCCCTCCCTCACCATCAAGCACAAGGCACCCTCTAGAATCAGAACTTCTTGGATTTCTTAACGGCTTCAGACATTGGCCATATGACATTAGCGGCAACACCAACGAAACATTATTTGAACGTGCAACAAAACAATGGCAGGCCATGAACACGCTTGAAGGCTGCACACCATACCACCGCATTGCGGCCCTTGCCCAAGACCTGTCTCTTATTTACGCCTACGCAGAAAAGCGCAAAGTCCACCCCTTCTACCAGTTTTGGAAAATGGATGATGTCTCTTACTCTAGAAGGTGCGATGAGCATGGCGGACTCTCTGCTTTTATATTGACAACATTCCCAAGCTTTAAAAAACTTCATCACGATGAAGATAAAAATAAATCCCTCAGGCGCGCCTTAACAACGGCAGTGAAATACCGCGATAACCCGAACAGCATCCCAAATAACTGCGACCCCCTTGCACGCGATATTTATGAATCTCTTCACAGAGCACATCAAATTTCGCTTAAATCTGCACAAAACAATGAAGGAGCGTTCACCCCCACAGAAGAGCAAACAAGCCTGCTGAGAATAAACGCAGCAGCTTACTTCCAAACAGTTATTGAAGATCTTGATGTAAATCCTGCAGACATCACAGAAGACAGCGCTGGAATATACCTTGGTAATGGCATTATCATTATCCGCATGTGTGCCATCATTAAAAAATACGCCACAACACTCAACCCAACAATCAGAAGTGACTTTAGACTTTGGTCTCTTGATAACCGCCCTCACGCAAGCTGGCCATACTTTCTTGATGTTTTTGCAAGCCAGCTTGGCCTTTTAAAAACAGAGTTCAACAACACCAAATCCACAGACGGGCTTTTCCAGCTCACTGTTGATGACCTTGCTTTCGATAACTGCGTCGTTCTAAACTTACCTGTGAGTCAATACCCAAGCTTAAGACAATCTCTAGATAGCCTGCCCGCTTACAAAGGCATTATTGATATCAAGCAAGACACAGAAAGCTATCTAGAACATATCAAAGATAAAAGTCATAAGGTTGATTTAATGATTCAAGATATTAACAGCACACCGCCAACGCACACGCTAGGATAAGGAACAAAAAAATACCCCGCTCATGCGGGGTATTTTAAAAATGCGTTACTTGGTTCTTACACCGCCCTCAGCAGGAAGCTCGCCTTCAAGACCTTCATCCATATCAGAGAACAAGAACGTCTCAAAGAAGTAGTAGCAACCTCCTTCAAGAACACGCTTAGTACCAAGTGTCCAGTTTGGCGTAAAACCAGTCAGACCTGTGGTCACTTTAATAACGCTGTCCGTTACAATAACAACAGGGTGACACGCCTCAAGAAGCTTATCGTCGCCTTCTGCCTTCATAACAGTACCAACCCACCAAGCAATTCCTAAAATTGAAAAAACTAGAAATGCGGTTTTAGCAAAGTCCATATTATTTTCCCCCTCGCATCAGCGCCTAAAATCCATCCGAGCTTGTTGCAGTTGCTGCCGGAGCTTCTTCTGCTGGCTTCTCTTCTTTAATCGCTGCTGGAGCCGGCGCTTTTTCAGCCACAGGCTTTGCGGCTTTAGGCTTTTGCTTTCTCTTTTCTACAAGCTTGTAACGCTGCGCAATACGAGAAACAAAGTTATTACCACCCAGATCAATATCATGACGCTCAACACAATCTTTAAGCTTTTCCATCATATGGCCAAGAGCATCATTAAAATCTTTTCTTGTATCATCAAATGCATCACGGCTTTGCTTAGCAACGTAACCACGCGTACGACGATCAGCTTGAATCATAACATGCTCCCAAAGACGGGCCGCATTAATAACGTCTGTAGCTTCTGGTGTAGTACGGATAACAACCTCGGCCATGTTACCGTGGCGCTCAAGTTGAGTTTTTTGATTTTCAAGACGCGCCTGAAACGCTTGTGATTTATTTGACATTGCATTAACCCTTTCTGGTTGGCAGTTTTGCAGTTTGGTTCTTTATATAAACATTATATAAAGCCAAAAATCAGATTATCAGGCCATTGGCCTATTTATATTTTGTAAGTAAAAGGATAAGGGAGCTTTGAATGTTTTCAAGCCCTAAAATTAATTTAATCGAAAAAAGTAAGTATTTTATAAAACGTTACGACACAAAAAATATGCACAAATACTAGCGCACAACCATAATCTCAACAACATCTCCGCCAAGGTGGTCTGCTGGCATAGATGCAATCGGAACAGATTCTACATTCGAAACCTTACTCAGATACTTACTTACCGCACGTACACGATCTCGAAATTCACGAGAGTTAGGCTTTTCACCGCGCGCATAAACAGTTGTCGTTTCACTGTTACGAATAGCTTCAATCACATCACGTGATTGAGCAAGCTGGGCTTTTTCTGGCCAAACCTTTCCAGCTTCATAAGCAATAGACCATACAGCTATAGACTTATCAGCGTCCTGATCTGAACCTTGAGCATCCGCGAGACTAGGCAGTCTGGGCGTGCGAGATGCCATTGTAGTTGTCTGAGCGGCTTGAACCTGGGCAGGTGCAGCTTGCAGACTTGCTCTTACCATACCATCATTTGGCAGGTTATATCCAACAGGACGCAGAGCTGCGCCTGAAAATCCTTGGGTTTCTGAGTAAGCACTGTGTCCGTTTTGCAGCATTGCATTGGGTTCAACCGGTTGAAAAGAATTCATCCCCAATGGCGTTGCCGATCCGGATAAATGAGAGCTAGTCTCAGAATAACTCATTGGCTGGAACATACCTGAGGGAGCTTGTGTTCCTGCCCCGTTCATTTCCATTCCAGAAATGCGGGAGAGTTCGTTACGTTCAAGAAGTTGCATACGTTTATCAAGGCGAAGCATTGCGCGCTCAGCTCTTTTTAAACGTTCGCGTAGTACTTGCATTTCAGCGAGGGGAGCTGTCTGTTGCACAGGCTGGTATGCGTGAGAAGGGGAATTCTGAGGCATGACTGGTGCTGGAGCTTGGGCTCGCTCTACATAAGGTGACACATAAGCTGGGCTCGCTTGACTGTTCACTCCATATCCCATTGGCGTTGGGCCGTTCGGAAGTCCTCTTTGAGAATTTCCACACGCCGATAGCAGCGCCGCTACTGCGACACAAGACAAACTGAGAGTACTTTTATTTTTCATTATTTTTCTTATTCCTCAAACGTTTAAGAAGCTATAACTTGGGCAAATTACGACTTCTGTATGGTGTATAATACACACATCATATAGGTAAACGCAAGCACCCAATCACTAAATATAGTTATTTTCTTGCCATGTTGCACAAGACACACAAAACTGGTGTTTTTATGTTGACGGCATGCCTAATCACTAGGCATATTCATCTTAACTTATATCTGATTTTCCTTTTTTATGGAGCCTTCTCATGACCAACTCTCTCGCCCAAGAAAGTATTAAAGAACTTTTAAAAGCTGTAAGCGCACTACAAAATTTTCAAACATCAAACTTTGAAGAAGCCATCATAAAAGGTATTGCCCTGTTTAATGAATTCATCAAACAAGGGAAGCCTTTTAAAGAATACCTTGAGCCATTCATTGAAGGACTTCACAAAACTCAAATCATTGAAGGAACAAAAGACACAATTTTACAGAACCTTCCGCAAGAAATAGATGTTATTTACAATAAAATTGGTTATCTATTTTGGGTCGGCGTATCAGCCAGCACACGGGATGCCATTACAAGGTTTATTGAAACATTCTCTAAACAACTCAAAAATCATAGCGCTTAAACCGATAAAAACCCCGCCAATGGCGGGGTTTTCAATTTCATATATAAACATTTGCAGCAACGGCTAGCAGGGTTTAAATACGGGAGATGAAGAAGTCACGAAGCGTTGCCATGACAATTCGGAACATTCTCATAATTGTTCCAAAGACAAACGCAACGGCAATATATAAGTAAAGTGCCCCCTTATAAGTCCCCGAAAAAATACCATTAAAAATCTGAGAAGGCAGATCCATTAGATTCCCCTCTTTGGCTTTCGCCCAAAACGCAAGAACAAGAAGCACAAGCAGGAAAAATACAAAAATCTTAAACCCTGGCAAAAGGTAATGCACATATAGGTATGCAAATTTTTCAATGTTCATAACTAAACTTTCTCCCCTTACATTTCAAGTTCAGAGAGCGTTTGATAGCGCTCTGCAACTGATAACCCTTGGATTTTTGGCATTTTGAAGCGTGGGAAGTCAAGTGTTTTGTTATCTTTGTTCAAAATAACAAGGGGCACTTTAAGCTTATAAACGCTGTTTCTTCCAATATAAATGGCTTCACCGTCTTTAAGGTTTCTAAAGTCCTCAGGGCGCACAACAGCGCTGTAAGAGTAAGAAATAGACTTACCAAAACTTTTACCACGCCCCCCTGTACGCAGCGCAGAAGAGTCATCCTCACCTGATGCAAAAGAAAGACTCTCACCAAAACTCTCAGAAACAGACTCTTTTAAGATCTCACCCGCTGCACGAGACATCATTTCACAGCTTTCAGGCTCTTGAAGTAGAAAGGAAATTTTATTCCATGTATTTCCAAATACTTTAGCCGCAAAATCATCGCTCAAACCCGCCTCGCTATCTGTAAGGGAAGAGTAGGTTTGAATAAACGGAAATAAACACACGTTAGCAGAACGCGCCTGCTCAAAGACCGGGGCAAGAGAAGGCTGGGCGTAAGATGAAAACTCATCCATAAGTGTCAGGTATGTTGGATGCGGCTTATATTTATCGTTCTGAATTTGCCCAATCGCTGTTTTGAGGTCACTAATAAAGAACTTCGCGAAATCAACTGCGGCCTCACGCTTGTTAAGCATTGGCAGCGCCACATACACAAGAAGATTCTCTTTAATAGCCTGATAAAGATCGACTTCTGGTGCGTAAGAGTTCAAAACACGTCCGGCCGTACCAACATAATAACTATGAAGGCGTGAAGACAAATCCCCAAATGTATGCTGGAGCTTATTTGCATTCAGTTTACGTTTCCCTGTTTTAGGGTCAATCTCTGTCATTTGATCAAAGAAAATCTTAAAATCACTATATTCTTTCGTGGCCTTCGGCGCATCTTCTAGAAGTTGCTTCATGGCAGCTTCATTCGTCATAAGCACATTAAGATCACCAAAGTTATACGGCTTACCAATCACCTTCAAAATTCCTGCAATGGCACGCATACCTCGCGCGGCTTGCCCCCGGAAGAAAGGATCGCCCTTTGTTCCGATGAGCTCCATAATCCGGCTTGTCACCTCATCCTGGTCTCCACGAAGAAGCGGATTATAAGTATTAGAAAAATCCGGATCTGCAATATTAATAATACGAACGTCTTGCCAGCGGTCATGCTGCCTTGCAAGGTTTAAAAATTCAAGCGCAGCCTCTTTAGAAGACTTACCATCAATATGTATTGCCCCGCCGCCGCGCATCATCTGTTGCTTTAAGATAAGGTTTAAAAAGTTAGACTTACCACCACCCGTCGCAGCAATACCCAAGCAGTGCCTTGTCATCAAGGTTGATGTGATGTTGATATCATCAGAATCAGGTAAAGGTGTTTTTGACATAATGCTCCGACTTACTCAGATTTTTGTAGAACGTCCATAACCTTACCAAAGTAATACTCATCTGGCATACGGTTTTTACGGTTTTTAGTATCTTTTCTGCGTACCACAAGATAATGCTTAAGAACACCGTAGTTCAACACAATCCCAAAAAGCGCGCCAAGCAAAAACCCAAGCAGGGTATTATGGTCAAGACCGTCAGGATGAACTGTACCAGGGCTTAAGACCCAAGCAATAATTGAAAAGAAGAAAACAGGGCGCATAACCCAAGCCAGGCGCTCTGCAGCAATCGCCTGATATTCATACGCAACATCTTTTTTAGCTTGGTTACCTGCCATAAAGCGACCTTAAAACTTTGTACGAGATTTGACAAGGTTATTCAACAGCATCTCTATCTCTGTCGCAACAAGCACACCTTCTCTCTTAATAAGAGGCTTATCAGGCCCTGTGCTAATCATAAGTGTTGGTGTACTTCTCACACCAAAGGCTTCAAGTTCCCCAGGAAGAAGCGGCCGCCACGTGCAATCCACAATCCCTTTAATATTTTCCTCTTTGCGCTCCTTTGGTGATGTATCTACGCAAGTTAAGTTGACATCAGCACGCGAAAGACGATCCATAGCGAGACGAAGTTCAGGTTCAAATTTTTTACAAAATGGGCATACATTACTAAAGTAGTAACTCACCTGAAGAGGCCCTTGCGCTCCTGCACTTCTCTTCTCAGCTGGGAATGCCTCAATAGGGGTAAGCGAACCACTTGCACTTATCTTGTTACGTTCAAAAGAAATAGCATCGCTAGTGCGGCTATAAGGGTTACTCTTCTTTGCTGCCGGGAAAGGGTCTTTAGGTGGTACAAGTCCTGGGTAGTCAGGGATTGGTGGCAGCGGTTTTGTAAGTTCAGGAAGTTCCCCGCCCTGCTCTTTTGTTTGCTTATAAATTTTTTGCGCGGCAGACCAAGCTGCTGCCATTTTCTTGTTACGCGTCATCATTTCATCGTATTTGCGTGCCCACCGTACGGCATTTTCAACCGTTGGATCTACCGTCCACTCTGCAAACTCTCTTGGAGGCTTGTCATACGTATCATAAAATTCCTGAACCTTTGTATCCATTTCATTGGCCTGAGGCTCTCGTGCAACCATCTCATCTTCTTGAGGGACAACAACAAGAGGCTCTTCTTGCTCAACTGCAGGCTTGTTATCCATACAGCCAGAAAGCCCCTCAGAGGTGTAACTAATACAGGTTTGCGCAAAAAGGCTCCCATGCAGAGCTAAGCTTAAAAATGCAGAAATCATCAATTTATATATCATCACGCCACCACGTACCTTTCCTAAGGATTTATGCTGTTTATCATTATTTCTATTCATGACACTTGTGCTAGTATGATGCCATAAATAAGTTGGCGCAAGCAGCAGATCAAGGTATATACACTCACACACCCCTCATATAAAGGAGATTACATGTTTATTCTAGGCAATTTAATTATTGGAGTCACCCATGTGCTAGATGCAGTTTTATCACTGTTTACCCTTGTTATTGTTGCATCTGCCATTATTTCGTTTACCAGCATAAGCCCAAGAAACAAATTTGTTTTAGCGGTTAACGCTCTTACATTTCCTGTTTTTGGAAAATTAAGAAAAATGCTTCCATCTAAATATTGGCTATATGGACAGGCTGACCTTATTCCGCTTTACACGATCCTTATTATTATCCTCATACAGCGTGGTATTCTGCCATCCTTGTATCAAATTGGATTTAAATTAGTAGGTTAAATGACGTACAAAGAAAACCAAGTACTAGACGCAGGTTATAAAGCGACCCGTATGGGCGTTATTCTTAATGTGTTTATGGGTCTATCTAAAGGTATTGTAGGGACATGGTCTGGATCGGCAGCCCTGATAGCAGATGCGCTCCACTCCGTTGCAGATGCATTTACCGACGTATTTGCTTACTTTATGCTAAAAATTTGCGTGCAAGCACCAGATGAAGACCATCAATACGGCCATCTTAAGTTTGAAACAGCAGGAACTTTAATTTTAGCTGTTGTTCTTGCCATTATTGCCATTAGCATTGGTTACAGCGCGCTAGAGAATGCGGCGCATGGCCACTTTCTTAATATTACCCCCTTGGCCCTTGTTGTAACAATTCTTTCTATTGGCATAAATGAGTTTCTCTATTACTACACCAAACGCCTTGGCCAGAAGGTGGAGTCCTCCATTCTTATTGCAAACGCATGGCATCACAGAACAGATAGCTTATCATCCGTTGCTGTGCTTGCGGGCCTTTCTGTAAGCCTTTTGGGTTTTCCAATTTTTGATACGATCGCCGCACTTTTTGTCACGGCTCTTCTTCTTAAAATTGCGTTTGATATTGGCTCTGAGGCATTTCATGACCTTGTAGACGCTGCGATTGACCCCGCCTTTCTTGAGCGCCTCACAAACAGTATTCATAACCATGATGGCGTCGTTGGTATCTCATCCCTCCGTGCACGCCGCGTATCAGGCAAAGCTTACGCTGATGTAAACATTGAGGTAGACCCCCTCATTTCAGTATCCGAAGGGCACACAATTGCAGAAACCTTAGAAAGATCCCTTAAAAAATCTCATCAAAGCCTACATGACATCACAGTTCATGTAGAACCATCAGGCGCAGTGCACAACACAACCAAAAGCACCAAAAAGCTCAGAAATGAGGTTAAAAAGGTATTAAACCAACATATCGCTTATGATGTTCATAATACAAAAATTAATATTGATGACCTAGAGTCTGGCCTTTACCTCAGTATTCACTTTTCTGAACTCTCAAAAGAAAATGAAGAAAAACTTGGGGGTATACCTAAAGACCTAAAAAAACCAGAAGGCGCGTTTGACCACGTCACCTTCTGGAAAAACATGAACACCAAAAATTAAGAGTTCAAAGCCGCCTTCTTAGGCGCTTCTTTTTTTTCAGACTTCGCCTCTTCTTCTGCCTTCTGAGCTTGCATCTGTTGGTTGCGCATATAAAGGCCTGCAAAATGGATAGGCTCAATCATACGAGGCTGGTATCCAAGCGCAGCAACATTGCTCATAATAAGCTGTCTTGCAAACGGGAAAATTAACGCTGCACCATCAATTGCAAGCAGTGCTTGCAGGCGTTCGCCTTCAATATTTGTTAGTACGTACTCACCAACATATTCGGTTTCAACAAGATAAACAGCCTTATCACCAACCTTACCCTCACAACGAAGCTTCAAAAGAACCTCGTAGACATCATCTTTCAATTGACGACTACCAAGCCCCACATCCAAACTTGTCTCAATATCGCCTTCCACTGTACTTTTGGGCACAAAGCACTCTGCTGAAATATCTTTTGCATACTGATGCTTGAGCTGAAATGTGCTTTTTGCTGGTTCAGCCTTATTCTCTTTCTTTTTTGCCATTTTATGACCCCTTATCACCCTTTTAATCTTTTTGACCCCATACACCTAACGGCGTATATTGAATGGGCAAAGTCTAACGAATTATGAGTGAAATTTCCATGAAAACGGCAAAACATTTTGATTATTTAGTAATAGGTGCAGGATCAGGCGGCGTTTCTTCGGCTCGCAGAGCTGCAAGTCATGGCGCCAAAGTTGGCATTATAGAGAAAGATCGTGAAGGTGGTACATGTGTCATTCGCGGCTGTGTTCCTAAAAAAATCATGACATACCTTGCAGATTTAAAAAGATCCGAAAAACTCATGGCCGACTATGGCTTTGAGGGCGAAATGCCAAAACTAAATTTTAAAACCTTTGTCAGTAAGAGAAATGCTGAAATTGACCGCCTTAATGGCATCTACCTATCTATGCTAAAAAGCTCAGAAGTAGACCTTATAAAAGGGCACGCTTCATTCAAAGATGAACATACTGTCACCGTAAAACATGAAGACGGCAGCGAAACACATTACAGCGCAGACAAAATCATGATTGCTACAGGCGGAAAACCTGTTAAAGCGCCACTTAGCGGCGCTGAGCATTGCATGACATCTGATGATATGTGGAGCCTAACAGAAATCC
>JAPKEQ010000125.1 GCA_028821995.1 Alphaproteobacteria bacterium
GCTTGCAAGTATATTTCAGCGGGACCTTAGATACCACGTTTAGAAATATTCGTGCAGATACAGGGTATCAAAATAAAATAAGAGATGTTGGAGAGCATCCAGCAGAAAATGAATTATGTAGTATTGGCGGCAATACAAACACACTGAGAACGCGCATAAATCGCACATGGATCAATGCTGCTGTTCCTGGAGTCTATACAGGATTTATTGAGCTACAGGGCAGCCCAGATTAACAAATTTTCTTGCGCTTTAAATATGCTCATATAATATGACGTCTATGTCAAAAATTCATATTTTACCAGATGATCTTGCGAACCGAATTGCGGCCGGTGAGGTAGTTGAACGCCCAGCAGCTGTTGTTAAAGAGCTTGTTGAAAATGCTGTAGATGCAGGGGCTTCTCAAATTCAAGTATCTGTGGAAGAGGACGGCACAAAGCGCATTGAGATTTCGGATAATGGCAGCGGTATAGAAAAAAGAGACCTGTCACTTGCGCTTCACCGACATGCCACTTCAAAAATTTCCAGTACAGATGATCTTTTCAATATTCATACTCTTGGTTTTAGGGGCGAAGCGCTACCATCTATTGGCTCTGTTTCAAAACTCACAATCACCTCCAGAATAGAAGGTGAAGACAGTGCATGGCAGGTTGTTTGCCATGGCGGTGATATTGCTGATGCTGTGCCAACGGCAAGAGAGCAAGGGACAACAGTGCTGGTAGAAAATCTTTTCTTTAATACGCCAGCGCGTAAAAAATTCCTAAAAACAGCGCGCACAGAAAAAGAGCAAGTGAAAGAAACTGTGACCAAGTTGGCGCTTGCCCATCCTGAAATTGAGTTTGTTTTTATGCAAGACGGAAGAGAAACATTCCGCTTGAATCAGGCGCAGGGCGCCCTACTTGAAGATATGTTACCGCGGGTGGCTGGATTTTTAGGCCGTGAATTTTCTGAAAATACAGTCCCCGTTGATTTTGAGCGAGATGGTATGAGCATTAAAGGGTTTGTATCCCTTCCTACTTATCACATTGGTAATAATCGGAAACAGTTTTTATTTATTAATGGGCGCCCAGTGAGTGACCGCGTTCTTGTTGGTGCGCTTAAAGGGGCTTATCACGATATGCTTCATCACGGCCGTCATGCTGTGGCTCTTCTTTTTGTGAATGTGCCGCCGGGCGATTTGGATGTTAACGTGCACCCGACTAAAGCAGAGGTGCGTTTTTCTAATAGTAGTGCAGTCTATGGTTTTGTTCATACGGCCATTCGTAGGGCGCTTGCGCCTTACAGTACAACTGTGAGCACAACACCAGCAGAAGAAGCACTTGCTAAGTTTCAAAATGCAATGCCAATGCCACAGCATGGTCAGCCTTCAATGCAAAGCCCGTCTTTTGTAAGGGAGGGGGCATCTGCGCCTTACAGTGCGCCTTATGTGCCGAGAGATCAGTCTGTGCAGCCTGCTCGTCAAGCTGCCTTTATTCATAATTTAAATGCGACGCCACAAATGAGTGTTGCCGAACCACTTCAGCAAGCCAGCACAGAGGATTTTTCAAGTTACCCGCTTGGCGCTGCTGTAGCGCAGGTGCATAAAACATATATTGTAGCGCAGGCTGATGATGGCCTTGTAGTGGTAGATCAGCATGCTGCCCATGAGCGACTTGTGTATGAGAAATTTAAAACGCAAATGGCCGAGCAGGGCGTTGAGAGGCAAGCTCTTCTTGTACCTGATATTGTGACGCTCAGCGAGGCTGACGTTGAAGCACTTCTTGCACATGAAAAGGGGCTGGAAAAACTAGGTCTTGAAGTAGAGGCTTTTGGCGTAAATGCTGTTTCTGTGCGAGCGACACCTGCAATTTTGGGGAGCGTAAACGTAAAAGATTTAATTGAAAACCTTGTTGAAGATGTTCGAAACCTAAAGTCAACAACATCTCTGCAGGAAGATATGGAACACTTGCTTTCTACCATGGCATGCCACGGTAGTATTCGTGCTGGCCGTGTACTTGCTCATAGTGAAATGAATCAGCTACTCAGGGATATGGAAAACACACCAGGAAGCGCGCAGTGCAACCATGGTCGCCCAACTTCCATCAAGTTACAGCTTAAGGATATTGAAAAGCTTTTTGGGCGTAGGGGCTATTAAAACTCTCCCCTTGGCAAAGTTTGTAACTTGTGTAATATCATTGGCCATCTTCAAAGAATAGGACGCTTATGAAACGTAAAAATATACTGGTATTTTGTCATGGTGATATACCACGGCTCGCCATTTTTGAAACCCTTCTGCCGCACCTTGGTTTTGATGTGACAGTTGTGCATACGCGGGGTGGTGATCCTCTTCCTGAATCTGCATCTCACTATGATGGTCAAATCATTATGGGCGGTGCATGTTCTATTCGTGATATTGATTCTTTGCCTTGGCTTAAAGAAGAAGCTCAGTGGATAAAGCAGGCAGCAGATAACGGTATGCCAACTCTTGGCATTTGCCTAGGTGCTCAAATGCTTTCTTATGTGTATGGCGGAAAAGTTCAGCGTGGTGATAAGCATCCTTCCGCAGGTTTTTCAGAATTAAAAATGAACCATCATGATGCTATTTTTGGCGACGAGCTTTGCGGCAAGCATGTTGCCCTTTGGCATGAAGATGTTTATTCACGCCCTGAAGGTGTTATGCATCTTATGGGGGGCTCAAAATACCCAGAGCAGGCTGCTAAATATGCAGATCATGTTTATGGCGTACAGTTCCATCCTGAAGCTGTAGAGGCTTCTGTTGAGCGTTGGTACAGGGAAGATATTCTATCAGGACGCTGGGCCACTGCGCAGGCGGTGGAATGGGAAACGATGCTCAAGCAAAGTCGAGAGTTTTTGCCAGATACACATGCATGGCTTGAAGGGTTTTTGGAAAGGCTATTTAAAAGCTAACCCAAACCTATTCTAAACTCTCCTAAAGT
>JAPKEQ010000045.1 GCA_028821995.1 Alphaproteobacteria bacterium
GCGCTATTTTCCAGAAGGCGACCCTGTATTTGATGGTCATTTTCCAGGAAACCCAATTATGCCAGGTATGCTAACCATTGAAGCCCTTGCACAAACAGCCGGCGTGCTTATTAATATTACAAACGAAAAAACTGCTGCAGAGTCTCTGTTCTTCTTTATGAGCGTTGACGGCGTTAAATTCCGTCGCCCGGTACTTCCGGGTATGACAATTCGTTTTTATGCGACGCAAGTCCAAAAACGCGGCCATGTTTATAAGTTCTTTGGGGTGGCGCGCGATGAGAACGGCGATAAAATGGCTGAAGCAACATTTACTGCCAAGTGGAGCGAAAGAGCTGAGTAATATGATTCACCCTACGGCCGTTATTGATTCTAAAGCATCTATTTCAGAAGGCGTAACAATTGGTGCGTACTCTATTGTAGGACCAGATGTTAAAATTGGTAAAGGTACTGTGCTTAAAAGCCACGTGGTGATTGAGGGCGATACAAGAATTGGTGAAAACAATACTATTTATCCGTTTGTATCTCTTGGTCAACAGCCGCAAGATCTTAAATTTCAAGGTGAAAAAACCTCTCTTATTATTGGTGATAATAACGATATTCGTGAATACGTAACAATGAGCCCTGGCACTGAAGGCGGCGGCGGCATTACCCGTATTGGAGATGGAAACCTCTTTATGGTACATAGCCATATTGGACATGATGCTATTATTGGCTGCGACAATGTGCTTGCCAATGGTGCCACCGTTGCAGGGCACGTTGAAATTGGTAGCCATGTTATTTTGGGCGGCCTTAGTGCTGTACGTCAATTTGTACGTATTGGAGACCATGTTATGGTTGGCGGCATGAGCGGTATTGATAAAGATGTACCTCCTTTTGTGCTAACTATTGGTAACCGCGCCACCATTCAAGGACTTAACCTTGTTGGCCTGCGCCGTAGAGATTTCACCAAGGACGATATTCGTAGTATCCAAAACTTTTACAAAAGTATCTATGCCAGCGATGAGGGCACATTATCTGAGCGCCTTGCTTCTGCTAAAGCTTCATCTGAATCAGAAAAGCATGCTCTTACATTCATGCAAAAAAGCGAGATTGGCTTTTTAAGCTGGAAACCAAATGAGCAAAAAGTGCTATGACAACGCGCTACGCTATTCTTGCGGGGGGAGGCCAGCTCCCAAGCCTTGTAAGTACGCATCTTAAAACTCAAAAAATCAAGCCCTTTGTTCTTAGCTTTACAGGACAGCCCCAACCTGCAGAACTGACAGCAAACATAAGTTTTCCACTCGGTAAAATTGGCAGCATTCTTAAAGCCCTAAAAGCAGAAAACATTACTCACGTTGTCATGGCTGGCGGACTTTCTAAACCCGCTCTATCTTCTCTCAAGCCAGACCTTACAGCTTTCAAGCTATTGGTACAGGCACGCTTTAACTTGCGGCATGATGATGCTCTCCTGAGGTTACTTTCAGGATTTTTGGCTAGTCATAATATTAAAGTGGTTGCAGTGCAGGATGTTGTAAAAGATTTATTTGTAGATACTGGCGTACTTAGTCAAACCAAACCTTCTGACTTTGACATTAAAACCATTGATATTGGCATTAAGGCTTTGAATGAGCGCTCTAGCGCAGACCTTGGGCAGGCCGTTATTGTAAGCGATTGTAGCGTAGTCGCAGAAGAGGGCGTAGAAGGCACAGCAGCGCTGATTGCCTCACATACGGCGCAGTTTCTTGTTAAAGGTTCTAAAATTGGCCAAACCATGAAAGCAGATGTGCCTTCTGTTGGGATAGACACGATTAAAGCCCTGATTAAGGGCGGCTATAAAGGCCTAGCCATTGAAGCTGGTAAAACCTTTATGCTGGATAAAGAAAGCTGCCTTAAGCTTGCGGATGAAGCAGGGCTGATTATTTATGCATGGAGCAGACCATGACACACACTTACAAAGTTATGGTTATTGCAGGAGAAGCCTCTGGTGATATCCTTGCCGCGGGCGCTATGGCAGAGCTAAAAGCTTCACTAGATACACCTGTTGAGTTTATTGGCGTAGGCGGCGAGCAGATGGCAAAGCAAGGCCTCATAAGTGCTTTTCCAATGAAAGAGCTCTCCATTATGGGCATAGCGGAGGTCTTGCCGCATATTCCGCTTATTCTTAAACGTATTAAACAAATGGTAGAGCTGGCTAAAATTGAAAAACCAGATCTTTTACTTACTATTGATTCTCCAGATTTTTGCCACCGCGTTGCAAAAAGGGTCAAAAAGGAAACGGGTATCCCTTGCGTGCATTATGTAAGCCCAAGCATTTGGGCGTGGCGCAGAAACCGTGTATTTAAAATGGCCAAATACCTAGACCATGTACTTGCTCTTTTTCCATTCGAGCCAGAATTCTATAAACCTAGCGCATTAAAATGCAGTTTTGTTGGCCACCCTGTTGTTGCAAGGCTCGCTCCAGATAAGGTAAAAGAAAAAGAAGATACGCTTCTGCTAATGCCTGGCAGCCGTACGCGTGAAATTACCTCTCTTTTACCAGTCTTCTATAAAGCGGCTCTGCGTTTAAAAGAAGAGGGCGCCATAAAGCAGATTAAATGTGCTCTCGCTACAGATGACGACTTTACCCTTGCAAAAGAGATGGCACCAAGCCTCCAAAAAGAAGACTGTATTATTGGAGATGCGCGCTACGCTGCTATGGCCATCTCAAAGCTTGCATTTGCTGCTAGCGGTACAGCAAACCTTGAACTTGCAGTACTAAACACGCCTATGGTGGTTGCTTACACAACAGGCAAACTGACCGCCTTTATTGCGCGTAAAATTATTAAAGTACCGTTTATCTCTCCAACCAACTGGGTACTTGGCAAAAAAGTAATTCCAGAGCTTTTACAAGAGGAGTTTACAGAGGAAGCTATGCTAACTTCTGCGCGCCAAGCCTTAAGTAAAAACGCGGCTCAAATAGAAGCTCTTAAAATAATTGAAACGAGTTTAACCACTCAAAATCCAAACGCAGAAGTTGCGCGTATTTTAAGTTCTTACTTGAAAGCTTAGGCTTTTTTTTGTAAAAAGGTTGTACACAAAACCTGTTTACCGTTTTCAAAGGAGGCCGTCATGGCTAAAAAACGTAGCGGCAGCACTCCCACCACTAAGCCGCAAAAATCCAAACGCGATAAAGGCTTTACAATTAAGCTTCCAGATGAGGTAAAACCTCCTCGTAAAGGCCATAAGCAAGGCCAGCCTGGCGCAGGCGCTCACAAACCAAAGGATCAAAAAGGCAAACCTCGTCAAAAAGGCAAAGCCGATTTGAAAAAAGGGCGCTACCCTGATGATGAATAACGAGACATGAAACAGCCCTGATTATAGGGCTGTTTCTTATGTAAGGGCTGTGCTATGATGCAGTCACATTCGTGAATCTTGATACATTTTTAAGTTCAGACAAAAGAAGAGGAAGCACTATGCTAGACATTAAAAGTCTTAGAACCGTAGAAGCCATTGTGGTAGAGGCCGGAAAAATGGCTGAAGAAACATTGGCAAAAGACTTCAAAATTTCTGAAAAAACACCAGGGGACTTGGTCACTGAAATTGATCATCTGGTAAATGATTTTCTAAAAGATGCTTTGCATAAGTTTGAGCCAAGTTATGGCTGGCTTAGCGAAGAAACTGAAGAAGATCCTGAATGGCTGAATGCGCCTTACACTTGGGTTGTTGACCCTATTGATGGCACAAATAACATGGTAAAAACAGCCGCTATTATGTATGGCGATGCTGAAGGCACTTTGCGCGAATTCTGTATTTCTGTTGGTCTTGTGGATGTATCTACTGGCGAGCCTATTATGGGTGTTATCTATAACCCGTTAGATGGGCAAGGCGGCACACTTTTAAGCTCCCTTAAGGGCGAAGGTGTGTTTATGAACCAAAAGCCTTATACCCATACAGCTAAAACAGCAGACCCGCTGCGCCTTATTGTAAGCCATGGCCGCGCACAAAAAGGCTTGAATGTTGCTATGCCTATTGAGCTTGTGCCTTGCGGCAGTGTTGCTTATCGTATTTCTAGCACCGTTATGGGGCATGGGGATGTGACTATGGGCATCAAAAAAGGCGGAAATCCTTGGGATATTGCTGCGGCACATGCCATCGCACTCGAAGCAGGGTTTAAGTTCCTTGACCTTTGGGGCGCTGATGTCCGTTACACTGAGGTTGGCCAAAAAATCCGCGGCTTTATGTGTATGCCTGCTTCTCTTGAAGCTGAGGCTAAAACCCTATATGAGCAGATTAAGCCTGTGGCGAACTCTCTCTAAATGATCGAAATATTTAAAAGCGCCTCCGGGCGCTTTTTTATTGTTTTAAACCGCTCAAAACCTCTAAAGGTTTTGGCTGCGCTCCACTCTGCAAACTATCAGAATAACACCTCTAATATTTCCCCATACTTCACAGGGTGTTTCATTTTACAAATTTTATATTTGGATAATGAAAAGCCAAGAGTGAAGAGCTAAAGTCTAAAATTGGCACGTTTAGTGCTTATTTACTAGGCAGATACGACGAAAATGGGAGAAACCTGATGTCTACAGCCTATAGAGATGATGCAGTAATACCATCAAAGCTTAATGATAAGTCTCTGAAAAATAAGCTTCAATCAGAGATACGTTATTTACGCGAAAAAATTGCTGCGCAGTCAGTTACTATTGAGCATTTAAAGCGTCAAGCCATGGAAGATGGCCTTACAGGGCTTGCAAATCGTCGTTCATTTGAGCGAAGCCTTGAACAAGCGCTCTCTTATTTTAGACGTTATAAGCGCGGTGGGGCTGTGCTTATGATTGATGTTAACAGTTTCAAAAGTATAAACGATAGCCTTGGTCACCTTGCAGGGGACGCTATTCTTAAAGATATTTCTCGTATTTTAGAACAGTACACACGTGAAAGTGATGTTGTCTCTCGCCTTGGTGGTGATGAATTTGCTATTATACTTCAAGAAGTAAGCCCGCAGCAAGCCAATGAAAAAGCTGAGGAAATTGCACGCGTGATTGCAGATACACCTACGCGCTACTCTGGAAGAGATGTTTATACCAGTGTCAGTATTGGTATTTGTCATTTTGATAATAGAAGTACATCAAGCGATGTGATGCATCATGCTGATATAAATATGTATGACAAAAAGGCAGAAGAAAAGGGCTCTTGCTTATAAGCTGTTTGATTTATTACATATTTTTTCAAAAAAATAAGGCTTTGCCCTTTACAAACCTTTTCTCCATCCCCATAACTTAATCTATCAACGTTATGAAAGAGTTAAACAGAGTTATATCATGGATGATAGGCCCGAAAATCAGTTAACAGTCCGAGAGCTCCTTGCGCTAAAGGATCAATCCATCATAGATACCTCTACGGTGGAGCGTCTCCTGACGACTTACCAACAGCTCCGCGAAACAGTCCATGAGCAGCGCCAAGAAATTGAAATTCTGCAAAAAGCAGCCAGTACAGATGTCCTCACTGGTCTCTCTAACAGGCGTATGTTTGAAAAAGAGCTCAGCCGCTCTCTCGCTACAGCAAAGCGCCATAACAGAACCCATGGTCTTATTATTGTAGATGTAGATGACTTTAAAGCCATTAACGACAACCTTGGCCATAACGCGGGCGACGTTGTACTTCAACACGTTGCAAAATTTTTAAAGCGCCATACAAGACCAAGCGATACAGTTGCAAGGCTTGGCGGTGACGAGTTTGCCATTGTTCTTTTAGAGCTTGTTTCTGTACACCAAGCAGAAGCCAAAGCAGAAGAGCTTATGGCAGAAATGCAAAAGGCACCATGTATGGTTGATGGCCAACCTGTGCAGGTTTCACTCAGTGCTGGGGCTTACATTTTTGATGGCGATGCAAAAAGCACCAGAGACATTTTGGATAAAGCCGACCATGCGATGTACATACAAAAGCAGTTGCACCACGGCGAGAATTAATTTACTTCTAGTTACATGCTTGTAACAATTCAACAGATAGAAGACCAATTAGCTAGCACCCAATGCGAGGAATGCGGCTATAAAGGCTGCCGTCCTTATGCGGAAGCTATCTTTTCTAATGAAGCAGATATTAACCTTTGCCGCCCGGGCGGAAAGCGCGTCATTGCAAACCTTTCCAAGCTTCTCGGTAAAGAGCCTCTTGCCCCAGCCAAGCCAAAAGAAGCTCCGCTCATTGCATGGGTTGATCCTGCCCGCTGCATTGGTTGCACACTCTGCATTCAGACCTGTCCAACAGACGCCATTGTGGGGCGCTCTAAGCGTATGCATAGCATTATTACAGACGAATGTTCAGGTTGCCGCTTATGCATACCGCCATGCCCTGTAGATTGCATTGAGATGAAGGATGCATCTGAGGCGTTTCCTAAAGCTGGGGACGATAAATGGGAAGAGGAGCGCTCTAAGAAAATATCTGAGTGGATTCATATTAAAAAAGAGCGTAAACAACAGCGCCGTAGCTCATAATAACCTTGAGATATACAATCCTCTTAGGCATCATAGATGCGCAACCATAAGCATAAGGGATATTTTTCATGACGGACGCACTTCAACTGCATAACACAGCCACTGGCGTTTGGACATCTGCGCAAATACATGAAGCGTTTGAAACAGGTGTTTTAAAAACAGAAGAAGCCCTTGCAGAAGAGCAGGTTCAACCTGCAAGCATTGATTTAAGGCTTGGTAAAACAGCTTACAGAGTTCGTGCTGGCTTTTTGCCAGGTAAAAATAAAAGTGTCATGACGCGTGTATCTGAACTTGGTATGCATGAGGTGAGCATAGAAGAGGGCGGCGTACTGGAAAAAGGCGCTGTTTATATTATTCCACTTCTTGAATCTGTAGATCTGCCCGATTTTTTAGAAGGCGTGATTAGCCCAAAAAGCTCCACTGGCCGCCTTGATATTCTTACGCGTCTCATTACAGATAAAGGCACCACATTTGACCGTATTCCAAAGGGCTATACAGGGCCTCTCTTTGTAGAAGTGACACCACTTACATTTAGTATTGTTGCCCGCACCGGTGACAGGCTAAACCAGCTACGCTTGCGTACAGGCTTTACACCGCTCAGCGAGGCTGAGATGCTGAACCTCCACGAGAAAACATCGCTTATTTTTAACGAAGCTGGCGAACCAGAAACACCTGTACTTGAGCAGGGCGGTATTTGGATGTCTGTTGACCTTGAAGGGATTGATGGGAGCGACATTGTGGCTTATCGTGCCCGCAAGCATGCACCAGTACTCGACCTCAGAAAAATTAACCATTACAACGTAAATGATTTCTGGGAGCCGATTACAAAACCTCATGACGGCAGCCTTATTTTAAACCCTGAAGATTTTTACATTATGGTCTCACGTGAAAAGGTAAGTGTACCCGGTCACACCAGCTGCGAGATGATGCCCTATGAAACCACAGCAGGGGAACTGCGCGTGCATTATGCAGGCTTTTTTGATCCTGGTTTTGGCATGACAAAAGATGGCAGCTCTGTTGGGGTACGCGGCGTACTGGAAGTGCGCTCTCACGATGTGCCTTTTGTACTTGAGCATGGCCAAAAGATTTGCCGCATGGTATACGAACCACTTGCGCAGACACCTGATATCCTG
Organism: Alphaproteobacteria bacterium; assembly: GCA_028821995.1. Taxonomy (GTDB): domain Bacteria; phylum Pseudomonadota; class Alphaproteobacteria; order UBA2136; family JAPKEQ01; genus JAPKEQ01. The sequence continues at coordinate 7,580 of JAPKEQ010000045.1, forward strand.
TATGGAATAGACTTAAGTTCTAACTATGCCTCTCAAGGACTTAAACTTGCAAAGCAGTTTAAAATGGAAGGGTAACCTATGCTCACACACGCAGATGTCCTCTCTCTCATAAGAGAGTCAGACCACGTTATGAACCTTCTAAAAACGATTCAAAAATCTGATCTAAACGACGCATGGGTAAGCGCTGGTACCATTAGAAACCTTATTTGGGATAAGCTAGAAGGCAAAACTGAGCCAACGCCTATGAACGATATTGACGTTATTTATTACGACCCTCAGCACAAAACAAAAGAGCATGAAAGAGCGTGGGATGCGCACTTAACATCGCTTTTGGACATGCCATGGGAATGTAAAAACCAAGCCCGCATGCATAAAAAACACGGCTTTGAACCTGCAACAAGCGTTGCAGAGGGTATGTCTCGCTGGGTCTATAAAAGCTGCGCCATTGCTGCGCGCCTTACGGACGAGGGCGAAATTGAGCTCATGTCTCCCTTTGAGGATTGGCTTGAGTGCACAGCCTCACACACGCTTCATGCCACACCTGTTATGGCAGAAAACAATCCAGAACTTCCTAAAGTTCACTACATTAATAAAGGATGGGACCAAAAATGGCCGACACTCAAACTGGCGTAAAGCCGCTTATTTTGGCGTCAGGTTCACCGCGCCGCCAGCAGTACCTTAAAGATTTTGGTATCGCTTTTGAAATTGACCCTGCCGATATTGATGAAACGCCACATAAAGGCGAACTGCCCCTGCCATACGTGCAGCGCCTCGCTGAAGAAAAAGCAAGGGAAGTGGCTAGCCGTCACGCGGGTAAAGTTATTTTAGCTGGCGATACAACGGTTGCCAGAGGCCGCCGCATTTATGGTAAGCCTGAATCCAAAGAAGAAGCATACGAAATGATTAAAACTTTTTCTGGCCGCCGTCACAAGGTGATGAGCGGGGTTTGCGTGCTAGATGAAAACGGTAAAGCAGTGGTTAAACATACTGTGACAGTTGTTCAGTTTAAGCCTCTGCGCCATAAGGATATTGAGGCTTACGTTGCAAATGAGGATAATTGGAGAGGCGTTGCTGGCGCTTATAAAATACAAGGTACCCATGGTGGTGCGCTTGTTAAATCTGCCAATGGATCCATTAGCGGCGTTGTGGGATTACCTCTTGTTGAAACAATTAATGCATTGAAAACCGTTGGATACGAACTGTAACATTGTTTTTGAAAGTTGCCCTTGGCATACAAGGGTTGCTTTGTTTGGCCCAAACGGGCATCTACAATCGATTCATTTTGACGATGCGGATTTACCGTACCTTGAAGGTACTATTATACTTGGGCGTATTAAAACAATTCATAAAGCTATGAAAGTCGCTTTTGTTGATATTGGCGAAGAGGTTCATGGCTACCTGCCGCTTAAAACAATGGAGAATAAAGGCGAGGGCGCATATGAGGGCCAGGCGATCATGGTACGCATTGCACGCTCAAGCATGGATGATAAGGGCGCTAAGCTTTCTGCTAAAGTTATGCATGCCATGCCAGAGGGAGAGCTAGAAGCTCCGCTTGTTCTAAGAACGCCCCCAAACGCGCTTCAGCGTGCTTTGCATGATGCAGGGGATACGCCGGTACATGTTTGGCTGCCAGATGAACGTAGCCTTGCCATGGTGTCCGATTTCGTTGATCAAAATAAAGTCAGGTTTCTTAAAGATGATGAACTGATGTTTGAGCGGCTTGAAAATGCACTACATCATGTAAGAAATGGTGTTTATCCGCTTGCTAATGGCGGTAAAATTATTATTGAACAAACAAAGGCGCTCGCCTCTATTGATGTTGATACAGGTAAAGCAGGCGGCGGCTATAAAACTCAACTGGAAACAAACCTGCAAGCCACAAAGGAAATTGTACGCCTGTGTAAGCTGCTTGATATTGGCGGTTCCATTGTTGTGGATTTTGTGACGATGCGATCTAAAACGGATAGAGAAGCGATTAAGCAATCTATAAAAACATATTTTAGTGAAGTGGATGACCGCCGCGTCGATATTTTAAACATGTCTCCCTTTGGCCTTTTAGAAATGAACCGTGAGAAAATAGACTCTCCGCTTTACCTCAAGCTAAACCATCCCACATATGTGGCAGGGGAAGTTCTTTTAGAAGTTTGGCGCACAAAGCCAACACTAGGTTCATATACTGTAGAAGTTTCACCACAGGTGAGCGAAATTTTAAAGAAACGCCTCACTGAGAAAGCTGCGCTGGCCTATATTGGACGCAAGGTCCATATTAAAGCCAGCAAGGATCGTTCTATTTCTTCTTTTGCTCTGACGCAAGGGGCTGCTTAGGCATCATATCCATAGGCAAGCTTACTGTTGCCCCTTTAAGCCCAGAGATAGGCGTAGCTGTTTGCAGTGCACGTACACGTACCGCATTTAAACCTTGCTTAGATATCTTATCATTTGGCGCAATTTGAAGTGCTCTATTATAAAGCTCATTTGCAATATGAAGTTTATCTTTAAGGAGATAAATCAGCCCGCCAGTTGAGTAAGTATCTTGGTGCATTGGTAGCACTTCAAGAAGAGTTTTAAAGTCTTTTTCAGCTTTATCAATATGTCCAGCCGCACGCGCCGTATCTCCTAGGCGTCTTAGCTGTTGTGCGCGCTGCAAATGAACAGCAGAGCGGTTAATCAGGTTACCTGCACCATACGGATCTTCTAAAGCTTGTGTATCTAGCGCTGCAAGAATTTTTTCATACGGCATATTATCTGGTTGGTTTCGCACATAGTAAACCGTGTAAATAAGGGCAAGATGCTCAATGGTACGCGGGTTATATGGGTATGTACTGTAAGCGTTTTCAATTTCACTCAATGTACGTTCATCAATGCGCCCAAACTTAATCATGGCCATAGACATCTTAAGGTTCCAAGCTCCAGCGTTACGCTGATACATTTTTTCTGCGTAAAATACACCAGATCCAGCAAGCAGTGCGGCAATAATAGCAAAGCTTATTTTATGCGTTTTAAAGCTACACAGCTCTTTACGCGCAGGCATGCAGTTCATAACATAAAGACCTGTCATCATAGCCCACATAAGCCATAGAACCATAGCACCTGTCGGCATTTGAAGTGGAAAATCTCCAATAGAGTTAATTGTCATGCCGCCAATAGAGAGCAATAGAATAGAGGTAAATACTTTTTCGCCGTCACTTGCACTGCTGCGCATAATTTTCCATGCTGCAAAAAGCGGGAAAAGGAAAAGAGCTACCCAGGCAAGACCTGCAAATATACCAAGCTCCACAAACATTTGTGCAATATCATTATGCATACGCTGTGGGCGCGCTTCTTTTTTGTAACCATGTGGTGGTGTTTCAACTTTTGCAGCATGGTACATTGGGTAATAAGTAAAGAAACCTGCATACCCTGTACCGAGGAAGGGGCGGTCTTTTACCATTTCTACGCCGTTAATGTTATAGGCCATACGTGTGCCTACGTCGCCATATTCTAATGTTGCAACAGATGAAACTTGTTCACCAATAGATTCGCCAACAGAGTGGTAACCTTTAAGACCAGATTGAAGCTGTGCGCCAGCAACAATAAAGAGAAGCACACTTGCAAGAGTTAAAACCTTACCAAACCCAATCGAAGCCTTTAGGGTTGGCAAAATGGCTTTTCTGTGAATAACCACCCAAACAGCAAAACAAATAAGAGCAACGCCAAAAGAAAGCCAGCTCCCCCGTGTACGTGTGTACATAAAGAAGAGTCCGCCAAGCGCGAGAGCTGTCGTGCTGATTACTGTTTCTGTCTTTGTTTTTGCAACTGTAAACAGCCAAAACATAAGAGGCAGTGCAACAACAAGGAAAGATGCCGCTAGGTTTTTATTGGCAAAGGTACCAGCTGGCGGCGCTGAAAACTGGAAGTAATTAATAATAGGTTTTGGCCAGAAAGAAATGTACTGACGAATTGTATCATCTGTAATTGTAAGGAAATGGCAAATACCGAGAATACTATTAAAGATAACGCTAATAGCAAGCACAGAGATAAGGCTCATGAACCATGTTTTACTACGTAGTATGTACACAAGGTAAAACAGCCCAATGTAGCACACAAAGTTCGTTCCAAAGAAAAGTGTGCGGTAAAAAGATTCTGTCCAAAACAGGGAGGCGGCCGTCATCAGTGCAAGGAAGCCTGCAAAGTAAAGCGGAAGAGGGCTTTTATATACGGTAAGCTTATCGACCCCAGCATTGTAGTAATGAAGCGCGAGAATAGCACCACCAAATAAAACAGTCAGGCCAAGAGCGTACCAACGAACATCTCCTGCAACTTCAGGCACAAAATAGTTATACATGTTTGGACTAACCAAAACAAAGAAAGTAATGATGGCTCTAACAATATTAGGAAGTGTGCCCTGAAGCGGCGCTGAAGTATCATTGCCTGTAAAGAAATCTTGAATGTTTTTCAATGGAGAGAACATATTTTTGTGCGCTTTTTATTTTCTTGTGTTTAAAAATGGAACGCGCAGAGAATATCTTGTTTTGAAAAGACTCGCAATAAAAAGAAATATATAGAAAAGGAAACGCTAGTTTGGTTCAATCACAATGGTCACAACGCCGCTGTATGATCCATTTGGTTTGCTTTGTACGTTACCTTCTTCCATGAGAATATCAATGTTAGCAGTATTACCACCGCTGCAAGTTGTAGATGTTCTGTGCGCTGCTGTGCGCGCACTCAGTGTAACGCCTGTAGCAGCTTCAGCTTGGCCAGCAGTACCTGTTACATCGTTCCAAAATACACGATAAGGGATTGTATTCCCCCCAGAAGCAATGGTAAATGCACTACCCGCCCCATCACCTGTAATGGTTACATCATAGTTACCACCACTTGTATTGGAGTAAACACAAACATCATCATCTTGCCTGACATCGCCTGTACCTGGGTATTGCCCAAATGCTAAATCCTGAAGACCGCTAATGCGTACACGCTCAGGAATTGTAATGGTCACATTATAAGAAAACGTTGATGTTACACCTAGCGCCCCATCCGTAGCTGAAAAAGCTGAAGGGGCCAAAAGCAACGTGCTTACTGCAATGTATTTTAGTGCTGGCATCATCTTAAACACAGACCATATCTCCAATATTTATATAAAAATCCCCAAACGTAAGCTCTGGTACAGCAAGCGTACAGGTTCCTTTTTCTTTTAAATTAACAAACGGTTGGTTTCTACTACTCAACTCTATCTGGAAGTTTCCAAACCCGTCTGTCGTCGTAAATGTGTCTATACCTCTTATGGTTTTCCACGCGAGAGGCTTGCCCCCAATATCAAGAAGGCGACCAATAAGAAGAATAGATTTATCTACGCGCCATTCAAGCTTAGCAATGTTTCCTGGAAGAATACTAATAACTTCTTTTTTATTTTCCACCTTAATTAAGTCTGCACCTTTAACGGGAACAAGATTAATTGTATATGTCTTATAAGGTGTTAAATTAATGGGTACAGATTCACCAATTTTTCCGCGTGCACGCGCAACATTGTTAATAAGAACATCAAACTCAGCCTCAATGGTTGAATCTCCTATAATGTCAATAACCGCCATCCCCCGCGTAGATAGTTTAGGAAGACGTGCTGTTTTGCCTTCTTCTGTTATGAGCATAGAGGTTGTTAGCTCTAGGCCTGCGGCTCGGTTGTCAGAGTTATCATAATTACCGCCAACTGCATTTCTAGCAAAAGCCCGCAATGCTGTTTTATCTGTTTGATGACGTACAATTAGGTCATTACGAGATTCAAGGCTTCCGTTCTGCTGGTCATTATCATTTGTAACCTGAACGTAAGTTCCGCGCCCATTACCAGCGGTATTATCATAACTGATCATGTTACGCTGCTTCCAAAAAGCATTATTTTTAGTACGACCGCGCCCAAGGGTTGTTTCTAGCCTCCATGGGCGTGCTGTACGTCTGTAAGTGAGCCCTGTAAAGAAACTTGAATCACCGCCACTCATAGTAAGCCTACTATCTGAATACAACGAATGAAGACGGTCTTTAAAGATATCAAAGCGCAGGCGAGGGCCATAGTTATATATTTGCTCTTGGCCATTATCACTATAAGCTGCAGATAAAGAAAGCTTCACCTTATCTCCAAAACGGCTATTGTAACTCACGTTGAAACGTTCCTGCTGTCT
>JAPKEQ010000046.1 GCA_028821995.1 Alphaproteobacteria bacterium
GTTCTTTCACTACTTGGTGAAGGCATGTACGCGTATAAAGCGATGGAGAACCCTATCACAACGCCTGACCAATTTGTTGATACTGTCCTTGCTAAAGGCCGTGAAGGTATGAACCTACAGCGTTACAAGGGTCTTGGTGAGATGAATGCGGACCAGCTATGGGAAACAACACTGAACCCAGATAACCGTTCGCTCCTTCAGGTGACAATTGATGACATTATGAAGGCTGATGAAACATTTACGATGCTCATGGGCGATGTGGTTGAGCCACGCCGTGATTTCATTCAGGACAACGCCCTGAATGTGAAGAACCTAGACGTATAGAAGCTATCAACCACTAAAAAAGCACCCTGCCGGGTGCTTTTTTATATAAGCCATACTTAATTCAACTTATAAATATCGCGCCCTTCAGGCTTTTTCTTCTCAAGGCTTTCACGGCGTTTTGTTGTAGAGAAGAGACGCGGAGGCTCTGTATAAACGTGTCCGCCTGCGGCCACGCAGCGACGCGGGAAGGTGTTAATAAGCGCCTGTCCTTTTTCAAGACAGTCATCAAACTTTGTAATCAAGAGAGATTCCATGGTTGGCTTTTCACTTACTTCAAGAAAAATATCACCATCCGCAAGCAGACACTGCCTTGGGAAAGTTTCAATAATAGGATTACCAAGACGAAGACACTGATCAAATGAGTAAATAGGAAGCACCTTTGCAGCAACAGCTTGAAGCTCAAATACTTCCGTTGTGCTCCATACCCAATATTCAAAGTAGCGGCCAAAATCACGGAAAAGAACATCACCAAAAGCGTTTCTTACAAGCTCATTATAAAGGGTAATTGTTTCAAGCTTACCGCCATTATAGTCTAAAAATTGAATTTCAACACCACGGTACTCTTTAACTTTTCCTTCTGTAGCAAGAGTTGGGTCTCTGTTAATATCCCCGCGCGCAATATCCTTAAGCCAAGTAAAAAGAACAGCTTTCTGATCCTGTGGCACGTCCCACGTATAGTGAGGAAAGCCTTCCCCTTCAAAAAGGGTTGTAACTGTTATTTTAGCTGTCTCTTTAGCCGTTTTATCAACAAGCTCTTCATCAAGGCTAATTTGCGTATGCCCTTGTAAACTGAATAAGCTACTTAGCAAAAATGCACTAAGCAGAAAAACTCTCATCATCATAATCTTCAAACTCTCTTACCTGATCAAACAAAATATCTATAAGATCTTCTGCTTTTATATACCCTTTAATAACACTATGCACGCCTTCCACAAGTGGAAGAGATAGGTTTAAGCTTTCAGCAAGCTTCAAACTTCTCTCTACGGTAGCTATCCCCTCAATTGTAGCACCAACCGCTTCAACCGCTTTTGTTTTATCGCCATACTTTGCGAGCGCTACGCCAAATTGAGTGTTCCGGGATTGCAGAGATGTCGCAGTAAGAAGCAAGTCTCCAACGCCAGAAAACCCAAGTAGGGTTTTTCTATCCCCTCCAAGCGCTTGTGCAAGAGCACCCATTTCCCTTAAACCCATCGTAAGCAAAGCAGCTGATGTATTATCTCCATACCCAAGGCCTTTTACTATGCCTGCAAGAATGGCAAACACATTTTTCATGGCACCAGCAACCTGTACACCTATGATATCTGTTGTATAGTAGAGCCTAAACTTACGACCTGCAAACAAAGCACCTACCGATAGAAGGTTTTCTTTTTGGGTGCAAGCAAGGGATACACATGTAGGCTCACCAGAAATAATCTCTTTTGCAAAGCCAGGCCCTGAAAGAGAAAGAAGTTGACTCTCTTTAACGCCAGCCCTCTTCCAAAGATCCGTAAGAAGTTCACCTTTATCATTTGCAAAACCTTTAGAACAAAGTACAAGTTTTTGGTGATTTTTTAAAAGGGGGGCAACTTTTATAGATACGGCACGATTAGAAGCACACGGAACAACATTAAAGATTACATCAGCCTTTTGTACAGCCTCGGACAGGTCATCAGTTAATGACAACAGCCTCGGCAGGGAAAGATCATCATAAAGGCCTGTAAATTTGCCATTAGCAGACCAAAGCATAAGAGACTCTCTATCTCTAACATGGAGCACAGTTTTTTGGCCAGAGTATGCAAGCTCATGAGCAAGAGCAACGCCAAACTGGCCAGCACCAATAATTGCAACTGTCACGATGCCGATCTCCAGTTCATATCCTCGAGGGGCCAGCGCGGCTTAACGGTAACCTTACTATCGTCAGCGCCAAGCAAAACCCTTACACCAGCTGTATAACCAATCATTTCTGCATTATCAGTGCAAAGCTTTAAAGGCGGAGCTATAAATTGAACATTTTCATTATCACAAACGTGCTGCAAGGCCATACGAATTGTTTTATTTGCCGCTACGCCGCCAGCGACAACGCAAGATTTATGGCCTGTTTCTTTTAAAGCTTTTTTAAGCTTATGTGAAAAAACAGCAGCAACTGTGTGCTGAAACGAAGCACAGATATCAGCTTTTATACCTTCTATCATCTCTACCGAATCAATCGTTTGGCGCACAGCCGTTTTAAGACCCGAAAAAGAAAAATCTAAGCCGTTATGTAGCATAGGCTTTGGAAAATCATATTTTTGCGAATCCCCTTTAGTTGCAAGCTTTTCAACAGAAGGGCCGCCCGGATAAGGAAGACCAAGCATTTGAGCAACTTTATCAAAACATTCCCCAACTGAGTCATCCTTAGTTTTCCCAATAAGCTTGTACTCACCCACATCAGTTACAGAGACAAACTGACAATGCCCGCCAGAAACAAGAAGAACAAGGTAGGGCGGCTGCATACAATTTGTCAGGCCAACAGTTAGGGCGTGTCCCTCAATATGGTTCACTCCAGAAAAAGGAACTCCTAAACCAAAAGCATAATTTTTGGCATAGACACTTCCAACTAAAAGTCCGCCAACAAGGCCGGGCGAAACAGTTGCCGCCACTCTTGTAATTGTAAATTCCTCAACACCAGACAATTGAATACAATCACTCACTAAACCAGATAAAGCTTCATAATGCTCCCTTGAAGCAACCTCAGGTATAACACCGCCATATGCACGGTGTGTTTCAATCTGACTGAGAACATGACTGGCAAGAACATGGCTACGAATCTCCCCTGACTCATCTTTAGAGACATCAACTATAGCGATAGCCGTTTCATCGCAAGAGCTTTCAATAGCTAAAATACGTTCTGTTCTCATATATCTCTTCTTTTCTTTATCTATATTCTATTATACTTAGTACAAATACACACCATCTGTAAGTAAATAAACACTCACAAAACTTAACTCACTCATTGTATTTGACATTTACCACAGAAAAAGGTGCTGCGCTGTCCCAGTACAACCTTCTTTATCTCATCTTTGCAATGGTAACAAGGTTCATTCTCACGGCCATAAACTTTAAATGAATGTTGAAAATACCCCAAAGCTCCATCTGCTTGTACGTAGTCCTTTAGGGTTGACCCTCCTGCTGCAATGGCATTTTTTAAGACTTGAATAATACACGTATGCAACTCTTCTGCTTGCGCCCTTGTTAGATTACATGCAAGTGTTTTGGGGTGTATTTTAGCTGCATACAATGATTCACTTGCATATATATTCCCCACCCCTACAACAACCTTTTGTTGCATGATGGCAACTTTAATTGAAACCCGGCTTTTTTGTAAAGTGTTATACAAATAATCTTTTGTAAAACAACCACCTAACGGTTCAGGACCCAGGCTTTTTAGGTAAAAACTATCCTGAACATCCCCTTTTTCCAATACATCAACCATACCAAAGCGTCTAGCATCGTTATAAACAGCAATTCGCTTATTCCCAAAATAGAACAGTACATGATCATGTTTTTGTTTTATATAAGATTTACCTTCTGAGAACAGTATTTTCCCACTCATACCAAGATGTATAAGAATAACTTTAGCGCTCTCAAGCTCCATCAACACATACTTTGAGCGCCGACTAAACTTTATAATCTTTTCATTTTCAAGCGCTTTTAAAGAAATCGGTATCTCCCAGCGAAGCTTAGGTGCATGCACAGAAACGTGATGTAAGGTCTCCCCTAACATCTCTTTTTCAAGCCCGCGCATAACGGTTTCTACTTCAGGAAGCTCTGGCACGTTTAAAATGTCTTTCTTTAAAGGTTGCATACAAACATAAATCTCTTTATAACACAAGGCATGTTACATGATTCAAAAACCATTATTGCACTGGCAACAGCCCCGCTTGCGGCGGGCGTTGCTATTTTACGCTTATCTGGCCCCCATGCAATAGAAGCTCTCCAAGCGGTGGGCATAACAAAAGATCTTAAACCAAGATATGCACATTACTGCACCCTTAAAGGCGCGCAAGGCGAGGAAATTGATCAAGTTCTTGTTCTTAGCTTTCAAGGCCCAAATTCCTTTACTGGTGAAGATGTTGTAGAGATTCACTGTCATGGTGGTATTGCCGTTATTGAAAAAATTATGGCCACACTGTGCACGCACGAACATGTTCGCCCTGCTATTCAAGGTGAATTTAGCCGTCGCGGTTTCATGAACGGTAAAATGAGCCTTCTTCAGGCTGAAGGAATTGCTGATATTGTTGCCAGTGAAACAGAGCAACAGCGCAAACAAGCCCTTCTTCAGCTTAAAGGAGAAAGCACATCCCTTTTTGAAGGTTGGCGTAACGACATACTTAATATGCTGGCTCATGTTGAAGCTGCTATTGATTTTCCAGATGAGGAAATAGATGTTCTTGAAGATGCAGGAATCAAACAAAAAATTAAAGCTATGCATAGCACTCTCACATCAGCACTGAGTAATAATTTTGGTGAGCGTGTACGTGATGGATTTACTTTAAGTATTGTTGGTAAGCCTAACGCTGGCAAGTCAACACTCCTCAACCTACTTACAGGTGAAGATACTGCCATTGTAAGCTCTATAGCTGGTACGACACGCGACGTTGTTGAGAAGCGCCTTAACATAGGCGGGTTTCCTGTTACTATTGCGGATACTGCAGGCATTCGAGAAACAGAAGATGAAATTGAAAGAATCGGCGTTGAGAAAGCAGAGGCACGCATTTCTTCTGCTGATCTTATCATTGCAGTGGTAGCGGCTGACAATATGGATCTTTCTATTCTTGATAAGATTCCAGATCATAAAAAGGATAAACTCCTCACTGTTTTCTCTAAAAAAGATCAAGCAACAGATGTCGCATTACCTAAAACGGGCATTTCCATTTTTGAAAACCTTACTCAAAAAAAGGCCTTACCGGCAATTACTAAAGAACTAGAGAGTATGATTCAAAAAGAATACAGCTCGCATATGAATAGTCAGCTTATTACAAGGGAACGCCACAGAAAAGCCGCAGAACTTGCTGTCACACACATTGAACGCGCCCTTTCAATTTTGCAAAACGCTTCAGAGGCAAGGTATAGTTTAAGCGATCTTATTGCGCAAGACTTGCGTGAAGCGGCACATTCCATTGGCGATATTACTGGCAAAACTGGAAGTGAAGATGTTCTAGATGTGGTCTTTTCAAGCTTCTGTATTGGTAAGTAGTTTTATAAGCTTTTGCACATGCTCTCTTGTCTCATCTAAAGAACACTCTGTTGGAATGACATAATCTGCACGTTTTCTAAACGCATCTGCTGTAAACTGACGTGAGGTAATAAATGCCCACCATTCTTCTGACATACCTCCACGATCAAAAGCGCGTCTTTTACGCTCCTCTTCATCCAAGCAAATCGTCACTATAATTTTTTCACAAAGCTGTTCTGTTGGATAGCCTATCAAAAGAGGGACATCTAAAATAATGAGCTGGTTTTGAGTATCAATACTTTTTAAGGTTTCGGCATAATAATTTCTGACAATAGGGTGAAGGTTTTCTTCTAAAGCGTCAAGAATTGATGGATTCTTTAGTATCTTGTTTCTAATTTTTTCTCGATCAAAATCACCGTTATCTAAAACACAATCTTCACCAACAATGTGTCTTGTTTTTTCATAACCGTCAGAACCTCTAGCCTGATTAGCTCTCACCTGTGCATCAGCATCAAGCACAACAGCGCCAAACTCTTTAAGCATACGTGATACCGTACTTTTTCCACTAGCAATACCACCTGTAAGTCCCACAATCATGACACTATGAGTTCCACATATTTTTGCTCAAGTAACCAATTTATAAGCGCATTTACAGGAAGACCCTGAATGGTATAAGGATCACCATCTATTGAATGTACAAGGTAACTACCAACGCCTTCAAGTTTACAACTGCCGCAACAATAAAGAGCCTCTGGCTCCATTTGCAAATATGCAATTGCCTCAGTTTCCGTAAAAGATCTCATTTGAACTTTAGGTGTTTCAGCGTATGACCATACCTGCACACCATTTCTTTGAACGATCGCCGCTGTGTAAAGTTCAACAACTTTACCAGAAAGGGCCATAAGTTGCTTTATGCCTTCTTCTTGTGATTTTGGTTTGCTATAAACAGTACCTTCACAAACCGCCATTTGATCGCTAGAAATAATATACGTTTCGGGATGTTTTTTACTAAGTGTTTTTCCTTTATAAGAAGCAAGAGCAAGGGCCTGATCTGGAAAAGGCTGGCCTTTAACTTCACTCTTAATATCATCCTCTTCATCGAGTGGTTTTTCAAATATGCAAGGAAGTTTAGCTTCTTCTAGCATGCGCCTGCGAAAAATTGAAGTAGAGGCCATCATAAGGGAAATATTTAATTGAATTTTAGCCATTATTCAATTCCTCAACCATGCTAATGCGATCTTTCATGACCCACCCTTTACGGCCATTCACCTTAACTTTACAAAGAATAGGATTACATTCTATAAGATAAGCAATCACGCCAGGTTCTAAAAGGTTAAGCACCGTAATGCCATCTGGCTTTCTAAAAAGTTGTGCTGGATCTGCCCCTTGGATCGTCACTGTTCGTGTAGAAGAAAGCAAACCTTTATATACCCACCCCTGTTCACCGTCAGAGTCTTCAATTTGGCGCCAAGAGTCGTAATCAGCTATAATTTTAACAGGGTACCCTGCACGACGATAAACCCAAAGAATAGGAAACTGCGTTCCAGGGCCTGTTCTTACATTGACTTCTGTGCTTCTCAAGCTCGCATAACGCGGCAAAGAGCGTCCCTCTGAAAAGGACGGCATAGTATACAAAAAACAAAGTAAAATAATCCCAAAAACCCGCATACCTTTTACTATGCAGGAAAGACGTTACCCTGTATAGGGGCGATAACGATAATTAAGCGATTCTGCCACATGTTGCGCGTTAATAGAGTCACACCCATCAAGGTCAGCAATGGTTCTCGCTACACGCACGATGCGATGAAAGCTTCTAGCAGAAACTGCAAATTTTTCATGGGCTTTGTGAAGGAGAGTAAGCCCTTGCTGACATAATGGCATGTAAGTTTCCACATCTCCAGCTCCAACCTCAGCGTTGCATGAGTAGTGTTTTTCAGCATACCTCTCCTCTTGGCAGAGCCTTGCTTTTAAAACACGTGTTTTAATAGTTTCTGTAGACTCTTCCTGAGTTTTTGAGGTTAAAGCATCCATCGGTACAGCCTCCACACCAACATGTAGATCAATACGATCCATAAGCGGGCCTGAAAGCTTTCCTCTATAGGATTCTATTTGCCTTGGTGTACAACGACAAACTTGTGTTTCATCTCCCATATAACCACAAGGGCAAGGGTTCATGGCTGCGATAAACTGAAAAGCAGCAGGATATGTGACATGATGATTCGCACGAGAGACTGTGATGTCTTTGCTTTCAAGGGGCTGTCTAAGTGTTTCTAGTACAGCTCGTGGAAATTCTGGTAGCTCATCAAGGAATAATACACCTTTATGCGCCAGTGACATTTCCCCAGGTAAAGCTTTATGACCGCCACCACTTAAGGCTACAGCTGAAGCACTATGATGAGGCGCTCTATAAGGCCGCCTCAAGTTAAGGCCGCCTGTCAGCTGGCCTGCAATACTGTGAATCATAGATGTTTCTAGAACTTCTTCTGTTTTCATATTTGGAAGAAGCGCCGAAAAACGGCTAGCCATCATACTTTTTCCTGACCCTGGCGGGCCGCTCATAAGAAGGTTATGCCCACCAGCTGCGGCAATTTCCATAGCGCGCTTTGCTGCATACTGCCCTTTTACATCACTAAAATTATCATGAATCTTAATATCTTGCGTTGCAATTGGTTTTGCAGCTAAAGGCTGAAGAGGTGTCTCACCCGATACATGGTTTAAAAAAGTACTGAGTGATTTAACAGGCGTCACAGCAACATCATCGCACCAAGCACCTTCCTCCGCATTTATTTCCGGCACAAAAATTTGGCCAACGCCTTTTTGCATAGCGTGAAGCACAGCAGGAAGAACGCCAGGTACAGGATGAAGTGTTCCATCAAGGCCAAGCTCCCCCATATAAAGAGAGTTTTCTACCATATCCATAGGTACAATTTTTAACGCAACCAAAAGGCCAACAGCTATGGCAAAGTCATAATGGCTTCCTGATTTTGTGGCGTGTGCTGGCGTAAGGTTTACTGTAATGCGCTTAGCAGGAAGCGCAACGCCGCAGCTATAAAAAGCGGCACGAATACGATCTTTTGACTCTTTTACAGCATTATCAGGGAGACCAACAACCTGGAAACTTGCAAGACCTGGCGCTATTTGTACTTCAACATCTACAGGAGAGGCCTGAATGCCCTCTAAGCTAATTGTTTGTATTTTTGCAACCATGGACTGCATTATGTCTGCTGAACCTTCACCTGACAAGTAAAATAAAAAGCCGCACTTCTGCGGCTTTTTACTGTTTTTGTTTCGCTTTAAGAGGCTTTGGCAATATCAATCATAAGCTGACCATTTTTTACATTAATGGCTTTTTTCAAGCTTTTAGACCAATTATCATTTGCAAGCTTAAGCACGTATGGCGTAATTGCCCGTGATAATGCCTCACTGGCTGTAAGTTGCGCCGCAGCAGGCATGTTGGTAATAGCAGAGTGAGTCACGCCATGCTCTACATAATAAGGTGCATCATGGCTTGTTGGGCGAGAGGTGGCAATACAGCCGCCCTGATCAATTGAAATATCAACAATCACTGAGCCTTTGGGCATCAGCTTTACCTGATCTTCACTCACAACTGTAGGAGCTTTACGACCAATAACATAAACAGCACCCACAAGCAGGTCGCATGTTGGTAGCAGCTCATCTATGGTTTCCGTATTTGAAAGGCGCGTATGAATTGTTGGATATTTTGATTTTACCTCTTTCAAACGCTCCTCGTTAAGGTCAAGCAATGTTACATGTGCGCCCATACCAGCAGCAAGAATAGCTGCTTCTTGGCCAGCAATGCCCGCGCCAATAACGACAACATGACCTGCACTATGGGTTGAAATACCACCCATAAGCACGCCGCGCCCTCCTTTAGAAGAATGGAGGAACGATGTACCGTTTTGCGTAGCAAGACGTCCAGCAATCGCACTCATTGGTGCAAGAAGTGGTGTTTTTCCATCTTCTACCACAGTTTCAAAAGCAACAGCTGTGAGGCCAATATTTTTCAGATCTTCTGTAAGTTTAGGTTCTGCTGCAAGGTGAAGATAGCAAAACAAAAGATGATCTTGAGTTAGTCTGTCAACATCACCTTGCTGAGGTTCTTTCACTTTCACAATCATATCAGCCATAGCATAAAGCGCATCTGCATCAGCGCATATTTTACAGCCAGCATCCGTGTAGTCTTCATTGCTGAATCCTGCACCAACACCAGCGCCAGATTCAATCCAGAGAGTATGTCCTGCTTTAGCAAGGCTTCCCGCATCAACAGGTGTTAGCGCAACGCGCATTTCAGCAGGTTTGGTTTCTTTAGGAACTCCGATATGGGTCATATGATACCCCCTCTTTTCAAAAGGTTGAGATAAATAGGACGGGCCTTGTTCGGTTTTTATTGATTTTTTGGCGTAATGCCTCAATATACCCTATACAAGCACGTATATTACTGTGCGATGATAATAAAATTTAAACAAAAGGACAAATGAAATGAATATGTCTCGAGTTGCACCAACAGCACGCGCGGATGACCCGGCCGTTGCTGCATATATGCGCATGATTTTCAACTACATGACTGGCGGCGTTGCCCTAAGTGGCGCGGTAGCCTTCCTTACAATGAAATCTGAGGGTCTTATGCAAGCTGCAATGAACCCAACAACACAAATTATCTTTATGGTGATTTGGCTGGGATCTGGTTTTGTGATGAATGGTCTGATTAACCGTCTGCAACCAGCAGCAGCACTTGGGCTTTTTGCCTTCTTTAGTGCCATTACTGGTTTTGCTTTTACACCGCTTGTAGCGGCCTACACTAGCGCAAGTGTCTTCCTAGCCTTCTTTACTGCTGCAGGTATGTTTGCTGGCGCAAGTGCTTATGGTTACGTGACAGGCAAATCACTCTCTGGTTGGGGTAACTTCCTTATGATGGGTGTGATGGGCTTACTTGTTGCTGTTGTTATTCAAATTGTAGGTAGCCTTATGGGGTATCAAATGGGTGGCTTTAGCTTTATTATTAGCCTTCTTGCTGTGCCTCTTTTTGCAGGTCTTACAGCTTACGAAACAAACATGCTGCGTGATATGTACTACAGCCATGCTGGCGACGATGTAACAACGTCACGTCGTGCAATCTACGGTGCATACTCACTTTACGTAAACTTCGTAATTATGTTTATTCACCTGCTTCAGCTTCTTGGCGACCGCCGATAGTTTGAAGTGCTTCTTTAAAAACTACCCTTCGGGGTAGTTTTTTTATGGTTTAAACAAAATGTCTCTTCATTACTTTTCTAAAAACGAGTTTTTAAGTAGCTTATTCTCTTTCAAAAAGATAAAGTATACAAAATAAAATCTGTTTATTCCTTTCTTTGAGGTATCTATATGCCTAAAATTCTTCCCCTCCCCTTGCCTTGCGCCAAAGCACAAAAACAATACAGCCTATTTATGCAGGATGCTTTTACTGATGCTATCAGTGAAGTTTTGCCTTACTGGCAATTGATGAAAGATCACTGCTACGGCTCTTTCAACTGGGAGAGCAAGCTGCGCGATGAAACACGAGAACTGGAAGCTCACAACAGAGCTTACGCCGAAGCTGGTGAGCGCTTTCTTGCTGAACATTACTTTGCACCGTGCGTTGCGACGCATACGGATCAAATTCGTTTCTTTGATGAACATCAGGGGAATGAACGCTGGGTTGGTATTGAAATTGGCGCGCAGAAAGTGCGCATGGTCCATGCAGGAGCTGAAGCTCTTGGGCTAACACCTTACACGGTGATTGGCTGCGACATTCCTATTCCTAACAGCAGTGCTGTTTTTTATGTGGGTATCAAAAATGCTATTGAGCAAGGCTGGAAACTTGTTCTTGTTTCACTGCCAGAGTGGCGTGGTGAAAAATCTCAAGAAGAGGTTTTTGAAACTTTTGTGAAGAGCTTTACCGATGTTGGTTTTGATCTAAAAGATATTGCTGGCTATCTACCGCACCCAAACGATTAACCATTAAAAAACCCCGCAGTTGCGGGGTTTTTTGTATGTAAGATTCTTACTTGTTCATACTTTGGAAGAACTCTTGATTGCTCTTCGTTGCACGCATTTTACCAAGCAAGAACTCCATAGATTCCATTGGATTCATTGGTTGAAGAATACGGCGCAGGAGCCATGTACGTTGAAGGTCATCTTTACCGATAAGAAGCTCTTCTTTACGTGTACCAGACTTTGTAATATCAATGGCAGGGTAAGTACGCTTTTCAACAAGCTTACGATCGAGCCAGATTTCACTGTTACCTGTTCCTTTAAATTCTTCAAAAATCACTTCATCCATACGAGAGCCTGTCTCGATGAGAGCCGTTGCGATAATTGTAAGTGAGCCACCCTCTTCAATATTACGTGCTGCACCAAAGAAACGTTTTGGACGCTGAAGCGCATGAGCATCCACACCACCCGTTAAAACTTTACCAGAACTTGGCACAACAGTGTTGTAAGCACGGGCAAGACGCGTGAGTGAATCAAGAAGAATTACAACATCTTTCCCTTGTTCAACAAGACGTTTGGCTTTTTCAATCACCATTTCACTTACTTGGACGTGACGGCTAGCAGGTTCATCAAACGTAGAAGAAACAACTTCACCTTTTACGTTACGCTGCATATCTGTTACTTCCTCAGGGCGTTCATCAATAAGAAGTACAATTGTGTGAACATCTGGCTGAGTTTTCTCAATTGCGTGAGCAATAGATTGAAGCATCATTGTTTTACCTGCTTTTGGCGGCGCCACAAGCATGGCACGTTGCCCTTTACCAATAGGAGAAACAAGGTCAATAATACGGCCTGTCATGTTCTTCTTATCAGTTGGGTCGTCCCCTTCAAGGTTAAATCTTTCCTCTGGGTAAAGAGGTGTAAGCTTTTCAAAGTTACGACGAGACTTAGAGTTTTTAGGGTTCTCGTAGTTAATTGTTTCAAGCTTTAAAAGAGCAAAGTAGCGCTCGCCTGGGTTTGGTGGGCGAATAGAGCCTGTAATTGTATCACCTGTTCTTAGGCCGTAACGACGGATTTGGCTTGGAGAAACATAGATATCTTCCTGTACAGGGAAGTAGTTGCTATCAGGAGAACGAAGGAATCCAAAACCATCTTGAAGAACTTCAAGTACGCCTTCTGCTTTTACATCGCGCTCATCTTCTGGAATTGCTTTTACAATTGCAAACATGATTTCTTGGCGTTTCATTGCTGCAGGATCTTCAATACCTGCTTTTGAAGCAACTTCTACAAGGTCTTCTGTACTTTTATTTTTTAGTTCACTGAGATGTTTCATGAGATTCTATATATGCTTTTGATTGATTAATTTGAAATGTGTTAATTCATTAAATTGAAATATCCGCTCTGAAGAAGAGCTAATATTCCCATTTAAAAGAGATTGTGTGCAGTCGTCAAGCTTTTTATGTGTCTTAGAAAGGTTTAAGAACAGCCAAAAAAACAACAATAATAAGTATAATGGTTGGTATTTCGTTAAAAATTCTAAAATACTTACCCGATTTTTTCACAGCATCAAGCTGAACATCATGGTTATATTTTATAAGATATGCATGATAAACCGTAAGCAAAATAACACATGTTAGCTTTGCATGGATCCAACCTTCTTCAAAAAGGTAAGGGTTTTGAATAAGAAGGATCAAACCAAAAACCCATGTGGCTACAGCGGCTGGTGTTGTGATGTATTTTAAAAGCTTAAAAGACATGGTTTGAAGAACTTGCTTTGTTTCTTCTGTCTTTGCGCGTTCTGTGTAATACACAAAAATACGTGGCAAATAGAAAAGCCCTGCAAACCAGCAAACAACAGAAATGATATGTAATGCTTTAAATGTAAGATACATGACTATTTCCCTTGTACAGCGTCAACCATAGCCTGGACATTTTCAATAGGCGTAAGCGGTGTCACACCATGGCCAAGGTTAAATATGTAATGGTGCGTTGGATCAATCTTAGAAAGTGTTTCTTTAACCCTCATTTTTACCGTATCAGGATCTGTCATCAAAACCATAGGATCCATGTTTCCTTGTAGGGTTATTTTGCTTTGAAGGTGCGCGACA
>JAPKEQ010000047.1 GCA_028821995.1 Alphaproteobacteria bacterium
GTAAAATCCTGACGCCAATTTTTTCCGAAGTTAATATAAAATTTATTGCCGACCTGGTTGGCATGGCTGACAGTGCCTTCCACGATTGTAAACTCACCAATACGTTTCTCTAGGTCTCTCATGTTTGATGCATTAAATGTTCTCCACTTTTTATGGGACCATAGCCCTTTTTTGAGAACTTGCGCTTTTGCTTCTTCCGTAAGGAGGGTATCTACGTGCTTGGTATTTTCAGGGAAACTATACACATGAGCAAGGCCTTCTTCTACAAGGGCCTTGTTAAGCCATAAACCATCTTTTGTATAAAGGTGGGCAAGTTCCCTACCATACTTGTCAGTTTTTCTTTTGTCATACTCAAGACGAACAGCTGTTCTATCTGTAAGGCGCTCAAGGCGCGCTTTGGCCTTATAGGCAAAAGGTTCAGCTTTACCATTTTTATAATTGATCTCTGGTGTGTTGATACCAAGAAGGCGCACTTTAAGGCCGTTGTTGAGTAGAACAGTATCTCCATCAAAAACAGATCTAACATAGTGATAACCTTTAGGGGCTGCCTGTGCTGCAGGCATGCCTGCAACAAAAAGAAGTATAAGTAGTGAGAGAGTTATTCTCATGCGATTCATAAGCTTGCAATCCTTTATTCTAAACGGCATTATAAGGGGGTAAAACGAAGAAAGAAAGTTTATATGGCGCTAAGAGGGGAAACGTCTGCCGATAGAGCAAACGTTGCAACATTGATTGCACGCACGTACGGCACAGCAGCAGCTGAAATTATTGAGAAAACAGGAATTTTAAGAACAGAAGATGCTTTTGGTGAGCCATACGGATATGTGTGGGAAGAGGAGGGGCACTTGAAAGCTTATGCACTTTGCTCTCCTGTGGTTGATGGCGGGTCTGTTATTTTTATGGCACCTCTTGCTTTTGATTTTCTGGATGAAGATTTTGATTTTTCAGGATTCCTGCCTTCTGTATTTGAAGCCGCAGAGAAGCGCGGCGTGGAAGCGATTGTGATTGCAGGTGACGCAGAGCAAAACGTGGAAGCAGGCTTTAAGCGCGCAGCAGATATGGCTGTAACATCTAATAAAACAATTCCTGGCGGAGAGCTTCTTGTGAAGGCGCTTGCGGATGACTTTAAAGGTAAGGTAGATATTAAATTGCCTGAAGCTCTATAGGCATTAAATAGCGATTGCTTTGAATTAAAAAAAAGCGCCCCGTTTGGGGCGCTTTTTAGTAGGAGATACGCTGAGCGTATTAGTAGCGGTATGTTTCAGGCTTGAATGGGCCTTCAACAGGTACGTCAATGTAATCTGCTTGCTTGTCAGTAAGCTTAGTCAGTTTTGCACCTAGCTTATCAAGGTGAAGGCGTGCCACTTTTTCATCCAAGTGACGCGGCAGTACATGTACGCCAAGGTCATATTTCTCAGAGTTATTCCAAAGTTCGATTTGCGCAACCACTTGGTTGGTGAAGCTGCAGCTCATAACAAAGCTTGGGTGGCCTGTAGCACAGCCAAGGTTAACAAGGCGGCCCTCAGCAAGCAGTACAATGCTCTTGTTGTTATTCAGGTGAACCATGTGGACTTGCGGCTTTACTTCTGTCCATTTAAAGTTACGCAGGGCGTCTACTTGGATTTCAGTATCGAAGTGACCAATGTTACATACAATGGCATGATCTTTCATTTTAAGCATGTTATCTGCTGTGATTACGTCAACGTTACCAGTTGTTGTTACGAAGATGTCAGCTGTTTCAACGATGCTTTCAAGTGTATTAACTTCATAACCTTCCATGGCAGCTTGCAGTGCGTTAATTGGATCAATTTCAGTAACAATTACGCGTGAACCTTGGCTTTTAAGTGCTTGTGCGCAACCTTTACCTACGTCGCCATATCCGCAAACAACTGAAATTTTACCAGCGATCATCACGTCAGTTGCGCGCTTAATACCGTCTAGTAGAGATTCGCGGCAACCGTATAGGTTATCGAACTTAGATTTTGTTACACTGTCGTTGACGTTGATAGCTGGAATTTTCAGCTCATCTTTCTTCATCATTTGAAGAAGCATATGAACACCTGTTGTTGTTTCCTCGCTTACGCCTTTAATATCGTCTAAAAGCTCTGGAAACTCTTTATGAATTAGAATTGTCATGTCGCTTCCATCGTCAAGAAGGATGTTTGGTGTCCAGCCGTTCGGGCCTTTTACAGTATCTCTGATGCAGTCCCAGAATTCATCGTCAGTTTCACCTTTCCAAGCAAATGTCGGAATGCCAGCAGCAACCATAGCGGCGGCAGCTTGGTCTTGCGTTGAAAAGATGTTGCAGCTACTCCAGCGAATTTCAGCGCCAAGGTCAACCAGTGTTTCCATAAGAACAGCGGTTTGGATGGTCATGTGTAGGCAACCTGCAATGCGCGCGCCCTTAAGTGGAGCTTTACCTGCGTACTCTTTACGCAGTGCCATAAGGCCTGGCATTTCTTGCTCAGCAAGAGTGATTTCCTTGCGGCCCCATTCAGCGAGGCTTAAGTCTTTAATTTTGTAATCTGTAAATGTGTTTACTTCAGCAGCGTTTGTCATTTGAAAATCCTATTTGTGTGGTTACCTTTTTCCATTTTTGTCAGACTTTAAGTAGGTAAACCACTCAGCAGCTGCCAAAAAAGAAAAAATCTATCCCAAAATAGGACTTTTGTCCTAGTGCCTTAGTTTTAAGGCTTTGGGATGTGCTCTTAAACGCAAAAGGCCTACCTTAATACGTGAGTGTATTAAGCCAGACCTCCCTTTAAAAGGCAATCTTTTTAAGATTTTGCTGTAAGGCCCCTGAGTTGACCAATAATACTGTTGATATGAGCAATGCCTACGCTATCCAGACGTTTAAGCTCTGCTACCATTGAGAGGTAGTTCTCAAGGCGCTCTGATCTTTCAGATTCCCATTCTTTAAGAGCTGCGTCTTGTCCGCAGGACTTGCTAAGAGCCATAACGCCACGTGTGCCTTGTCTCTGCGCTGTATAAATGGCTTCCACAAGGGAAAGAACGGCAACACGTTCCCAGTTGTTCGTTACAGGGATGGTGCGTGTGAGGTCTTGCAGTATGCCAAGCTTAAGCGTTTCACCAAGTGCAAAATGAAGTTTAGTCACCTCTTCAGCTTTACAGCCTTCTTCAAGAAGAATTTTGCTAATGTCTGGCATGCTGTTTAGGCTTGGAAGTTTACTAAAGATATCAGAGTCTTTTTTCGGTAGGCCCTTTTTCATCCATTCTTTACAACGTCTCTCAATGACTTTGCCATGGGCAGGAGTCACTGGTTTTTGCAGAATTGCTTCAAGTTTTGTAAATGATCCTTTGTAAGTATCAATGATCTCTTGAATGCCGCTCTCAATTGTAGCGTTTCTAATGAGCCAGTAACTCACAGCTTCAACAAGCTTTTTCACGGTACGTAGCATGTCACGTTGGTGTTCAGCAGAAACTTTGTTATCAAGGAGCTCTGCTTGCTTGTACCAGCGTTCTGCTTCAAGTAGGCGAGAAGCAGCAATGTGTGCTTTCGCGATAGTTTCAACCGAGGATCCTGTTTCATTTACCATGCGGTAAGTGTATGTAAGCCCCATGCGGTTCACAAGTTCGTTAGAAAGAACCGTTGCAACGATTTCACGCTTTAGACGGTGTCCGTTAATCTCTGCTGTGTATTTCTTACGTAACACTTCAGGGAAGTAATGGAAGAGGTAACTTTCTAGCGCTTTATCATCAATCATATCCGTATCAAGCAGAATACTAAAGATATCCATCTTTACGTAAGCCATAAGAACAGAGAGCTCTGGACGTGTAAGCCCTTTTTTATTTTGGGCGCGTTCAGTAAATTCTTCATCAGATGGTAAGAACTCAAGATCGCGATCAAGGAAATCTTTCTTTTCAAGGTCACGTGTGAGGCGTGCATAAGTATCTAGAGATTCTGTACTCACTTGCTCTGCAATTGTTAGAATTTGTGCTTGCAGATAGTTATCGCGCAGAACGTGCTTCGCAACAGCGTCAGTCATGTCTTCTAGAAGTACTGAGCGTTTTTTATCGGTAATTTTACCTTGCTCACGCACAGTATTAAGAAGAATTTTAATGTTAACTTCGTTATCTGAGCAGTCTACCCCGGCACTGTTATCAATTGCATCTGTATTGATAAGGCCGCCGTTTCGTGCAAATTCAATACGTCCAAGCTGTGTGCTACCTAAGTTTCCGCCTTCGCCAAATACTTTGGCGCCAACTTCATCCCCGTTAATACGAATTTGGTCGTTTGCACGGTCGCTTGCATCAGCGTTGGTTTCAGTTTTACCCTTTATGAAAGTACCGATACCACCATTCCAAAGAAGGTCAGCTTTCATGGTCAAAATAGCGCGGATAATTTGATCAGGCGTTGCGCTATCCTTATTAATGCCAAGAAGTTTTTTCATCTCTTTTGTGAGGTCGATAGATTTATCGTGGCGCGAGAATACACCGCCCCCTTTAGAAATAAGTTT
The DNA here is from genome assembly GCA_028821995.1 of Alphaproteobacteria bacterium. Classification (GTDB taxonomy): domain Bacteria; phylum Pseudomonadota; class Alphaproteobacteria; order UBA2136; family JAPKEQ01; genus JAPKEQ01. Next base: position 4,479 of record JAPKEQ010000047.1, read on the forward strand.
AGTGTTGTAGTCGCTCCACTGTGAGTGCGTTTCATGGAAGAGACGGTTACGTTCTTTCCACGTTTTGGCTGCATTCGGCGTTGGGTCAATAAAGATATGCATGTGGTTAAAGGCTGCAACAAGGCAGGTATGCTTAGAAAGCAGCATGCCGTTCCCGAAAACATCTCCGGCCATATCGCCAATGGCAACGCAGGTGAAATCTTCAGTTTGGATATCTGTGCCAAGTGTTCGGAAATGGTGTTTCACACATTCCCAAGCTCCGCGGGCTGTAATTCCCATTTTTTTGTGGTCATAACCATTAGAGCCCCCCGATGCAAAGGCATCTCCAAGCCAAAAGCCGTTGTTTTTAATAGACCAGTACTGGCTTGAGCCTTCAGCAATGCCATTGGCAATGTCTGAGAAGGTTGCTGTACCTTTATCGGCAGCAACAACAAGGTAAGGGTCGTCACCATCGTGACGTTTCACTTCTCTTGGCGGCACAACTTTACCATCAATCAGGTTGTCTGTAATACTGAGAAGGTGCGTTACAAAGCTAGAGTAGCGCGTTTCAACAACTTTCATAAGTTCGCCGCGCTCTTTAGGGAGATCATGTTTAATGATAAATCCACCTTTTGCGCCAAGCGGTACAATGACAGAGTTCTTTGTCATTTGTGTTTTCATAAGGCCAAGGATTTCTGTGCGGAAATCTTCATGGCGATCTGACCAACGTAGGCCCCCGCGTGCAATTTTTCCGCCGCGCAAGTGTACGCCTTCAAACAATGTGTCATACACAAAAATTTCAAACATTGGTGCTGGCGCTGGCATACCAGGAACTTTTGTACTATCTAGCTTAAAGCAAAGTGTATCTGTATCGTTTTTACGCTGCCATGCGTTAGTACGAAGGATGGCTTGTGTCAGCCCCATAATGCGGCGAAGAACAGTGTCTTCATCCAAAATACTTACATGAGCAAGGTCAGCTTCAATTGTTTTAATGAGAGCTTTCACTTTACTTTGGCGACCAGAGATATTTTCTGGCGTCATGCGCACGTCAAATAGATCAACAATCTTTTTCGCAATTTTTGCATGCTTAATAAGCGTATTACGTACATAGTCACTCCCATGTCGGCCACCAACTTGCTTAAGGTAAGCTACAAATGAGCGCAAGATAACAATTTGGCGCACCGTCATGCCTGAAGCAACAATAAGGCCATTAAGCGTATCGCTTTCAAGTGTGCCTTGCCATGCAGCTTCAAGGGCGCCTGTTAGGATTTTGAGAGATTCAGGATTCTCTAAGTTTCCACCGATGCGGCTAGATACACCAAATTCATGCATCCAAATAGGCGTGGCATCTTTGCTGACGCGTATGCGGTTCGGTTGTTCGTTGTTTACAAATAGGCCCATGTTATCAAGGATAGGCATAATGTCAGATAGGTTGACGCGTTTAGAGTCTCTAAAGACTTTCATGCGTGCTTGGACATTACTATCACATGGATGAATTCCTACGTGGAACTGCTTTCCTGCACGGACGGCTTCAATATCGTTTACATCTTTGGCAGCGATGCTTGCAGGTGTATTCTCTTTGTAGCCTTCTCTAAAGGCTTCTTTATAGGAGATAAAGAGGGAGCTTCCTTTTTTGTCTCCATAAAGTTTTGCCATTTCAGAACGAAGAGAATCATCCCAGCTTCTCACTGTTTCAATAATAAGGCGTTCAACAATATTGTCATCTGTGTCAATTGTTGTTGTTTTGGTGCGAATCTTAAAGAAGAGGCGTGTGAGCATAGACTCGCCATACGTTGTGGAATATTCAATATCCTCACCATCATATGCTTCCAGTAGAATACGAATAATTTTTTTGCGAATGGTGCTGCTCATGCGATCTCTTGGAATAAACACCATGACAGTCACAAGACGCTCTCTGCATTCTCTGCGTGCAAACATACGCACTTTTTGGCGTTCGCTAAGGTGCACAATACCGTTAGCAATACGCATCAGGTCTGGCAGTGTAATTTGGAAAAGCTCATCCTTGGGGTATGTTTCTAGAATGTTTGCAAGCGCTTTAAAGTTATGTGTATCAGAGCCTTGATGGGCAGCGTCATCAAGAACCATTTGAATTTTTTGACGTACGATTGGAATTTCACGAGCAGGCGTTGTGTAAGCCTTGGATGTGAAGAGTCCCATAAAGCGATGTTCTCCAACAAGAACACCTTTTTTGTTATATTGTTTGATCCCAATGTAATCCATATCCACACGGCGGTGAATGGGAGATTTAGCAAGCCCTTTTGTGATATTTACAATATGGCTATCACGCATATTGTGGGCAAGGTTAGGCGCTAGGTTTGAAAAAGCAACAGGTGTTTTTACAGAAGATTCTTCGTTAGACAAAATACCAAGGCCAGTCCCTTTCGTCATGCCCAGATAATCATCATCTGTTTTATGCGTAATGTCGTAATGCCTGTATCCAAGGAAAACAAAATTGCCATCAATGAGCCATTTTAAAAAGATGGCATCTTCCCTGTTTTCTGTGGTGAGTTTAAGTTTTTTAGCGTCATATTCGGCAATGATTTCTTGAAGTTTAGCCGTCATTTTAGGGAAATCACGAGAGACAGCACGTGCTTGGTGCATTACGTTTTCAAGGTTTGTTTTAATGTCGCGGAGAAGCTTGTCATCTTCAATGCGATCAAATTCAATATGAACAAGAGATTCAGGCTGGAAGGTTTGATCTTTATTTGTACCCAGCCCAACGTCTTTAAAATCTTTAACTTCACCAGAAGGGGTACGTTTAGTTAGAAAAACCGGGTGGAAGGTGTGGTGCACATCAAGTCCGCGACGGTGAATTTCTGACCATACGCTATCAACAATGAAAGGCTGATCTTGCATATGAACTTCAGCAACAGTATGCCTTGTGTATGGAGGGTTGTGAACGCGTACAAAAACTTCGCCCTTCCATGATGTATTAAATACGCTATATACGCTCTGAATGTGTCCAAGAATAGCTTCGTCATTGAGGAAGTCATACTCCATAAGAGGAAGGCCTTTAAAGTAGGTTCCAGCAAAGGTAGAAAGCTCTTTCTTACCTGTGATTTTGGATCTGCTGAGAATGGATTGGCAGTACTCAGTTAGTGCTTGTGGAGGTTTGACTGTTTTCAGCGCGGTCTTGCCCATTGGTGAGCTTCCTTGTTTTTATTATGTGCTTAGCCAGTATACGCGCTCATAGGAGGGCCTATGAAGCAAAATTACCTATTTGACTTAGGTTTCCTTGGTTATTCTCAGGTGGGTGTGTGTCGCGCAGGCCGATTTTAGATGTTAAGCAAGCCTATCAATGGCATCTTCCATCATTTCATCAGTCGTTTTCATCACTTCAAGGTTGGCTTTATAGGCATGTTCAGCAAGCTTCATGTCCATAATGCCAAAAAGTGGGTCTGATGTATTCTGTGAGGAAAGATAGGTTGAGCTATCAAGTGTAATTTCTTCATTAAAAGAAGCAGAAAGTTCATTGGCGCTAGCTGCAAAACTATCTGTTGTAGCTTTGGCTGCCTCAGAAAAATCGCGGGAGGATTTTTGAACCCCTCCGGACGCTGTGTTGAGCGCATTTGCGAGTCCTGCTGATTTACTTACGATATCCATAAATGTGCCCCCTTTAAACCGAAATGTTAACTGCAGACCCTACAGAATCAAGAAGCGCTGATGTAAGCGAGGCTGAAGCTGATAGGTTGTTCATGGCATCTGTAATGCTGGAAGCTGGATCTGTGAGCATTTCAGCAGCAACCATCGCTTCAAGTGAAACCATTTCACCGCTGGCATTTTCAAAAGATAGGCCTTCTGGGATTTGTGGTGCGTAAGCCTTGCTAAAGGCTGCGGTCATGTTAGCTGTTTGGCTAAGCGCCTGTGCACTACTGCCCATAATCGATGCATTTACGTTTGCTGTTATACTATTCACAGAACTCCCCGTTTTTCTGTTCCTTATTATCTTATGGCTTCTAGCGTTAAAAAGCCCCTATATTCCTGCCGACATGATTCCAATCATTTGGGCATGGGTTGTTAAAATATCATTTTCGAGCTTAATAGATGCCTCATATGAGTGGAACATTTGCGTAGATTGCGCTGTATCTGCTGCACCAATTTCCTTGAGTGCATCGTTCACCTGAATGCTTTCTGCATCTGGTGTTAAGAAATCTGCAAGCAAAGGGGCAAGGCGATCAGTATCATTGATTGCGCCAAACCCAAGTTGGTTTTCAAATCCTGCAAACCCGTTCGCAATATTCAAAGAATGAATATCAAACTGTGGATTTGAACTAAAAACGCCCATGGATGAAAGCTCCATAGAGCTCATGGGCATGGCCGGAGCGGCACCGATCATCATGATTGACTTCCCCTTATGGTTTTTTATTATCTTCTATTTATGGTGTATACAATTAGTATTTATGCTGACATGGTTGCATCTATCTATAGATTTCCCGTTGACAGGGTTTCATAAAATGCTGCAAATAGGAGTTATATGGGTGAAAAAACATACATTTTAGGGTTTGAAACAGCGGGAGATCAATTTTCCCTCGCTTTGTTATATTTTGAAAATGAAAAGTATGACACTCTTTTCTCTTACCATGAAATGGCTTACCGCGGTCATGCAGAGCGCTTATTACCCGTGCTTGAAGAAGCATTAAAGGAAGCAAACATTACAAAAAATCAGCTCAGCCTTATTGTTACGGGCAAGGGTCCGGGCTCTTTTACAGGGGTGCGTGTGGGCCTAAGTGCAGCGCGCGGACTTGGTGATAGCCTTAAAATACCTGTTGCTGCTTTACCTGTATCTGAAGTGATTCTGAAAAGCGTTCAAGAGCAAGCAGAAGCAAAGCGCTATACGGCGTGGCTCACAGCCCATGGTGAAGATGTTTATGTGCAGACTTTAGAAGAAGGCGCTTTATCTGAAATTCGCTGCATGAAAAGAGCTGAGGCTATTGATGAGCTTCAAGGCGGCCAAGTTTTATGCGGAGATGGCATGCTTGAGCACCGTTCATCTGTGCCTGAAAGTGTTGTCTGTACATCTTTAAGTTATCCGCCTGCTGGGAGGTATGTGAATGCTGAAAAACTTACCCGTTACGGCCATGAAGCCTTTTTAAGAGGTGAGGGGCAAGATTTAAGTCCGCTGTATGTCAGGGCCCTTTCTTATCAAACAATTGCTGAGCGTGAAGCGCTTAAAAAGTAATGATTCAAACATTAGCGCCATCACATACATCAGATATTGCGGCTCTAGATGCGTTGTGCTTCCCAGAAGGACCATTTTCTGAATCTATTGTTAAGCCTATGTTTAGCCTTGAAGGCTTTATTGCTCTGGGTCAGTATGAGAATGGAAAGCTGATTTGCTGCCTGCTTGGCCATACTGTGCTTGATGAAGCCGAACTTTGGAGCATTGCAACCTGTCCTGATTATAGGGGGAAAGGGCTTGCGCGCAACATATTCAAAACTTTTGAAGATCAGATTAAAAAAAGCGATGTAAAGCGCCTGTTTTGGGAAGTGCGCCGTTCTAACGATGGTGCGCAAAAATTTTATGAAAAGCTTGGTGCGCAGCAATTTGGTGAGAGAAAAGGCTTTTATACAAGCGAAGATAGCACGCCTGCTGAAGACGCATTGTTGTATCGCAAAGATCTGTAAAACCATATAGTTCTTGATTTTTGTATGCACTCTTGTTAGATAGGAGACACAAGCTCAACCTTTCCTATCTTTTTCTCTTATAAGAGGTTTCAATCTTATGACATATTCTCTGAAAATCCGGATCGTTCAGTGCAACCCTGTTGTTGGGGATTTGAGCGGAAATTATGCGCGCGCCATGACGGCTTTGAAAAAAGCAGAGGCGGACGGTATTGATATTGTTTTGTTCAGTGAGATGTTTATGACAGGCTACCCGCCTGAAGATCTTTTGCTGAAAGATTATTTTATGAAGGATGCCATGAGCATGACGCGCCGTCTTGTGAAAGAAACCGCTGATATGTCAGTGGCTTTTGTCATGAGTCTGCCTGTGCTGAAGGACGGCTACCGGTATAATGCAGCATGGTTTATCCATAAGGGCAATATTCTTGGCGAATATTTCAAAACAGAGCTGCCAAACTACGGTGTGTTTGATGAAAAACGTGTGTTTGATTCTTCGCCTTGTTTTGGTAATCACATTGTATTTAAGGGCGTAAAAATTGGCGTTGCCATTTGCGAAGATATTTGGCATGACCGTATTCCTTTGAAATGGGGGAAGCGCGAAATTGACCTTATGCTGAGCCCGAACGCTTCGCCTTATGCGCGAAGTAAGCCGAAAGAGCGCCTCAAGGTGATTTGGAACGCTTCCAAAAATGCGGGCGCGCCAATTGTGTATTGCAACCAGGCCGGCGGTCAAGATGAACTTGTTTTTGATGGCCGCAGCTGCGCGGTAAACCCCACAAGGGCTTTCCGTTATGCTGTACAAGGTCTTTCAAATGCCTGGACAGATGATGAAACAGACTATGTGTTCGCAAAGGGTAAAATTCGCCCCGTTCAAAAACGCCCCATTAAACTTTGGTCAGAAGAGGCCGATGATTACATGGGCGCTGTTGTTGGTCTTCGTGACTATGTAGGCAAGTCTGGCCTGCAAGGGGTAACTTTTGGTTCCTCTGGCGGTATTGATAGCGCACTTGTTGCGGCTATGGCTGTGGACGCTGTTGGTGCTGATAATGTCAGCGCGCTGATGCTCCCGTCGCCTTATTCCAGTGAAGGTTCGCTTACTGATGCTATTCAGCTAGCTGCTAATCTGGGGATGCGCCATAATTACGCTGTCAAAATTGGCGGTGCTTATGAACGGATGCAAGGTCAAATGTCCGAGCTTCTTAAAGAAGGTTGGAAACTGCCGTTTGGCGGCGTGGGGGATGAAAATCTTCAGCCGCGCCTGCGGATGAATTACATTAACGCCCTTGCCAATGAGCTGTCTGAAAATGGCATTCCAACTATGGCGCTGTCAACCGGCAACAAAAGTGAACTGGCCATGGGCTATTTTACAGCTGGCGGTGACGGGTTTGGATTTTATAATCCTATCAAAGACCTATACAAGATGCGTGTTTATGCACTCTCTAATTGGCGCAATAGCGCTGAGGCACATGCAATCTTTGGCAGTAGTGGTGAGCGGATTCCGCAGGCCATTATTGACAAAGAGCCTTCTGCTGAGCTGAAGCCTGATCAACAGGACAGTGATTCTTTGCCACCCTACCCAGTTCTGGACGATATTCTGGAACGAATTATGGAAAAGGGCGAAAACCCTGTCTGTGTTGCGCGGGATCCCAAACATGACTTTGGCATCGTTAAGTGGGTTTATACTCGCTTGATGGCAATGGAATTCAAGCGCCGCCTTGGCCCGCTTGGTCCTATTTTGTCTCGTTATGCATTTGACCGTGAGCGCCGCTTGCCGCGCGTAAATGGCTACAACTGCTTTGATTATGTTCAAGCTGCTTAAAAACGATAAAAAACCCCGCCATTTGGCGGGGTTTTTTATATAGACAATCTAAAGCGGAGAGCCGTCTTCTTCGAGCTTCATGTCAATCTGACGGTCACGCTCGTCGTAAGCTTGGACAATGCGAGAGACAAGTGTTGAGCGCACAACGTCAGCTTCATTAAAGCGAATCACTTCAATATCTCTTAGGCCTTCAAGTACATTTACAGAATCACGCAGGCCGCTGCGTTGTCCTTTACGAAGGTCAACCTGAGACGGGTCACCAGTAATGGCCGCGCGAGCGTTATCGCCAAGGCGGGTGAGGAACATCTTCATTTGCATGTCTGTTGCATTTTGCGCCTCATCAAGCAGAACAAAAGCGTTATTAAGTGTCCGGCCGCGCATGTAAGCAAGCGGTGCAATCTCAATCACATTCTTTTCAAGGAGCTCTTTAGAGCGGTCTGGGCCAATTGTATCTTGAAGCACATCAAAAATTGGTCTTAGGTAGGGATCAATTTTTTCTTCAAGGCTACCAGGTAAAAAGCCAAGGCTTTCACCGGCTTCTACCACAGGGCGCGTGACAATGATTTTATCAATTTGTTTCGCAGCCAGAAGACTCACTGCGTAAGATGCGGCAAGGAACGTTTTACCTGTACCAGCAGGGCCTACACCAAACACAAGGTGGCTTTGTTTGAGGGCGTTTACATACACGTGTTGCTGTACGCTTCTTGGAATAATTTTTTTAAGAGGGGTGGCAATCACTGCGTTTTCACCCATAAGGTCCGATGGGCGGAGGCGGGAGTTAATAAGACCGTCACTAAAACGAAGGGCAGCTTCAACTTGTGGAGGGCCAACGGTAATACCATTTTGCAGAAGTTCATAAAGGTCCTCGAGAACAATTTTAGCCTTATTAGCCTGGTCTACATTTCCAAGAATGGCAATTTGGTTGCCTTTGGTGACCACTTGAACAGCAAGGCGTTCTTCTATTTGTTGGAGGTGGGCATCATGCATGCCGCAAAGTTCCTGAAGAAGTCCGTTGTTATCAAACTCAAGCCTGAGTGATTCAGCTTTGCTTTTTTCTTTTTTTCCAGCATTTTCAGAAGTCATATGGTTTCCTATCCGCTCTGTTTCAAATCATTGAGAAGGGCGCTCTCTCCGATTGTGCTTTTTGATTTTGATATAGTAATTTTCACACGAATCGTTTACTCAATCAACCGTTCATTGCCAGCTTGTGTGCAAGCGGAACATGTTTGTAAGGTGTGTATTTTCATTTTTTCTTATGTATTAAGGGAAAAATGGCAGAGCAGCGCTACTTTGTTTGGCTGATAAAAGCGCCATTCCAGTCTTTTGCGGGCGGTGTTTTTTTATAGGCTTTAATGCGATCAAGGAAGAGTTCTTTAAGGGTGTTATGCACTTTAAGAGATTTATAAAGCTTTTCTGCTTTTGCCCACTCTCTGTTTTGGTAGGCTTTAAAGCCATCTGAGGCTGATTTTTGGTCGTGAATCAAATCATCGCTGACAGT
>JAPKEQ010000126.1 GCA_028821995.1 Alphaproteobacteria bacterium
TCTGTTGATGCTGTTTATGTGGAAATGGGCTCTTCCTGCCATCAATGATGTGCTTGATGAACGCTCTGGCCGTATTAAGGGTGACCTTGATAAAGCCTCTGCTCTAAAGACTGAAGCACAAGAAGCGCTCGCTGCTTACGAAAAGCAAGTGAAGCAAGCGCGTGAAGAGTCTGCTGAAATCGTGACACGCGCACGTATGGAAGCGGAACAAATTGTTCAAACGAGAAAAACAGAACTCGAAACTGAGATTTCTCGTAAGAGTGCAGAAGCGGCTAAAAGCATTGACCAAGCCCGCGCTCGTGCACTTGAGACGTTGCATGATGATGTTGTAAACATTGTTATCTCTGCAACTGAAAAGCTTGTTGAGCAAAGCGTTGATAAAAAGACTGCAAGTAAGCTAACGGACGAAGCCATTAAGGGCCTTGTTCACTAAGCTTTACTTACTGGATACGCAAAAAGGCCGCCCGTTGGGCGGCCTTTTTATTCGTTTTAAGCGTTATATTTTGCTGTAGCACAAGCAAGAAAATCTATGACAGAGCGCTCAGCGTGCGCTTCATCCGTGTCGTCTTTGCCAAGTGCTTCATGGTAATGCCTCAAAATGGTAGATGAGACAGCCGTGCGCTTCAGAATTTTATACAGCTTTTCAAAATACGGATAGGCTGTACCTTCCATAGCTTTTTCAGCGTATGGAACCAATTCTTGCAAGATAATTCTTGCAGCATCGCCAAAGCGCTCTTTTTTGTAGGTGCCATCTTCTTGCAGTAAATTCACATAAGCGCGACGCCCATGCTCAGTAACGGCATTCAGGTTTGCTTCAGCAATATCAGGGTTACCAAGTGCCCTGTCAGGGCGGCTTAGCAGGTAACCTTTGAGAGAGACTGCAAGAGCCATGATGGGTGCAATATCATCTACATAGGTGATAGCATCAGAAACACGAATCTCGCATGTGGGCTGCTTGTCGCAAGCGCGCACCCAATACCACATGGTCGTGGTGTCTTCAGCATCGCCTGTCGCAATTTTTGCCTCAATATCAGCATTCCACTCAGCTTTGGTTTTAGCAAGGCCTTTGTAGACACCAGCATTGGGAAAGTTTGCCCAAGCAAGCTGCCTTGTGCTGTGATAGCCTGAATTATTCCCGGCCGTAATAGGACTGGAAAGAGACAAGCCAAGAAAGAGCCATAAGAACTCTTGAAAAGCGCTCATGAGTCGAACCCTTTCATCTTCATCAAGAACTTCTATATGGAAGTGAGCCGCACAAGGATCAAAATCTTTCATAAGCTCGAAGACGTCTCCGCCTTTGAGCTGTTTGAGAGTTTGTTGGTAGCGTGGCTGAGGCGTAATCATGGGGCTTTCCTGAAAAGTAACAGGGCTTGCACCAGCGCTGATGTAAACAAGTCCCATTTGCTGGGCTTGCTGCACAAGAATCTTGCGGAGAACATGCATTTCACGATTAAAGTTGTGCATGTTGCTGTGTGCACCAGAGTTGATTTCAACCTGATGTACGCGTGCCTCATGTTTAATCGTTGCCCTTACGATGCAATCTGCAATCACGCCTTCGTCGTAGGCCGCCTGAATCTGATGACAGCAAGCTTTGATGAATTCATCTTGCACATGCGGGCAAAGGTTAGGTTGAAAGGTTTTGGCATCAAGGAGATAGCCTTCGCCTTCTGTTGCAACATGCTCGGGAGTGTTGAGCATAATGATAACCTCCAAGTGTGGGAGTGAGAAAAAGGTACGTTTAAGATTGTGCCTTAGAAGAGGCAACTGTATGAGATATATATAGGTGAGAGGGCCTGAAAGGGCAAGGGGAAGAGGGCTAAAATATTAAAAAATCAGACGTATCTGTAAAAAACCCTTGTAAGAAGGCCTTTTTGGATGTACCTTGCCGAAATTATTGGTTATTTGCGACCTTAGCTCTCTGGCTTTAAAGGCAAAGTAAAAGTTTAATTAAAGGCAAAATGACATGAAAAAAGATATCCACCCAGATTACCACACAATTACTGTGGAAATGACTGACGGTTCTACTTACACAACACGTTCAACTTACGGTAAAGAAGGCGAAAAGCTTGTGCTTGGTGTAGATCCTAAATCTCACCCTGCTTACACAGGTCAGCGTCGTATGCTGGATACTGAAGGTCGTGTTGACGCCTTTAAGCGTAAGTTTGGTATGTAATTCATACAAAGCTTTAAAAAGAGGCCTTCGGGCCTCTTTTTTAATTTAATGGCTTATTTGCTGCGCCTATTTATTTTGCTCAGCTTTTGCGGTTCGCATGTATAGCTAAATACACTTGCGCTTCCACAGTCTTTATAAAATAAATAATCATCAGCAAAGCAGCAGCTGCGCTGCTTTAAGCATATTAAAATTTGCTTTAGGTTGAGTGGGAGTTTTCATAATACGCATTTTTGCTGACGTTGAGCGAATTAAGACAGTTATTGCACTGCTTTAAGCACATTAAACCTTACTAAAAAACTATGAAAGTAGTGGAGTTAAAAATTACTCCGCCTTGTCATCCTTCATCTCGCCAAGATCGCTCAGCTCTCCTTTAGAGAACACTTTGCCAAGGTTAATGAGAATGATCATGTCTTTATCCTGATGGGTAATGCCTTTGATGTATTCATTACCAATGCCGCCCGCAACAATTTTAGGGGCAGGGGCAATGCTGTTTTCAGGAATACGCATCACTTCGTGAATGGCGTCTACAATTAGGCCAACCATATTGCCAGAGAGCTCGCAGATTATAATGCGCGTATCTGCGTCATACTCTTTGGACTCAAGGTCAAAACGCTTACGAAGATCAATA
>JAPKEQ010000048.1 GCA_028821995.1 Alphaproteobacteria bacterium
CAACTTCTTCAGCAAGCTCAACATAAAGGTCTTCGCTTAGACGGCTTTGGTTATCCCAAACTTTACCATTGTATTCCCAGAATTTACCTTGCTTATGCGCAGCTGATACCGCAAGGGCTGCACTGAAAGATTCTTCGCTAAGAATAGGGAAGGCTTTATAAGAAAAGAGCACGCGATCCTTATACTCTTCGCGAAGCTCAGCAAGTGTATCTTGTACGCGGCGGCAGTAACCACAACGGTAGTCACCAAACTCAATCATTACAACTTTAGCATCCTTAGGACCTATGGTCGGGTCGTCTTTTACAGCGGCATGCGCATCATCAAGGCGCTTGCTCATAAGGTAGCCATCAAGAGTGTCCGCAATCAGCTTCGGGTTACTTTTAATAAATTTTTCAATTGTTTTTTCAATATCCGTTTCTGCATGTGCCGATGTTACAGGAGCCCCTTGTGTAAGCGCAAACGCACCAAGACCACCAAGAACAACTGCGCTCCAAAGCCAAGCTTTCATAGAATCACTCTTTCTTGTTATTTATTGTTTGTGTAATATGTGCTTATGCTTACATACCCCTACAAAAAATTCAATGGATAATGCACATGGATGTACACACATTAAAGATTCCAACAGCAACTTCTGGCCATGCCACAGCAGAAGGCACTAAAACTTTTGCAGACATAACGTGGCAAAACGCCCCTAAAACAAGCCCTGACTCTTGGCGCATTTTAGATGGAAAAACCGTCAGTAAATCTTGCTTTGGTACATTAGGTTTTCATAAAAACAAACATCCAGAATCCACACTGACAACAGCCTTTAAACACGGATGCAACCTGATTGATTGCTCTTTATCTTTCAGCAACGGAGAAGATCTAAAAGCCCTAGGAAAGGCCCTAAAAACAACACTTGAAGAAGGACATATAGAAAGAGACCAGTGCGTTATCTTGAGTAAAGTTCAGGCCTGCGAGCTCAGCGCCTTTCAAAATCAATATCAAACGCATCTGCAAGCAATGGGCATAAAGCAAACAGATTACGTCCTGGTTCAAGAGCCTGAAATGCTATCACTACAAGGGCTATCCTCAGACGAAATACAATCGCGAGTGCTCTCTCTTTTTGAGTGGTTGGAAACACTTACCATTAAAGGAGAGATTCAAGGGTACGGTTTATCCAGCCAAACCTTTGGCGCCCCCTCAAACATGCCTACACACACATGCCTTGCCACATATGCAGAACTGGCAAGAGAAGCAGCGCAAAAAGCATGGGGACGCAAAAAACGAAGTGCTTTTAAAGTCATTTCAGCCCCATTCAATTTAATTGAAACAGAACTGCTAACAGAAAAAAGTACGTGGGAGTTCAGCAAAACAGGCGATAAACAAACATGCTCAACCCTAGACCTTGCTTCACGCATGGGCCTAAGCGTTATTACGCAACGCCCCCTCAACGCTCTACACCCGCACTTTGGTAGCGTCAGGCTTATTGAGTACAAGGCCAAACAACACAATGAACAGGCAGAGATCGCCCCTTACATGTCACACATTCAAGGGCTGGCGCATTATGGGCAAATTAAAAACCTTCTAAAAAGCCAAATATCCGCTGAAGAATGCTCTCAAATTGAAAATGCCCTCATGGCTGCAAACAACACCAAAATCAAACCGCTTAGAGCGCACTTAAACACTCTTGTTTCATCTTTACCCTTCCACCAAGCCTGCATTAGCGTGCTCAGCAGCACACCAGGAATAACAAGCGTTGCACATAGCTTTACACAAAGTACATATACAAAAGATATCGCAAACCTCATGGAAAGCGCAGATATTCACTATATCCATAAAATATTCGCGCCCACAAAAGAGGCGGAACAACAAAAAAAACACCCTGTGGATAAATCTTAATATTTTTTTGCTTTAGAACTTGACCGAAGCATAAAAAACACCTATTTTCAGTGCTTATCAGCGTTCACAACATGTGGATAACTGGAAACCCTTTGCCACTCGGGTCACTGAAAGACTACAGACTCAGGCAAAGAGAGAGCAAACCTGCGGCTTAATAAGCTCATGGCGCGCTCAAACAAAACAAACCCTTAAATATAAAGGAAAATAGCATGGCTAACAGTGCACAGGCGAGCAAACGAATCCGCCAAACAGAAAAACGTACAGAACGTAACAAAATGCTTCGCACACGTATGCGTTCAGAAGTTAAAAGATTTGAAACTCTTCTTGAGTCAGATACACCTTCAAAAGAAGCAGTTGGTAAAGGTTTCACAGCAGTGATGTCTGAACTCCACAAGGCTGTCGGTAACGGCATCCTGAAAAAGAACACAGCAAGCCGTAAGATCTCTCGTCTTGCAACACGTGTTCGCACTCTGACTGCTGGTAAATAAGCTTTATTTACTAAACGCTTTAGGGGGTGGCGTAATACCCCCTATTTTAATAATAAGGAGCTCTTATGACCAGTACACTTTGGAATTCTGTCTGCGACACTCTCAAATCTGATGTTGGTGAACAGAGCTTCAATAGCTGGATCGCTCCTCTTTCTTTCTCTCCTGAACATTCATCTCCTAGTAGTGCAACAGTTGTTGTACCAAGTGGCTTCATGCGTAACTGGGTTGAACGCCATTACGCCGACACCATTACATCTGCTTTCAAACAAGCAGCAGGCACTGACGTAAAAATCACTTACGTCCTCAAAGGAGAGCTCAGCACAGCACCCTCAAGCCAGCCGTCACCAGCGCCAGGCCAATCTCAAGCCACAGGTGCCCTTGCCAACATGGCAGCACCCACATCCCTTGCTGGCTCAAAAGACAAAATGCATCAAGGCACCCCCCTTGATCCGCGCTTCACGTTTGACCGTTACGTCACTGGTAAATCAAACGAATTTGCCTTTGCCGCCGCTAAGCGCATTAGCGAAACAGATGATACACAGTACAACCCATTTATTCTTTACGGCGGCGTTGGCCTTGGTAAAACACACCTTATGCAATCCATTGCATGGGAGAAAAAACGCCTAAATCCAAACATTAATATCGTATATGTTTCAGCTGAAAAATTCGTGAATATGTTTGTAAGCTCCCTTCGTAACAAAAAAAACATGGAACCCTTTGAAAAAATGTTCCGTGACGCTGACCTGCTTATGGTTGATGATATTCAATTCATTGCAGGCAAGGAGCAAAGCCAAGAAAAATTCTTCCATACATTCAACACGCTTATGGATAGTAAAAAACAAATTGTCTTTACAGCGGATAAACCGCCTGCAGAGCTTGATGGCATTGAAGACCGCTTGCGTTCTCGTTTTGCATGGGGCCTTACAACAGCTATTCACAAACCCTCTCTTGAAACACGTATCGCCATCCTCGAGGAAAAAGCACAAATACTTGGCGTTGACCTTAAACGCGACGTGGCACATTTCCTTGCTGAAAAAATTGATAGCAACGTGCGCGAGCTTGAGGGCGCTCTTAACCGCCTGATTGCACACACACAGCTGGTACAAAAAGAAATTACCATTGAGACCACGCAAGAGATCCTGCACGACATTTTCAAATCCTATGAAAAAACTGTGACAATTGATGATATTCAGCGCAAAGTGACTGACCACTTCAACATTAAAATGTCTGAGCTTCTTGGTACGCGCCGTAGCCGCGCTGTTGCAAGACCGCGTCAAATTGCAATGCATCTTGCTAAAAATTGCACAACCAAGTCCTACCCTGATATTGGGCGCGCTTTTGGCGGCCGCGACCATACAACAGTTATGCACGCCGTTAAGACCATTGATAAGCTCATTGACACAGACCCTTCTGTTTAAGAGGATGTGAAGCTTCGTGAGAAAATTTTAACAACAACCTCTTTCTAAAAAACATACTAAATGTTGCGTTTAGATGTTTATTATTTCACCCATTTTGTGGTAGTGTGTTTTTGATACAACAATAAAGACAAATATCTTTGAAAAAGGGTGAAGATTTATGAAGCTTTCAATTTCTCGCGAAACACTGCTTAAAAACTTGAAGCACATGCAATCTGTTGTGGAAAAACGCACCAGTATTCCAATTCTTTCTAACGTGCTTCTTAAGGCTGAAAACAACCGCCTTATGACAACAGCGACTGATAACGACATGACTGTTAAAGGGGGCGCAGAGGCCTTTGTAGAAACAGAAGGTGCGACCACAGTAAGCGCGCACAAACTTTACGAAATTATTTCAAAAATCCCTGAAGGCGTTATGGTTAACATGGATCTTAAAGACAGTGGCGGACGCCTTGCTATCACAGCCGGTAAAGCGAAGTTCTCTCTTGCTTGCCTCAGTCCAGAAGCTTTTCCAGACACTGACACTCTTAAAGATGGCGTAAGCTTTAGCGTACCGTCTGCAGCTTTCAAAAAGACGCTTAATAAGGCTATCTTTGCTGCATCAAACGACGAAACACGCCAATACCTAAACGGTGTTTACGTTCATGTAACTGATGACGAAGAACCTAAACTTCGCTTTGTGGCAACAGACGGCCACCGTCTATCACGTGTTGAAATGGACCTTCCTGAAGGTGCAAAAGACATGACGGCTACAATTCTGCCACGCAAAACAGTGGGTGAACTTGCTAAGCTTTGCGATGAAACAAAAGAAGTTACACTTCGTGTGAGCGACAAAAAGATTCAGTGCGAAACAGATACCATTACACTGACATCTAAAGTCATTGATGGCGCGTTCCCTGATTATGACCGCGTTATTCCTTACGGTAATGATAAAGAAATGGATATTTCACGCCAAATGCTTATGCAAGCCGTTGACCGCGTGGCTATTCTTTCTCATGAAAAATCACGCTCTATTAAGTTTAGCGTAAAGCCTAACAACCTTATGATTACAGCTAACAACCCAGACCAAGAGAATGCGGTTGAAGATCTTAAAGTTGAGTACACTGCTGATGAAGTAAGCATCGGCTTTAACGCAAAATATGTAAGCGAAATTGGTAGACACATTGAAAGTGATGAAGTGATGTTCGTCTTCAAAGACGGCACATCTCCTGTCATGGTTAAAGACCCTGCAGATCCTTCGGCTCTGTTTGTTGTTATGCCAATGCGCATCTAACAAACTTACTTGCTTTACAATGCAACAAAACCAGCCTTCGGGCTGGTTTTGTTTGGTATTGCCTCATAAAAAAACGCCCCTTAACAGGAGCGTTCATTTAAAAAAGACATTAACTTGCTTTTGCCTTACCTGCCTCTGCATTCACCATATAATTTAGCTTCTGCTCAGACTTAAGCTCCGTCATGAGTACGCGGCGATTATCCACATCAGTAACTGTTAATGTGCTTCCGCCCTCTAAAGTAAAACTATCGCCCTTTACAGGTACTTTACCAGCAAGATGGAACACAAGGCCGCCAACTGTATCAAAGTCACGGTCATCTTCTTCTAGGTCCGGCGTTAGGTTTACATCAAGGCGCTGTTCTAAAAGAGCAATCTCAAGTTTAGGGTCAACTTTATAAACACCCCCACCCATCGGCATAATCATAACAGGCTCTGGTGTTTCATGCTCATCATGCACCTCACCTACAAGCTCTTCCACAATGTCCTTTAGGGTAATAATGCCTGTTGTTCCGCCGTACTCATCTACAACCACAGCCATTTGCACATGGTTCTTTTTCATAAGGCCAAGCACCATGGCAATATCCATACCTTCTGGCACAAATGTTGTCATATGTAGCGCTTTCTCTAAAGCAAACTCATTTTGCTTTTCAATAAACGGCAAAATATCTTTAATGGTTACAAAGCCAAGAACATCATCTTTATTGCCATCAATCACAGGCAGACGTGAATGATTACATTCCATAAACACTTTAAGCACAGCTTTAAAATCATCTGATCTATCAACTGTCACAATATCAGAGCGCGGCACGCAAATGCTCTCTGCTTCAATTTCATCAAAACGAAGCGCCGCTGCTACAAGGGCGCGCTCTTCATCTGTAAGCGGTTCGCCATCATCATGGTTTACTGCAATATCATTCAATTCTTTTTGAAGCCCTCTACTAAAACGAGACGTAACCCAATCTGAAAACTTAGCTATAATACGGTTAGTCACGTGGAATCCCCTTCTCTTCATAAGGGTTTTTAATATCTAATGTTTGCAAAAGCTCAATCTCAAGCGTTTCCATCTCAACAGCTTCAGACTCTTCCTCATGGTCATAGCCCATCAAATGTAAAAATCCATGAATCATCAGATGAACAATATGCTCTTCTACAGGTTTCACCTGCTCTTTTGCTTCCCGCATCACCGTATCAAGAGACATCATAATATCTCCAAGATAAAGGGCTTCACCATCATCCGTTCCATCAGGAAAAGAAAGCACGTTGGTTGGCTTATCTTTATGACGAAACTCTGCATTTGCACCCTGGATTGTTTCATCATCCACAATCTTTAATGTGGCTGCATAAAAAATCTCCGATCCAAAATAACCATCCATAGCTGCAAGAGCAGCATCAGCGCATGCAACAACATCAATATCAGTTTCTAATTCTAAAATAAGATCAAGCGCGAAGAACCCACGCTTTCTACTCAGCGGGTCTATATCGTCAGATGAATAAACGTCTGTCATTTGTGTTCCATAATTTCATTATTATATGTAATTTAAAGTATTATGAATTTGTGCACAAAATTGCAAGCAAAATCATGTTATCTCCATATATTCCCATAGACTTTTAAACCTTTCCATGGCATTGTTACCGTCTATTTTATGAGCAGAGTAAGATAAGGAAAAACATCTCATGCCAAAGCGTTATTATTTCACCAGTGAATCTGTATCTGAAGGACATCCTGACAAAGTATGTGACCGCATTAGCGATAGTATTCTAGATGCATTTCTTGAAAAAGAGCCAGAAGCACGCGTTGCAGTAGAAACCCTCGTTACCAAAAACCTTGTGGTTGTTGCAGGTGAAGTACGCTCTAAAGAGATACCCGATTATGACACTGTTATACGTGAAGCTATCCGCGAGATTGGCTATACAGGTAAAGATAACAGTGATTTTAACGCTGATACTGTTGAAATCATTAACCGCATCCATTCTCAATCTAATGAAATTGCCCAAGGTGTTGATGAAGATAGCGATAAAGAAGAAGGCGCTGGTGACCAAGGCCTTATGTTTGGCTATGCGTCGAACGACACAGAAGACCTGATGCCTGCTCCCATTTACTATGCACATAAGCTTATTCGCCGCATGGCAGAAAAACGCAAAAATGGCGAAAAGCGCCTCGGACCAGATGCAAAGTCTCAAGTGACTTTTGTTTATGAAGATGGTAAGCCTGTGGCTGTTGATACGATTCTTATTTCTCATCAGCACATGGATGGTGTCACGCAAGCAGATGTGAAATCAATCGTACTTGATACCATTCAAGAAATTATTCCTGCGCACTTTAGCCCCCATGAAGCTAAAATTTTCGTCAACCCAACAGGCTCATTTAACTACGGCGGCCCTGGTGCTGACACAGGCCTTACTGGTCGTAAAATCATTGTTGATACTTACGGGGGCATGAGCCGTCATGGTGGTGGTGCTTTTAGCGGTAAAGACCCAACCAAAGTAGACCGTAGCGCGGCTTACATGGCGCGTTACCTTGCTAAAAACATTGTAGCAGCAGGCTTTGCAGATTGCTGCGAGATTCAGCTTTGCTACGCAATCGGTGTGGCTGAACCTCTCGCTATTTACCTTGATACTTTTGATACAATGAAAGCTGGACTTACTCATGATGACCTTATTAAGGCCATCCGTGAAACAGTATCCCTTACACCTAAAGGTATCCGTACGCACCTGAATCTAAACCGCCCAATCTACACTCAAAGTTCGTCTTACGGCCATTTTGGACGCACAGCAACAGAAGCAGGACACTTTAGCTGGGAAAAAACAGACATTGCTGAAAAACTTAAAGCAGCTGTTAGAATTGCGGCCTAGTGACTCAAGATAAACGCCTTGTTAAAGAAGGTAGCGCGCGCTCATTTGGGCGCGTTGCTAGCCGTATGAGCCCTGAAGCGCAAAAGCAACTAGAAACACGCATAGAGCCCTTTCTGTTTGACCCTAAAAACCTGCCAAAGGCAGAGCGCATCACACTAGAAATCGGCATGGGCAATGGTATGCTCCTTTTTGAGCGCGCCAAAGCAAATCCAGATCAGCTCTTCCTTGGTATTGAGGTTTACAAAAACGGGCTCCGTTCTCTTGTTTCCAAATGTGAAAAAGAGGGCGTTACAAATCTGAAAATATCCAACCAAGATGCGAGAGAAATTTTAGAAGATTTACCAACTGGTATTATTGATCAAGTTTGTCTTCTTTACCCAGACCCTTGGCCAAAGCGCCGCCAGCATAAGCGCCGCATTGTAAACCAGGATTTTCTTAAGGCTGTTTATCGCGTCCTTAAAGAAGACGGCGAATATTTTATGGCAACAGACATTCCATCATATCTGCATCACATGATTGCCCATGTTCATACATTTGACCTTTTTGAAGCTCCTGCCGTTAAACCACAGGATTGGGGCACCCCGCCTAAATGGTGGATAAGCACCAAATATGAAAAAAAAGCTTATAAAGAAGGCCGCTTTCCTTGGTACCTCACTTTTCATAAAAGAGAGATTACAAGCTAATGCCAATTTGGCTTGCTGTAGCACTGGGTGGTGCCATAGGTGCACTTGGCAGGCATACCCTCAATAGCTTTATCCCAGCACACAGCTCAGGCTTTCCATTTGCAACCTTTAGCGTAAATATATTGGGCGCCTTTCTTCTAGCCTGCCTCATCCAATATCTTGCTCTTAAAGGATATGCATCGCTTCCTCTCAAAGCCTTTCTTGTTATTGGATGCCTCGGTGCATTCACTACATTTTCAACATTTACCATGGAAACTTTTTTACTCCTGGAACGCGGAGATTACCTACTTAGCCTTACATATATAGGGCTTTCCATTTTTGGAACCCTCATTTCTTTTGCTTTAGGCCTTTGGGTTCTGCGTTTTATATTGACATAGTATACATCTCGCGTTAATTTTTTCTTAAATTCAAACCTTTCTTTCCTCTTATCTCATACAAGGTGCCACTCACATGGCAACACTCCTCTTATTTATCATCGGGGCTATAGGCGGCTTTTTTGCTGCTATTTACCAAAAAGGTGATCCTCACCACGCTCACATGGGCATCTTCATGTACTCTGGCGCAATTGCTAGCATTACCTTTGTTGCGATTGTGCTCTTCGCTCTTTTCTTTGAGGCACCATGGTGGGTTATTGTTTTTGGCCCCGCAGCTGCGGCGCTTACAACAAAAGCTCTCATTTGGATTAGCCTCCGTTAACACTCAACCTTTCTATAAAGGAGACTTACTATGGCCACATCAGGCTTTATTTTCTTTCTTATGGCACTCTTTAGCTTTGCCATCATTGTTGCTATCTCTTTCGCAACCATTGATGAAAACGATACCGGCGCAGAAGGTTTTAAACCCCTTGGTACCTTTGTACTAAACATAATTGTTGGCATTGTTTTCATGGTGCTACTATCAAGCGCAACAGCGTGGTGGATTTTCGTATTTGGTCCAGCCGTCTGCGTGTGTGCTTTTAACCTTGGCCGAAAAGTATTCAGTAAAATTACTGGAGGCAAAGACAAGTGAGCATTATGTTTCTTGCCACAATTGGCGCTCTAATTCTTGGTTTTATTGCACCCTTTTTTGCTCCAACAGATGGCAGCAGTGGTGGCTTTCTTGACCTCAGCGGCATTGGCAATATGATTTCTGGATGGGTCGTCGCCCTTTTAGCTATCATTGCGCTCAGCTTTGTTGGCGTATGGTGGGTCACTCTCATCTTCCCTCCAATTCTAGCCTTTGCTATTCCCGCCATTTTTGTGCGCTGGTAAATCGACACTAAAAAGCCCCGCAAATGCGGGGCTTTTTATGTAAGGCGAAGCCTACTCGTCATCTGGGCTTGTTGCCATTTCTAGCTCATTCAGCTCATCTTGATCACGCTTATCTTTCGCTGCTTTCTCAAGGTCAGCAACAGATTTTTCGATCTCAACAATTTCGTAAGCTTCAATAATATCGCCTTCATGAACGTCATCAAACTTCACAAGCGTAATACCACACTCGTAGTTTTCTGCCACTTCTTTAGCTTCATCCTTAAAGCGACGCAGGCCGTCAATTTGACCATCCAAAATCACTTTACCATCACGGATAAGGCGAATCTTAGCATCACGGCGCATGACACCAGATGTCACCATACAACCAGCAATTTTGACCTTACCAGCTTTAAAGATCTGGCGGACTTCAGCCTGACCAAGCGTATTTTCCATCTCATCAGGAGAGAGAAGACCAGCCATAGCCGCTTTAATATCATCAATAAGGTTATAGATAACGCTATAGTAACGGATATCAATCTTTTCGCGCTCTGCAAGTGTGCGTGCCTGCGGATTGGCGCGTACGTTAAAGCCAACAACTGCTGCATTTGCTGTTTGCGCGAGTGTAATATCTGTTTCAGTAATAATACCAACACCGCTGTGAACAACTTTTACTTTAGATTCAGCTGTTTCAAGCTTGTTTAGCGCATCTTTAATGGCTTCTACAGAACCTTGTACATCACCCTTAAGAACAACGTTAAGAATTGTATCTTCGCCTTCCTTAATACGGCCAAACAAAAGATCTACAGCAGAAGGGCCAGAAGCAGCCATAGCTTCAAGGCGCTTTTCTTCGCGGTAGTCAATAATTTCACGGGCTTTACGCTCGTTTTCAACGACAACAAACTCGTCCCCAGCTTCCGCAGCACTCTGCAAACCAACAAGTTCTACTGGCATTGCAGGAGGCGCTTCTTTAATCACATTACCTTTATCATCAAACATCATGCGTACGCGCCCTTGCACCGTACCCATAACAAAGATATCACCCTTCTTCAGCGTACCGCCTTCAACAATAACTGTTGCAACAGGTCCGCGCCCTTTATCAAGGCGAGATTCAATCACAATACCGTTTGCGCGGCGCTCAGGGTTGGCTTTAAGGTCAAGCATATCAGCTTGAAGCAGAACCATTTCCACAAGATCATCAAGGTTTGTACGCTGCTTGGCACTAATTGGCACACAAACAACATCACCACCAAAGTCCTCTGGAATAAGGTCGTGGCTCAGAAGGTCTTGCTTCACACGATCAATATTTGCATCAGGTTTATCAATCTTGTTAATGGCAACAATGATTGGCACTTCTGCGCTTTTTGCGTGGTTAATCGCTTCAATTGTTTGCGGCATAATACTATCATCAGCAGAGACAACAAGAATAACAACATCCGTCACAGAGGCACCGCGTGCACGCATCGCCGTAAAGGCTTCGTGGCCTGGTGTATCTAGGAAAGTGACATGCTTACCTGTTTTAGTTTTAACCTGATAAGCACCGATGTGCTGGGTAATACCACCCGCTTCACCGCCAACAACATCTGTTGTACGCAGCGCATCTAGGAGGGTTGTTTTACCATGGTCAACGTGTCCCATTACAGTCACAACTGGCGGACGCCCTGCAAGAGATTTTGCATCATCTTCAAAAGTCATTACTTCTTCTTCAACAGCTGCATCGCTAACCGTTGTATAACGGTGGCCAAACTCTTCCGTAAGAAGAACAGCCGTATCTTGATCAACCGTTTGGTTTTGCGTTACCATTTGGCCCATCATCATAAGCTGTTTAACAACATCACCTACTTTTTCACTCATACGAGAAGCAAGCTCTTGCACAGTAATGTTTTCTGGAATTTCTACATCGCGAATTACTTTTTCGCGCTCTTCATGAATGGCAGGTCCAGCGTTTTTCTTACCGCGGCGTTTTGAATTGGGTATCGTACGGAAACGCTGACCAAGTCCGCCTGTGTAAGCTGCACGGCCTGTGCGCTTTTCAGCAGGTTTAGATTTCGCAGGGCGGCGATCATTTGCCGGCTTTGTTTCACGTTCTTGGCGTGCAGCCTTTTCTTTACGAACAGCATCAAGGGCTGCTTCTTCTTTTGCAATACGCTCAGCTTCTTCTTTAGCGAGACGGTCTTGCTCAAGGCGAAGCACTTCTTCTTCCTCACGGCGTTTTACTTCTTCCGCTTGGTCTGCCTTCATTTGAGAAAGCTGCTCTGCTTGCTTACGCTCTTCATCGCGGCGCATCTCTTCTTCTTTAGCGTTTTTCTTCGCCTCTTCTAGCGCTTGGGCGCGGCGTGCAAGTTCACTATCTTCAGACATATCAATCTGAGCTGTAGCATCACCAGCTTCTGCTGGCGTGTTAAAACGACGGCGACGAACCTCAACAGCAATCCCGCTTTTTGGCCGCGACTGAGCACCCCCAACACTGAGGGTTCCTCCTAGGCTTAGCGTTCCTGAAGTTTTTGGCTTTTCGTTTGTGTTGTCTTTATCGCTCATTGATCACCTTTCTCGTGTCATTCCACTCTGCGTAGCGTTTTAGCTCTGCACGTGCATTTTTTGCTTTAACATTAATTCCTACAACGCTACAGGACGTGAAGCCAAGGCTCCAGCCAAGCGTATCTTTATCCAGCAGGTAGAAAACGTCAAGTTTTTCCAGCCATTTCCTAGAAAGTCTTTGCGTAGAAGCGCCAGCATTTCCGGCGACAACAACGCATTTTATTCCCTTGCCAGATTTAAAGCAGGCATCTACATCATCCTGTCCTGCAACAATATGACCCGATTTGCGTGCGAGCCCCAGCGCTGAACAGACTTGTTTCTTTAAAAAGCTGTCTATCTTATGGGGAAGCTCTTCCCCTTTTTCAAGCTCGCTTAAACAAGACGTGTTTAAACAAACCTGCGTGACCTCTAGCCCGTGTCCTGGATGTGCCGGCCAAAATACGCCAGACTCATCCTTTACAAGTTCTACAAAAGCAGAAGCCCCACAAATGGCGCACTGTGGTGCGGGCGTGTGGGGCTTCATACGTTGAGGTTCCTATCTACATCTGGGCGGGACGCTTACGCGTGCGCCGTTGATGTTGAAGTTACTTCGTCTGCAAACCAGTGCTTGCGGGCTTCCATAATCATGCTTTCAGCTTTTTTCTCTGTTAGCATTTTTTCAGGAAGAATCTCCATAAGCTCATCCGTTGCAAGTTCACCCAGGTCGTCGCGTGTTGCGATTTCCTTTTCAGTCAGCACAGCAAGAAGTTCATCCGTCATGCCTTCTAGGCTTGCAAGACTCTCTTCAGATGCTTTCATTGTATCGCCTTCTTGCTCTTCAGATTCGAACCAGTGCTTACGGGCTTCCATAATCAATGTTTCGGCCTGAGATGTAGACAACATGCCAGATGGCGTCATATCCATAAGCTCATCTGTTGCA
>JAPKEQ010000127.1 GCA_028821995.1 Alphaproteobacteria bacterium
TGTAGATTCATCCAGAACTGCGGCGTTGTGCCAAAGTACTTTCCTAGCTTAAGCGCCATAAGCGCGCTTATTTTCCTTGATCCTTTTACTATCATATTAATATGCGGTGCAGGCACGTTAATATCTCGGCCAAGCTGATTTTGACTCAGGCCTAGCTCTTCTAAAAATTCATATTTAAGGATGTCTCCTGGAGTGACAGCCATGTCTGATTACCTTTCGTTTTTACCTTTTTGGTTAGTGACTATCAGTGATAGTCAACAACCTCAACATTATAAGCGTTGCCATTTCTAAAATTAAAGCAAACCCTATACTGGTCATTGATGCGAATACTGTGTTGGCCTTTTCTATTTCCAGAAAGAGCCTCTAAACGATTTGCAGGTGGAACCCTTAAATCATCTAGAACAGTCGCAGCAGCAAGCATTACAAGCTTTCTTTCAGCAACGTTGGCAATAGCACTAAACTTTTTAACAAAGTTACCCTTATGCAGGTCTTCTGTCCCTTTGTTTTTATAAGTTTTAATCAATGCCTTTTCCTCTTATGTAACGTTATGCTATTAACATAATGTTAATAACTGACATTGTCAAGAGGTAGATACAAAAAAACTGGCCCGCAGGCCAGTGTTTAAAGGGATTTTCTTAATTGCCGTTTCTTTTGGCGGATGCTTTCAAGATAAGGGGAAAGTGTAATTGAAGCAGCATCTGCAATATCCTCAACATCACGGCGCAGCTTTATATCTAATGCCGCAAGCTGGGTTTCTATATGAGAGATTTCAGCCTCTCTGGCTGCTTCCTCTACGGCCTGTTTGGTTGGTGCCTCGCATTCATACGTTATAAGCTCACCGTCTCTTAAAACTGTCTTTTGCATTAGAACGTGCTCCTTTCATGAATGATTTTACCTGTGCTGAGTTTGGTGCTGCCAGCGCCCGCAAGGTTGAGATAATCCCCAAACTTAATGTTTGTGATAGCAGCCGCCTTGGCTACATAAATGGTGTTCACCTCAGATATGGCATAAGCCGCGCCAAGGATAATGGTTTGCGTAAAGACTGCCCGTACATAGCCTTGAGCATCTGGGTCTTTAAAAAGGGTTAAATAGCCGCTTATAGTATCGCCAGCATAAATAGACCAGTGGCTTGCGCGCCCTGACGTGGAGGTTTTCTCTACCTCTGAGCCGCCGCCGTTTCTGCCTGAGTTGGTTTGGGTATGGTACGTGGAGGTATTATCATTATCAAACAGCATGCCCATGATAGCGCCGCCATTGAAGGATACATTATCAAACCAAAACCTATGAATCGCGCCCTCATCTAGCCCTGTGGCAAATTCTACCTCGTCCACGGCTGCGGCTATTGTTTGGGTTGCCACATGCTCCCATGCGCCGCTGCCGCCTTCTGCGGCTGCGCCCTGCTCTCCTTGTACGCCCTGCGCGCCTGTAGCACCTTGCGCGCCATCAGCGCCGGTTGCGCCTGTGGCACCCGGTGCGCCTTGCGGCCCGGGGGATACAATCGTCACTTTTTGAACGGTGGTTTCACCCACAACAACAGTATTGTTTTCTGTAACTGTATGGCTCATCTTGTCACCTCTGGGCTTATCATAATTTTACCTTCTAGAAGACGTGTTACGTGGCCTGTAGGTGTTTCAAGCTCTAGGTCATACACAAGTACTTGCCCGCCTGTAAGGGCTGCTGTGTCTGTGGCTGAAATTTCAATTTCAAACAGGCCGCCCCCTGCATCTGTAATGGTGATGCCTGCGCCGACAGATAGGTTTAAAACTGTTTCTGGGCTGCTGGCCTTTATGCGGGCCTGCATGCGGATGGCGTAGCCCGTAAGGTCTACGACTGCATTATTAGAATCTGTGAAAGTAAGCTCGGATTTAAAAGTTGCACCTTGCTCAATGGTAAATGGGTGGTTTGCTGCTGTCATGGGTTGGTTCCTCCTACACATCAGTATGGCAGGAGGTAGGTGGTTTCATAACCTTGGTGTCTGGAGTTGATATCTAGAGTTGATAGTGCTACCTTGCATGCAAAGAAAGGTTGCACGATGGGAAAAATTATTACTTTTATTTTTATATTTTTTTTGAGCCTAGATGCTCACGCATTTATGACGGCAAAGTATATGGTACAAGCATGCACAGCTATGATACACGATAATAGTGAATCTGAGCCTACTATAGACCTAGCCTTAGACTTTGGTTTATGTGTAGGTATGGGAGAATCTGTATTGCGAGCTGTTCCACTGATTATGGAAATGAGAAAGCAGGATGGTAAAACTGAAACACTTTGTCTTCCTGATGGAATCACGGTTTCTGATATATCAAAAGTTTATGTTAAATACCATATAGACAACCCAGAATTTATGGAACTTCCTGCGTTTACGCAATATATTATGGCTTTAGGGCGTGAGTACCCTTGTAAATAAAGCCCCCGAAGGGGCTTTGCTATACAATTTTAGTGTGCACTGGTTCACAACAAAAATTTGATATTTCACATGATACTAAACATGCTTTTTTTGCCGTATACCCTAGATGCATGGCTGTATATGCCTGCTGCCACCCAAATCCATTAGAAGTAAATGTATGACTTTCAGTAACAGATGTTTTGTTTACTTGGAATATGCGACGGTTTATTACCAGAATAAAGCTAGACTCTATTTCTCTATTTCCAGTTTTTTTTACTTTTCCACTCTTGGGACTCAAGCATATATTCAGATACCCCAAGTTCATTACCCTCGCTAATGGCATGGTTTTTTGCGTATATTGCGAATAAAGCAATA
>JAPKEQ010000049.1 GCA_028821995.1 Alphaproteobacteria bacterium
TTAACCACGCTGCTTTTTAGCTTCATGGCACCAATGCCATCAATCTTACAGTTAATATCATGGCCGTCGTGCACGCGGTCGGGGTCAATGAGTGAAATGTTTTTTGCTTTGGTACCCACCTTAATAACCAGGCTTGAGCCTTTAACCTTAAGGTCTTTTACAACGGTTACGCTGTCGCCGTCATTTAGCACATTGCCGTTTGCATCTTTAATAATGCTGCTCTCATCAGGAATAGCATTTTTGTGCCATTCATGGCCGCACTCTGGGCAGTTAAACATATCGCCAGCTTCATAAACATATTCGCCATTACATTCAGGGCAGGGAGGCATGTCGCTCATAAGGTTTCTTTCGCTTGTTTATTTAAATGAGGTAGGACGTAATCTCTCACACTTGCGTAAATAATGCTAGAGAGAGACATGATTTCAGAGAAAATACCACCAATAGACCCAATCAGAATATAAAAAATAAGATACATACTACGAGATAAAAAGTTGTTAATACGAATAACAGCCAGTTTATCGTATAGCTCACTTAACACTGTTGTGGTGAGGCTGAGTACAAATATGTAGGACCAAAATGATTGTTCAATCATAAGTGTAAGGGGGGCAACAATAGCAAGGCAAGTGAAAGAAATATAATAGCGGTATTTCCAACCTGTTTCTGTGGAAAGGGCGGCTGTTCTTAGTGCGGCAAGTAGCACCATGGGAACGAGCATATACACGCCCATAAAAAAGTAATGGAGACCAAATGTAAGGCAGCTTGCAGCGTAGCTTCTGTAATAGGCCTTTTTAGTGGAACGGCTCATGCAGTAAGCAAATACAAAGAACCCAATGATCCCTATAACTTGCCCAATGAGTCTTGTTTCCATGTAGCTCTCGTTTTTGTGTTATTGCCTACGTGTCTGTGTAGTGTGCCACAATACGGTAGTGTGGGTCTTCAATTAAATCTGCCTTTACCAGGTGCTTGGCATTTTTCATGAGCAATACGCAATCCGGACTAAGGTGTACAAGGCTTAGTTTTTTACCAGCCAGTATGTATTTTTCAGCGATGGACTCAATGGCTTCAAGGGCTGAATAATCCCATACGCGCGCATTTTTAAAATCGATAACAACTTTATCTTCTTCATCATTTTTCGGATGGAAGATATCTTTGAATTCTGCAATTGAACCAAAGAACAAAGAACCGTTGAGGCTATAAACTTTTGCGCCAGTTTCTTCGTTTTTACCAACTTGTGTCCAGATATGTGTCGCAGATTGCCATGCAAATATAAGGGCTGCCACAATTACGCCGACTACAACGGCAAGGGCAAGGTCATGCATAACAGTTACGGCTGTTACCAGTACAATAACAAACGCATCGCCTTTAGGCATGTGCTGCATAATGCGCAGAGACGTCCATGCAAAGGTTGCAATCACAACCATCATCATAAGCCCTGTAAGCGCCGCAAGAGGGATCATCTCAATCCATTTAGAGGCAAAGAGGATAAATATAAGTAAAGCAACTGCTGCGGTAAGGCCTGAAAGCCTGCCGCGTCCACCAGATTTAATGTTAATCATGGATTGGCCAATCATGGCACAGCCACCCATAGCGCCAAAGAAGCCGCATGTAAGGTTTGCAAGGCCTTGGCCAACACATTCTTTAGATGTGCGTCCGCGTGTTTCTGTCATCTCATCAATAAGGGTAAGCGTTAAAAGGCTTTCAATAAGGCCAATACCCGCAAGAGTAAGTGCTACGGGGAAAATAATAAACAGGGTTTCAAGGGTGAATGGCACCATAGGGATATGGAACTCAGGCAGTCCGCCCGCGATGCTTGCCATGTCGCCTACTGTTTTTGTATCAAGCCCTAAAAAGACAACAAGGGCTGAAACAGAAACAATTGCAACCAGCGATCCTGGCAGGACGCTACCGATTTTAGGAAGTTTAGGGAAGAGCCACATAATCGCCATGGTTAGAACCGTTAAGCCAAGCATTAGGTTCATGTCTTGTCCTTGTAACCAGCCTCCATTCCAAAGAACGCTCATAGCACTATGGCTACCTTCGCCTGCGGCATGTTCTGCTACGGCTTTGGCTTTAAACTGCCCAAGCTGGGCAAGAAAAATAACAATGGCGAGTCCGTTTACAAAACCGAGCATAACCGAATAGGGCACAAGGCGAATAAACCGGCCCAGATGAAAGACGCCAGCAAGGAGCTGTAATATACCTGTCAGCACTACGGCTGCAAACAAGTACTCAACGCCGTAAAGCATCACAATACCTACCATAGCAACAGCCATAGCGCCCGTTGCACCAGAAATCATGCCGCTACGTCCACCCAAAAGGGACGTAATAAAGCCCACAATAAACGCGGCATATAAACCAACAAGCGGTTCAACGCCTGCTACAAAGGCAAAGGCAATGGCTTCTGGCACAAGGGCAAGAGCAACCGTGATGCCGGAAAGCATATCTGCGCGTGGATTTTCTGTGAGTTTAAAACGATTTACGAGACGTAACATGAGGGTAAGTTATCCTATGTGAAAAATTGTATTCAAGGGTTGCAAAGTATACAAAAACAGGAGGGTTGTCTACCCTTTATATGAACTAATTTTTCCGCGCTTATTTTAAAGCTTTAAAAGTAATGATGATACCTGTTGCATCGTCCATATGCTTCAGTCTGCGATATTGCTTAAAATCAAGGTCAGTGCTGTATATACCCTTAAGTTTGTTGTGATATCCTTTTATGCCAAGGGTGTCCATGTTGATTGCTGCCTTGAGGATTTTTTCTTTTTCATTTTTACCGTCCGGGTGGAAAAAGCCATCGCTAAACATGGCAATTTTTTCATAAGCAGATACATCGCAGCTGCCTTCATTTAAAAAGGCCTTCATCTCTTCTTCAAAATTAAAGGCGCCAAATTCTATGTTTGTAAGACCGCGGTTACGGTTTCTCATTTCTATAAAATGCGGGCATTTTTTAGCTTCAGAAATGCTCATGCCTTCAGCGATTTTGCTAAAAATATAATCGGCAAGCTGGCCGTCCAGTTCTATATGTTTTGGGCTTTGTGTGCTGAGAATATGCCATGCACCATCTTTGAATCCTACAATTTCACTATCTGCAATATTGCTATAAGTCAAAGTGTTACCCACTATTTTTAACAGGGCAGCTGAAGCGCAAGGCCCTTCTTTTCCAAGAGCGATTACATTTGGGTATTTCTCATTGAGGTGATCTCTAAACGCATTGCAGGCGTTTTCTAACGTCTCTTTTGCAGAGCAATTTTTTGGGTCATGCTTCATTAAATATTCAGCTAAAAATTGAGAGGTATAAGCAGAGGTATTTACGCCGCCCACATCCATTGGGGTTATTGCTGTGGCCCCATCAATAACAGCAAAGCTATAGGTCCCCAAAAACAATCTGTCCTCATTGTAATGGTTAGGTGCGCTAGGTGCGGTGTATCCTTGATGGCTGAAGCTTTCAACAGACTGAATAAGGTGACTCATAAATGCTCTCTTTTTAGACGTTTAAATAGAGTGTAGCCCACTTTTGCACGTTGCGCTATAGGGTATAAAACGCTACACTAAGGCCATGACAGATCCAGTTCCAAAACCGATGATGAAGGTGCGTATTACGCCCGAATTTCAAACCGCTTATTCTTGTATTGAAAACGGCGATAACACCCTTGTGCTTGGGAGCGCAGGTACAGGTAAAAGTACCTTTTTAAAGTGGGTGCGTAAAAAAATCGGTGAGCATAAAAAGCATGTTGTGCTGGCGCCAACAGGTATGGCAGCCCTGCAAGTCGGCGGGCAAACAATTCATAGCTTTTTTGGCTTTAAAGCACAGTTGATGGGTGATGATACGGCTTGGCATCGTCCCAGAAATCGTAAAATTTACGAAGCCCTTGAGATGATTGTCATTGATGAAATTTCTATGGTGCGCGCAGATATTTTTAATAGCATTGATCTTTTTCTTCAGCGTTATGGCCCTAAAAAGGGCGAGCCATTTGGCGGGGTACAAATTGTAGCGCTGGGCGATATATTTCAGTTGCCACCTGTTGTACGCAGAGACGAGCGCGATTATTTTGAGGATACTTACGGCACGCCATTTTTCTGGGGCGCGCCATCTTGGACAGCAGGCGCGTTTGAAGTTGTTGAGTTTACCGAGATTTTTCGCCAGAGTGATGCACCGTTTATTGATCTTCTCAACCGCGTTCGTTACGGCGATCGCAGCAGTGATCTGCTCAGTAAGCTGAATACAAGGCTGGGGCAAGGTGATACAGATGGCGCGGTGATACTTGCTGCACGTAACAATACGGTAGATGCCATTAACGCTGAGGAAATGGAAAAACTCCCTACGGACGAACATATCTACGATGCCAAAACCACAGGTAAGGTGGATAAAAAAGTCTTCACCAGCCCATCTCATTTAAGCCTTAAAAAGGGCGCACGCGTGATGTTTACCCGTAACGACGGCATGGGCCGCTGGGTAAATGGTTCGCTTGGTAAAATTATCAGCTGCGATGTGAAAACCGTTAAAGTTAAAATGGATGAAGGCCGCACTTACAACGTAGAACCTGTAAAGTGGGAACTGACCAAGTATAAAATGGATGAGGAAACAGACGCGCCAGTTGCAGAAGTCGCTGGTACGTATTCTCAGCTTCCTCTTGCACCTGCTTGGGCGCTGACCATTCATAAAGCTCAAGGCCAAACCCTAGAAAAATGCGTCATTAACCTATCGGACGGCGGTATTTTTGCAGAAGGCCAGCTTTACGTAGCACTCTCTCGTGCCCGTTCACTTGAATCTATTACATTGACAGACCCCATTACCGTCTCTGATATTCGTACAAGTAGAGATGTACAGGCGTTTTATAATGGGTTTTTTAAGGGATAGATTGAATGCCTGTTCTACAAACAGAAAGGTGCGAGCTGAAGCTTTTATCGCAGCAGGATGAAAATGATATTTGTTCTCTGTATGTGGATAAAACAGTGCGTGAATTTTTGGGTGGTGTGGTTTCTAGAGAAGAGTTTCCTGAAAAGTTTCAAAACATGTTAATTGATGCAGATGCAGTGCACTTTGTTGTGCGTGAAAAAAGTAATAATGTATTTATTGGACTGCTGACCATAGATAAACACCATGATGGACATGATTACGAAATCTCTTATCAATTAAGCTCTGCTATGCAGGGCAAAGGCTATGCTTATGAAGCTGTGCAGGCATGTATTAGGTATGCTTTTGAGGCATTTAAAGCCAATAGATTTATTGCAGAAACGCAGTCCGCTAATAGACCTTCTATTAAACTTCTTGAAAAACTAGGTTTTACACAAGAGAAACAGCTAGAGCGCTTTGGGGCCATGCAGTCCATTTATGTCATTCAAAGATAAGACTAAAATTTAGACGAAAAAAAGGCCTCCTTGGAGGCTTTTTGTTCTTTAAAGATTAAATTCTAAATCCGCGCCCTCAGGTGCATTCCACACGGCAACGCTGCTGGCATACATGGCGCGGTCATTCATGGGGGTGAAGCGGAAGGTGCTGAGCGTCGCTCTCTCGTCAGCTTTTAGTTTTTCCATAAGCGGTTTGTGGTAGCCTTTTGGCAGATGAGGTACCCACAGCATGATGATGGCGTCTGGTGCAATATCAAGTAGCTCATTAATCATAAGTACCACATCTTCATAATCGACCTTAATCTCGTATGAAGGATCAATAAATACAAAGTTTTTACGTTTTTTATAAAGGTTATCATAGGCCATATCAAAGCCATCATCGTGGTGCAGTTTAATGCGGTCATCTAGGTTAAATCTGTTTTTAAGCTCTTTAAATTCCGTACTGTGCAGCTCAAAGAAATGGAAGGTATCTTCCTTGCCAGAAAGCAGCTGCATAATTTTAGCGCTGCCTGGGTACTGGTTTTCTTTCGTTTTACCGAGCATAGCTTTAAGAGGGGCAAGTGTTTCGCTTTCCTGCTCTAAGAGAGATAAAATGCCGTGCGCGGCTTCGCCTGTTTTTTGAGCCTGCTCAGAGGAAAGGTCATACACCCCACGGCCCGCGTGCGTATCAATAAAATTAAGAGGCTTACGGTTTGTTTTTTCAGCTCTCAGCGCACGAATCAGCAATGTGTGTTTATGAACATCAGCCATGCAGCCTGCGTGGAAGGTGTGTTGGTATGAAAGCATTTAAATATTTCCTCGTTGTACTATGCTGCGCTGCAAATCGGTTTGGCTTGCGTTTCTATAGTTCTATGCAATTCTGAATCGCGCGTTTCCAGCCCAAAATCATTGTTTCTCTTGTATCATTCTCTAGGGTAGGCGTAAAGGTTTTACTGATCTGCCACTGCTTTGAAACAGTTTGAAAATCAGGAATAAGGCCTGCACCTATAGCGGCAAGATAAGCAGCGCCAAGTGCTGTTGTTTCTGTCACTTTTGGGCGGACAGTCTTTATATGCGTAATATCTGAAAGGCGCTGACAGAACCAATCGTTGCTCGCCATGCCGCCATCAATACGTAATTCTTTTAAAGGTGTGTCCATGGCATTTAAAAGATCTAGCGTTTGATAGCAGAGACCGTCAAGTGTGGCGCGTATAAGATCTTCTTTGGTTGTATCTAGTGTAAGGCCAACAATGTGCCCCTTGGTGCCTGCTTTCCAATAAGGTGCACCAAGGCCAACAAACCCTGGTACAACATAAACACCATCGTTTTGCTTGGCTGCTTTTGCGAGTCTCTCAGTTTCAATGGCACTAGAAATTAGTTTGAGCTTGTCGCGGAGCCACTGAATGCTACTGCCGCACACCATGCTGCTGCCTTCATAGGCGTACATAGTTGTATCTGCTGTTTTATAAAGCACTGTGGTGAGTAGGCCTTCTGGCGCTGGTTTAGGATTCTTTCCAATATTCATCATTAAAAAGTTACCCGTGCCATAGGTGCTCTTTGCGGTGCCTGCCTCAAAACAAGCTTGGCCAATTGTGGCAGATTGTTGATCGCCGCATACGCCCTGAATGGGCAAACTAAAACCGCAGAGGGCTTCATCTGTTTTGCCAAAGTCATCAATATTATTTTTAACGATAGGGAGAAGGGCTTTGGGTACTTTGAAGCACTCACATAATTCGCTGTCCCATGTCATATTCTGAATGTTAAATAACAAGGTTCTGGATGCGTTGGTTGCATCCGTTGCATAAACACTGCCGCTTGTGAGGCGGTAAATAAGGTAGCTATCTATTGTGCCAATACAAAGATTATTTAAAGCTTGCGCTTGCTTAACAGCTTTGTTGTTTTCCATAAGCCATGCCATTTTTGTGGCGCTAAAATATGCATCAATAGGCAGGCCTGTTTTTTCTTTTACGGATGCGCCATAAGCTGCATTCAAATCTGTGCAAAGGTCTGCTGTGCGTTTATCCTGCCAAACAAGGGCAGGGGCAAGAGGCAGGCCTGTATCTTTTGCCCAAGCCACACATGTTTCTCTTTGGTTGGTGATGCCCATTGTTTGGGCTGTGTAGCCTTTGGCCTGAGCTTCTGCAAGGGCTTTTTTGCAAACAGTGAGGGCATTTTGCCAAATGTCTTCGGCATTATGTTCTACATAATTTTCCGCAGGGTAATGCTGCGTATGTTCAACAGCGTGACTTGCAATGATGTTGCCAAAGGTATCAAAAACAATCGCTCTTGTAGATGTTGTGCCTTGGTCGAGAGATAAGATGGCCTTCATGGGGATACTTTTTCTTTTTCATTTAAAAAGCATTATACACGCCATGAAAAAAGGCAGCAAGTTTGCTGCCTTTTTCTTGGGGTCGGTTTATGTGCCTTCTGCCTTTTTGGCGTTGCCCTTCAGGATAATGCCTTTGGGGGTGGGAGGGCGGATGTGCTTGGGGGTGATGGGGCGCGCCCTGGGCTTTTTGCCGAAGAGTGAGGTGAGTACTTTCATGAGAAAGCTCCTTGAAAAAGAAAAACAAAATAAAGTTGTTTCCTATATAGCTGTCATGCGCCCCCTTTTCAAGGGAGGTGCTATTTTTTATGCGTGATATATTCAGCAAGCTTTTCTTTTTGCTCCTGCGAAAGGAACAGCCCTTGCTTGGTGCGGTGCCAAATTATGCTATGAGCTGAAGTGGCCCATTCCTCGCTCATCAGGTACTCAACCTCCTTGGCATACAGGGTTGCGCCAAAATGCTCTCCAAGGGAGGCTGCATCTGTGCACCCTGCCAAAATTTGCTCAGCTTTGGTGCCGTAACTTTCTGCGAGGCGCTGGGTAACGGCCATAGGGATAGCAGGAAATTTTTTCTGAAGCGCTTTAAAATCTACCTCTGATTCATTTCCATATAGAGGCAGCTTGCCTGTGAGGCATTTGCCTTTAATGTTGAGCTTTTTCATGGCGTCTTTAGCGAGTGCGCGGTAAGTGGTGAGCTTTCCGCCCCAAATATGCAAACCAAGCGCGCCTTCAGGTTTAAAGCTTTGCAGGCTGTAGTCTCTACTGGCTTTGGTGAGGCTGTGCTGGGTATCAATAATTGGCCTTACGCCGCTAAAGCTCCAGGTAATATCGCTTTCTGCCGTTTGCTTGCTAAAGCGTGCGTTTGCAATGCTTAATAGGTAATCTTGCTCTTGCTTGGAAATAGAAGCACTGCTTGGGCTGCCTGTTATGAGCTCTTCTGTTGTGCCAATAAGCGTAAAGTCTCTCTGGAAGGGGATGGCAAATACCACGCGTCCGTCTTCTTCCTGGAAGAGGTAAGCCTGGTTATGCAGGAACACTTTAGGTACAACGATATGGCTACCTTTAATAAGTTTGAGCGGTTTTGACGGCAAGCTTGGCGCCGCCTTTTGCATAAACTGAGAGGCCCATGGTCCTGTTGCATTAACAGCTTTTGGCGCTGTAACTTTATGTTCTCTTCCGTTATGGATGTAAGTGACATGCCATGTTTTTTTAGTTGCGCTGAGGTGAGTGACTTCCGCAAAAGGGAGGACTGTTGCCCCGTGGTTTTTCGCATCTTTGGCATTAGCAATAACAAGGCGGTGATCATCTACGCGCAGGTCGCTATAGGCAAAGGCAATGCCTGCATCTTGTTTTAAAGCCGTACCTACAGCAGATGTTTTGAGGTCAAACTGGATAGATTTGGGTAAATATTGGGACCTGAATAAGTTGTCATATAAAAAAAGCCCCATTTTAACCAGCCTTGCTGGGCGTGTGTGGGGTTCATCTGGGATGTTAATGCGAAGAGGGCTTACAAGATGGGTGGCAATGCGTGCTAGCGTATCTCGCTCTTTTAGGGCTTTGCGCACAAGGCCAAATTCGTAATGCTCAAGGTATCTGAGCCCCCCATGGATCATCTTTGTGCTCCATGAAGATGTGCCTGCGCCAATGTCCCCTTTATCAAGGAGCAATACGTTAAGGCCGCGCAGGCTTGCGTCTCGGGCGATACCAGCGCCATTTATGCCGGCGCCTATAACGATGAGATCAAAGTGTTGATCAGACATGATACCTCTCTTGGATTATCTGCAATAATGGCTTTAAGAATACCACTGTGCAGAGCCAGCTCCAAATGCTGCTCTAATTTAGGGTCTGCTTTTTCAGATTCTGTCCAAACAATCAAATCCAGACTGTGTTTTTTGAGTGCGTTTATTGCTGCCTTATCAAGCGCACCAGTTGGTAATATGCCGTAGCTTGCTTCTAGGTGTGCAGCAGTTTTTAAGTAGGAATCAGTAAGTGCTTTATAGTGCGCCGTGCCATCATGCTCTTTATGGGCAAAAAGCAATCCTCTGGGTACAAAGGGGAGCTCCTTTTGAATGGTGCTGAGCTGGTTATGGTCAAAAGAGCTTATAATAAAGTTGTGGGGGTGAACTTTACCTGATTTTAACAATGGATTTAATATGCCACACACAGCAGCTGCCACATCTGGGCTTTTTAGTTCAATATTAAAGAGTGCGTTTGGTTTGTCTAAAATATGCTGCATGAAAAGATCTAAGGTTTCTTCAAAGGTGGGGATGTGGTTAGCATCTTTGAGCCTGAGCTCTCTTATATCAGCGTCTTGCAGGTCTTCAAAAAAAGATTCAGAAGCAATCGTGGTATCTAAATGGTGGTTCAGATCGCTTATAATCTTACTGCCCTTCATGCGCGTGGGGTGCATCATGTAAAGTGTACCGTTAGCACTTTTTACAACGTCAGCTTCAAAGCCACTGGCAAGTGCTAGGGATTTTTCAAATGCTTTTAAAGTATTTTGATACGGCGCAGGCGTCGGCATAACGCAGCCTCGATGACCAATAATTTTAGGGGATACGGGCATGTTTTGTTCCATGTCCTTTATTATACTTCATAACAAAAGGGTAAAGGAATGTAAAAAATGACGGTTAGGAGTTGACTGGTCAGTCAAGTTTTATTATAACTGATCATAAGGCAGTAACATGAAGTGAAACCCTTATGGAGATGAAATGGAAAAATTACCAACAAAAGAGCGTTTGATTCAAACAGCGAATGAGCTGATTGGGCAAGCAAGCTATAGCACTGTGAGTGTGGCTGAAATTTGCGCCGCTGCAGATGTTCACAAAGGTAGCTTTTATCACCACTTCCCATCTAAGGTTGATCTTGCAATTGCAGCAATTGATACTTACTTTGAAGAGAATACATGCGATTGGGACGCCCTGTGTTCATCATCAATCCCTCCATTGAAGCGTTTGATTAAAATTTGCGATTATGTTGTTGAAAAAGCAAATGAAGAAACTGCTGAGTCTGGACATTTTGTAGGTTGCCCTTTGACATCTCTAGGGGCTGAAATGGCCGGTGAAGACGGTGAAGAAGCAAGGCTTGCAAAGCGTTGCAGAGAAGCTGATAATGTATTTCTTGAATATTGGAAATCATCTGTACGAGATATCGCAGCAGAGGGGCACCTTAAAGAGGGTGAGGATTTGGATGAAATTGCACGTTTTTTACATGCATTTATGGCAGGGCACATGATGCTTGCAAAAGTACACAATTCAATTGAAATTTTTGAAAAAGATTTGAAAAAAGGCATGTTTAGAATTCTTGGCATTTCGTTAGATGACATTGAAAAACAAGAGCAGTAAAGTTTAAAAATTGACTGTAGAGTCAAATACAAGGAGAGCGGCAATGGCCACGGCATATACAGAAACAATGAAGAATCATAAAACAATCTTTCTTATGGGGGCAACAACGTTGCTCTTTTCAGGTGCAGTTATGCTCTATAGCGTACTTGGCCATAGCGAAGAGGGGAGCATAGAAGAGGCTGTTGCTGTTGTTGCAGAAACGGCAGGTATCCCTGTGGCAGAAGTTAAGGCACAAGATGTGAATATCTGGAGCCGTTTTTCTGGCCGTATTGCTGCGGTAAATGAAGCTGAGATTCGCCCGCAAGTGAGCGGCCGTATTACGGAAATTCGTTTTCGTGATGGCGCAGATGTGAAAAAAGGTGACATTTTAATGGTTATTGACCCGCGCCCATACGAAGCGAGCTTAAAAGAAGCCAAAGCTAACCTTGCCTCAGCCAAAAGTGGAAAATCTCTAGCTGACCGTGAACTGAAACGTGCATCAACACTTCTTAAAGAAGATGCCATTGCACAGCGTACTTACGATAGCCGCGTGAATGATTTGGAAGTGGCAGAAAATGCCATTCTTCAGGCTGAAGCTGCGCTCATTCAAGCCAGGGTTGATGTGGATCATGCCTACGTCAAAGCACCATTTTCTGGCCAAGCTGGCCGTGCAGAATTAACGATTGGTAATCTTGTGCAGGCCGGAAGTGCACCTCTTATGACGACGCTTGTTTCTAATAAATCAGTTTATGCAGAATTTGATGTGGACGAGCAAACATACCTGAAAAACGTTTATAGTGTACGCTCTGATGCAAAACAAGCTGTGCCTGTACGCCTGAATGTAAAAGGCATTCCTTCAATAGAAGGCAGCATTGATAGTTTTGATAATGCCATTAACCCAGCAACGGGCACAATTCGCGCTCGTGCTTTGTTTAACAACAAAGATGGTATTTTGCTGCCAGGCATGTACGCTGAAATTGAAATGTCGACGCCGACTTCTACAAGTGAGCTTGTGGTTCCGCAAGCTGCTATCGCAACAGACCAAGACCGTATGTTGGTGTACGTTGTTGATGAGAACAATGTTGCAAACTACCGTGAAGTAACTGTTGGCCGTCCACAAAATGGCTTTATCGTTATTCAATCTGGCCTAAAAGCAGGCGAAAAGATTGTGACCGATAAAGTGGGTATGGTGCGCTCTGGTCAAACAATTAAACCTGATCAGGTTTCAATTATGATTGAACCAGCGCAAGACGCTCAGGTTGCTCAAAAATAATTATACCGCTAAATAGAAGGTGAAAATTCGAAGAATTTATCAAGAT
>JAPKEQ010000128.1 GCA_028821995.1 Alphaproteobacteria bacterium
TTGGCCAGAAGCTGATGCCGCTTGTTAAAAGTGGCAGCGAGAGTCGACGCCTTCAAATGATCGCTTTTGTCTCACCAACTGGTGCGGAATCGATGACAGATCTTGCGAATCAACGTTTCCTAAGCGCAGAGAGCGAGCTGAAAGCAGCAGGCATAAACGTAAATGATATGGCGAAAAGCCGTATTATCCTGATGTCATCTGGTGCAGATAAGCTGAACGTAACACTTAAATAACCTTTCAAAAAGATATTTAAAAAAAGGCCTCAAAATGAGGCCTTTTTTGTAACATATCAACTAAAGTCTAAGCACCAATCTTCAGCTTAAGTGTCTTACTTGTAAGAGCGCTAAGGGCAGGGAGCGTGCAGTCATTTTCAATGAACTCAAGCAGCGCACCGCCGCCAGTAGAAAGATAACCAATTTTCTTTTCACGTCCTGTAAGAGCTATACATGCCAGCGTATCGCCGCCGCCAACAACGCTAAAGGCAGCGCTATGGGCAATGCTTTCAGCAAGGGCTTTGCTACCTTCATCAAACGGGTAAGTTTCAAAAGCACCTACAGGGCCATTCCAAAGAACAGAGCCAGACATATCTATAACCTTTGCCCAGTTAATTGCTGTTTTGGGTCCAATATCTAAAATCATTTCATGGGGCTGCACATCGCCAGAATTGACATTGTGAGATGGCGTACATTCTTCAATTTTTGTGGCAACAGTTACGTCTGTTGGTAGCAGAAATCTGCATCCTAAAATGCCAGCTTCAGCAAGAATATCCCTTGCTTGATCTAGGTAGTCTTCCTCATAAAGAGAATTACCAACCTGCATGCCTTTTGCAGCAAAAAAGGTGTTTGCCATAGCGCCGCCAATAGCAAGGGTATCAGCCTTTTTAATCAGCGCTTGAAGCACTCCAATTTTGGTAGAAATTTTGCTACCGCCAATAATTACAGTAAAAGGCTTCTTTGGTGTACCTAGCATATCCCCAAGTGTCTCAAGCTCTTTTTGCATAAGCAGGCCAATACCGTTCCGCTTTACATGAGGAACCATGCCTGCCATTGAAGCATGAGTACGGTGACTGTTAGCAAAAGCATCATTAATGTAAACATCAATGCCCTTTGCTAGCTCTTTAGAAAATGTTTGCTCGCCAGCTTTTTCAGCCTTTTTAAAACGCAAGTTTTCAAGCAGTAAAAGCTCGCCAGAAGCTAGAGAGGCTTTAGCACTATCCACAACATTACCTGTTATATCATCAACAAATTTTACAGGCATATCAAGCAAGCCAGACAAGGCGGCTGCAACAGGCTTTAGGCTTAACCTTTTATCTGCACCATCAGGACGACCAAGATGGCATCCTATAACAACTTTAGCACCAGCAGCGCTCAATGCTTTTAACGTAGGTATATGCGCTCTAAGGCGGGTATCATCCGTAATTTTTCCGTCCTTCATTGGTACGTTAAAGTCCACGCGCACAAAAACGGTTTTATCTTTAACATCCAGATCCTTCAAGGTGTGAAAGTTCATGGGAAGATACCCTTCCTTATAGGTTTATTAAATCAACTTGTTTTCAGCCATGTAAGCACATACATCAAGCATACGGTTACTAAAGCCCCACTCGTTATCGTACCAGCTGAGAACCTTAACAAGCATGCCGCCTTCAAGCACGCGTGTCTGCGTTGCATCAAAAGTGCTCGATGCACTGCTATGGTTAAAATCCGTTGAAACCAGAGGTTTTTCATTGACTGCAAGCACCCCTTCAAGGGCGCTATTTGCAGCGGCCGACATCGCTTCGTTAATTTCTTCAATTGACGTTGGGTTACTTGGCACAAACGTTAAGTCTACAACAGATACATTGGGCGTTGGGACGCGAATAGAAAACCCATCAAGCTTGCCTTGAAGCTCTGGCAGAACAGCGCCAACAGCTTTAGCTGCGCCCGTACTTGTCGGAATCATATTGAGTGCTGCTGCACGTGCGCGGCGCATATCTTTGTGGCCAACATCAAGGATGTTTTGGTCGTTTGTATAGGCGTGCACTGTTGTCATAAGACCGCTCTCGATACCAACAGTTTGGTGCAGTACCTTTGCCATTGGCGCAAGGCAGTTTGTTGTGCAAGATGCGTTAGAAATAATTTTATGATCAGCGCTGATCATATCATGGTTAACACCATAGACAACCATCACATCAGCATCGCCAGCAGGTGCACTAATTAGTACTTTTTTAGCACCAGCTTCAATATGGGCACTTGCTTTTTCATGGCTTGTAAACAGGCCTGTACACTCAAATGCAATATCAACCTTCAAATCTTTCCAAGGCAAGTCTTTAGGGTCTCTAATGCTTGTGCAAAGAATACGATCTCCATCAATATTAATAGCATCACCATCTACATTTACATCATGCATAAAGCGACCATGCACACTATCAAACTGAAGCAGGTGAGCCATATCATCTGTTGGAGATAAATCATTAATGGCAACAACCTTAATATCTTCATGCCCGCTTTCATAGAGCGCGCGTAATACGTTGCGTCCAATACGTCCAAATCCA
Organism: Alphaproteobacteria bacterium; assembly: GCA_028821995.1. GTDB lineage: Bacteria > Pseudomonadota > Alphaproteobacteria > UBA2136 > JAPKEQ01 > JAPKEQ01. Next base: position 2,531 of record JAPKEQ010000128.1, read on the forward strand.
TTTATG
>JAPKEQ010000129.1 GCA_028821995.1 Alphaproteobacteria bacterium
GCTGGAGCGATTTGCTTATGTTTGCTCTCATGACCTTCAAGAGCCTCTCCGTATGGTTCGCAGCTTTACTGAGAAACTTGAAAATCACTTTAGTGAGGCTATTAAAGGTGATGAAAAAGGCCAGCGTTACATGAATTATGTTATGGGTGGGGCTGAACGTGCCCAAGAACTTATACGAGATATCCTATCCTATTCAAGCCTTGATAGAGATACCAAAAGGTATGAAAATGTTGATTTAAATAAGCTTGTAGGTCTCATAAAAGAAACGATGCAAGTCAGCCTTAAGGGCGGCGGGGAAATTATTCATGATGAATTGCCTTCCGTTATGGGGAATAGAACCCAAATTTATCAACTTCTGCAAAATCTTATTAGTAATGGGCTTAAATATCAAAATCCTGGCATGAGCCCATGTGTCAATATTAGCAGCATTGATTTAGGAGATTGCTGGCAAATTTCTGTGCAAGATAACGGGATTGGCATGGAAGAGCGTCACCTTGGTAAGATTTTTGATGTTTTTCAAAGGCTTCATCGTAAGGATGAATTTTCAGGTACAGGAATAGGACTTGCAATTTGTAAGAAAATTGTTGAACGGCATGGCGGAAAAATTTGGGTTGAATCCCAAAAAGGAGAGGGATCGGCCTTCTTCTTTACATTGCTAAAATCAACAGGAGGAGAGAGCAAAGATGCTTAAAGAAGAGAGAGTCGTTGATATCTTGCTTGTAGAAGATAACCCTGGTGATGTTGAGCTCACACAGGAGGCTTTTGAGGGCAGTAAATTTCGAAACAAGCTTCATGTGGCAAGGGATGGCGACGAGGCCTTAGATTTTTTTTATAAGCGTGGCGATTTTGTTGATGCTGTCACGCCTGATGTTGTTCTGCTAGATCTTAATCTTCCAAAGACAGATGGAAGAGAAGTTCTTGCTCTTATGAAGAGCGACGAAGCCTTTAAAGATTTGCCTGTTATTGTTCTGACAAGCTCCCAAATGGATAGAGATGTTCTTGAAAAATTTGACCTTCCATCAAATTGCTATATTGTTAAACCTATTGATTTATCTCAATTTTTCAAAGCCTTGAAACATTTGGATGGCATCTGGGTGGATATTATTCAAAGCTTTGAACGCAAATAAAAAGGTATTAGCTACAAATGACGCCAGAAGAAAAAATCAAAAAGCTTGAAACAGAACTTGAAAATCTAAAGAAAGAATATAGCGAATATGCTTACATTATTTCTCATGATTTTAGCGCACCTTTGAGGCATGCTTATGGGTTTACCCAACTGGTACTTGATAAAGATGCTGAAAATTTAAGTGAATCATCTCAAAGACATTTGAATACAGTGCTTGAAGCTTGCACAAAAGGGAAAGATATGTTGGAAGGTCTTCTTCTTTTTTCTCGTGTATATAGCTCAAAAGAAGAGCCAGAGGAGGTTTCCTCAGATCAGCTGGTGCAACTGAATATCGCATTGTTCGAAGATCTTGTTTTCTCTGATGGCGCAAAAATTACTTTGGACAAACTTCCGCCAGTTCAGGGGGTAAGGTCTCAACTTCAAACAGTATTTTATGTGTTGCTTCTTAATGCTCTCATGTATCAAAAAGAAGGTAATAATCCCATTGTCCATATCTCCTGCAAGGACCTAGGAGGCTTTTGGGAGTTTTCCGTGAAGGATAATGGCATGGGGATTAACGAAAATTCCCTTGAAACTATCTTTCAGCCGTTACGCCGCGGTGTAAAGGAGGATGACTTTAAAGGGCTTGGTATGGGGCTACCTGTTGCAAGGCGCATCGTTGAGCGTCATGGTGGTCATATGCAAGTTTTATCTGAGCCTGGAGAGGGGAGCCTGTTCTCTTTTACTTTACCTAAAGAGTCTCAAGTTGAAATAGATTAAACTTTTACCAAGCCAGTTTTTTACGTCCAAGAATAGCACCAAGACCAGTCATCAGCATGATGGGTATGCCATAATAGACAGAAACATACAGTGCATAATCACTGCTGCAGTAGAAAGCATATACAAATGCAATCAAACTACTTGAGGTTAGGCCAGAAATTGCACCCAGAAGCATAGGCTGAGTGCTTGCTGTCTTTTTAAGCCAAGCTCTCCATAAAATAGCCATGGCTGCAAGGCTTGCAAGGGTTAATGTTGTGAGGCAATGAAAGCCCATGCCAGTCATACCTAGTATCTGGCCTTCAAAAGCAGCTATTGAAAATTTAGCAGGTTCTATGTATCCAGCTATAAAAAGTCCTAGTGGAATAAGTATAAAAGGTGTCATGTGCACAAAAGTTACCGTCCCAGAGGGCCTCGATAGTTTATGGATAAGAAGCAGTCCCCACATAAAGATAGATAAAAAGAGGCCGTTTTTAAAAAGGGCAGAGGACGTATGAATAAATTCGTAAAAGTCTTTACGTACTCCAAAGGCGGTAATTATAATGGCTGCGCTAACTACAAAGGTGAATAAGGCCGTTATATTTAAACTTCTACGAGAAAGCGTTTTAACGTGTACGCCAACGTAT
>JAPKEQ010000050.1 GCA_028821995.1 Alphaproteobacteria bacterium
AACCACCATTGGCCTGAGGTGGGTTTTCGCTTCGGCCGCGCACATGCCAACGGCTGTATGCGGATCAATCGTGATTTGCCTTAAAATATCAGAAGATGACATTTGTTTAAGCACATCAATTTCAGAAGCTTTATAAGCTTCAAAAATACTACGGGCATCTTCAAGCTCAAGAGCGCTTATATCTTCAAGAGATCCTGATTTTCTAAAATCTTTCATGGCTGATTTGGTGCGCTCTGGCATTTTCCCGTAAAGGTCAAATAGAAAGCGTTCAAAATTAGAAGCGACAAGAATATCCATGCTTGGACTCGATGTAGGCTGTACGCCTTTCATGCTGTAGTCACCATCTTGAATGAATCGTGTCAGGATATCGTTGCTGTTATTGGCAATGACAAGTCTTTCAATAGGGAGGCCGCATTGCATTGCTACGTACCCTGCGTAAATGTCGCCAAAGTTACCTGTTGGCACGCTAAAACTGAGGCGTTTATCCCCAATAAACGTGCGGAGCCTTGACCATGCAAAGAAGTAATATACGACTTGCGGAAGCACACGTGCCCAGCTGATAGAATTGATAGCTGTAGCGTTTACTTTTTCTTTAAACTTTTCTTCATTGAAAAGAGTTTTAACAATGTCCTGGCAATCATCAAAGGTGCCATCAATCGCAATAGGAAATACATTCTTTGCGCTGCAAGTGGTCATTTGACGTTGCTGAATGGCGCTGGTTCTGTTTTTGGGGAATAGCATAAACGTTTTGGCATTTTCTACATGCCTAAGGCCTTCAATGGCTGCGGGGCCTGTATCCCCAGAAGTGGCGCCAATAACTGTTGCTTTAAGTTTGTTCTTCTCAAGCGTAAAGTCAATCATTTGTCCAAGAAGCTGAAGGGCTATATCTTTGAACGCAAGAGTCGGTCCGTGGTAAAGCTCAAGGAGCCATGTATCATCGCCAAGCTGATTAAGAGGAGCGACATCCTCATCTGCAAAGTTTGCATAGGCCATTTTAAGCATGGTGCGGAATGTTTCGCGCGGGATGCTATCTCCAATAAAAGGAGACATAACAACCTCTGCGACGTCTTCATATGAAAGGTATGTAAGTTCTTCCATCTTATCGAATGGAAACTTGGGGTAGCTTGTTGGTACATAAAGGCCGCCATCAGGTGCAAGACCGTCTAGTATTGTTCTCTCAAATGAAACGGGACCAAACCCGCGTGTACTAATATATTCCAAAGATGACTCTTATCTAGTGATTGTTTTTAAAAAGTGAGTGAGGTTGCTTGTGATCATAATGGATGTAATTAAAACAAGAGTTATCCATGCTTGTTCAGGCTCACCAAGGGCGGTAATTTTTTCTGCAAGATATTCACCTGCAAAATAGTATGTAATGCAAAGCAAAGTTAAGAATAGGGTTACAAACATATAGCCGAGGGTCAGCATCGTATGGAACCAAACGGGCATGAAAGTGAGGTTCATTGAAATAAGCGGTAAAACAAAGAACCAAATCCACCATTGTGCAAAGAAGAAATGAATAAACATCATCACAGCAAACAAAATCGCTGAAAGCATGAGTCTTAGTTTTGCTGCTGCTGAAAGCATATTTCTACCTAAACACTATTATTATTTAATTGCTTATGGTGCTTTCCTATAGAAGGTAAACAAACATAAATAGCCCAATCCACACAACATCTACAAAGTGCCAGTACCAAGCCGAGGCTTCAAAGTAAAAGTGGTGTTTGTCTGTGAAGTCTCCGCGGTACATACGTAGAAGCACCGCAAAAAGCATGCCTGTACCAAGAAGAACATGGAACCCGTGGAAGCCAGTAAGCATGTAAAACAGTGAGCCATAAACACCGCTACTCATTGTAAAGGCAGCGTGGCTGTATTCATACATTTGGCAAAAGAGGAAAATGACACCAAGGTTTACAGTAAGTAGAAGTGCAAACTTTGCATTTTCATAATCTTTATGAAGAAGCGCGTGATGCGCCCATGTAACGGTCACACCCGAAGTAAGAAGGATAAGTGTGTTAATTGTTGGCAGGGCAATGTGAAGCGTTTCGATGTTTGCTGGAGGCCAAACTGGGTTGTAACTTCTGAGGAAAAAGAAAGCTGCAAAAAAGGCTGCAAAAAACATAATTTCAGAGACAATGAAGAAAATGATGCCGTAGCGATTTGAAAGGTCAAGAACAAGAGGAACGTTCTTAAAGCCGCGTGTACGGCTTTCCATGATTAGTTTTGCAAACCATCTCATAAGTGCAACAAATGTAAGCGCTCCGCCAAAGGACATAAGAGCTTTAGCGATAGCGGTCGGTGTTTTAATGCCATGAAGGTCTGTGCCAGAGGTATAAACAGCGGCAAAAGCAAGCGCTGTTATAAGCGCGCCAAGTAAGGCAACTTTTACATTGTCTGATTTGAGAGCGCTTTTAAACCAAGCAAGTCCACCAAGGACAAGAACACTTATGCCGATATACTGGAAAGGCTGAGAAAGTTCACCTGCAAAATCATTCCCAGTTAAAAATGAGCCTGCGAAATAAAAAAGAGCAGCTGTGGCTGTGCTCAGCATAAAGAGGCTTCCACCAAAAAATGAGGCAATAGATACGCCGCCAATAAGCAAAACTATAAGCGTCATGTAAATAAGAGGGAGGGTCGGCTGAAGTAGAGCAAGAAGGCCAAAAGCAAGTACACCAATACCAAGGCATGAAAGAGGAGGCCAAATGTTGTTACCTGGAATAAAAAAATCGTGATCTTGTGCGTGTCCTGCCATGGAATAAACCTTATTTGTAACATTTTGTTTCAGCCATCTATAGGCCCATATAAGCATTTTTACCTGATTCGGGGGTAAAAGTAAAACAGCCTTTTAAGCGAGGTGCTTTATGAAAATGCTCTTATCACCATCTACGCCATTTTTTTCCCAGCCTAAATTTTGGTAGTAGTCTTCAATGCCGTCATCTGCAATAAGGTACAGCACGTCAAGATATTCTGCCTTTGCGGAGATTTCAACATGATTACAAAGGTGGCGCCCAATGTGCTGTTTTCTATTTTGAGGTTCTACGTAGAGGTTTGCGAGCGCTGGGATAGGGTTTTTCTTTTCTGTAATGTGCCATGTCGTAAGTTGAACACACCCGACCGGCTTTCCATCCCAGAGAGCAACCCAAAAGTCACCAAATTCATCAGGGCTGAGACGCTTATGAAGCCATGATTCATAATCAGCAGCACTCAGGCCAGAAAGGTGTCCCCATGTGGTGCTACACCACATGGCAACAAGTGGAATGTGTTCTGGAAGGGACTTAAGCGGTTGAATGCTAAGAGCCATGTGCTATGAAATTGCGTCTAGATGCTCTACAAACAAGCGTGTTAGGGTGAGGTGTTTTTCAAGAATAGGAATATCTTCATTTGAAAAGGCCGGCTTTGTAATAGAACGCGGTTCAAACAAATTGTTACTATATGGCATAAGGAAAGCGACATAGTTTTCAAAGAAGCTAACTTCGATAGGTGCATTAAACAAGTTTAGACTAATTTTTTGGATGAAATTCAATGTTTCAGAGTGTGCAAGCTTTTGTGCTTCTGTTTGCTCTGTCGCATAAATATCAAGCCATGAGAGAGCTTCTCTTGCTTCCACTCTTACACCAGAAAGTGTTTTATTAATCTGGGCTTCTTTTTCAAGTTTAGTGCCGCGCTTTGATGTCATGATTGTATGACCAGTAAAGCGTACAGGTCTAATAATAAGCATGGACATGCCGCGTGCCACAGGAAGGCCCTTAACGCGCTTATCTTTAACGTGTTTAGGTTTGGCGCGTGCAGGGTTACTAATCACAGTTTCTGCAAATTCAACTTTACTGCTTCCAATTGTACCACCGATGAAATCTTCCATGTGAATGGCATATCTTGCAGGGATAAGTCCGCTACGTTTTAGCGCTTTTTCATTAAGTGGGCGCTTGGGCACATAAGAAAAATCTCCAAGAAGCGCCACAAGCTTCGGCATAAACTCAGCCTTAAAAGCTTTGCGGTAGCTTTGTACAGGCATGTAAGCAAAGATACCGATAATTACAAAACCACCAATAAGCGTTTGCATAAGAGCGGTTTCATGAAAGCCTGAGAACAGTGAAAGGTACACACCAAGAATAAGCCCAATAACAAGACCAAAGGCAATGCGTAGGTTATGCTGCTTTAAATGTTTAAGGCGTTGAACCTCAATATCATCAATAAGGCGTGTAATGTTTGTTTTTTGAGTGGGCGCGCGCGAAATAAGTTCTGTGCCTTCAATAGAAACAACCCCTCCCTCACCGGAGCCTGTAGATGTACCTTTTGTAAAGTTTGGTGAGGGAGGAATTGACATATTGATTTCTTAGCCTTTTGCTGTAAGAGGGGACATAACCATAATCATTTGACGCCCTTCCATTTTAGGCTTTTGGTCCACTTTAGCGATTTCTTTGAAATCTGTTTCAATGCGGTCAAGCATTTGTGCGCCAAGATCTTTGTGCGTAATTTCACGTCCTCTAAAACGAAGGTTAAATTTAACCTTGTCACCCTTTTCAATGAACTGACGCGCTTTCTTCATTTTAATCTGATAATCGTGCTCTTCTGTTCCTGGGCGGATAGAAATTTCTTTTACAGTAACAATGTGCTGTTTTTTCCGTGTTTCGGAAGCTTTTTTCTGTGTTTGATATTTAAGCTTGCCGTAATCCTGAATTTTACAAACGGGCGGTTCTGCGTTTGGTGAAACTTCAATCAGGTCAAGGCCTGACATTTCTGCGCGTTCAATGGCTTTATCAAGAGGCATAACCCCTAGCTGTTCGCCTTCTTCAGTAATAACGCGAACTTTGCTTGCAAGGATTGCGTTGTTGATGCGGTATAGCTCATCTTTTTTAGGACTCTGGCGTCCTCGGAATGTATTAATGGTATCGTCTCCTGTATCGTTTTTTGTTTCTCTTTATAGATTTGACCACAAATGCGCCTGGCTTGTAAATGGTCAGGCGCATTTATAGCTAAACTTTAAGCTGCCGATTTTTCTTTAGAGACTTCAGGGCGTTGCTTGTTTGCAATCTCTTCCTTCAGTGACTTAATCAAATCATCAGTTGTAAATGTTGTTTGTTTTTGGCTACCTAGGCGGCGAACCGTTACGCTATCGTTTTCGATCTCACGATCCCCAAGAACAAGGATAACGGGCGTCTTTTGGTGCGAATGTTCGCGTACTTTGTATGACACTTTCTCGTTTCTCAAGTCGCTTTCCACACGGAAACCTTCAGCACGCAGGCGCTTTTCAAGCTCTATTGCGGCGTCGTTATGTTTCTCGCTAATGCCCATCACGCAAATTTGCGTTGGCGATAGCCATAGCGGCATGTGGCCTGCGTAGTTTTCCATAAGGATACCAATAAAGCGTTCAAGCGAGCCAAGTAGCGCGCGGTGAATCATCACAGGGTACTTACGCTCGTTGTTTTCACTGACATACTCTGCGCCAAGATTTTTCGGCAAGATAAAGTCCATCTGAACCGTACCGCATTGCCAGTCACGACCGAGGCAGTCTTTAAGAACAAACTCAAGCTTTGGTCCGTAAAATGCACCTTCACCCGGGTTGAGAACCCATTCAAGGTCTGCGGCATCACAAGCGTTTCTAAGAGCAGCTTCGGCGGTGTCCCAAACATCATCTGAGCCTGCGCGCATTTCTGGGCGATCAGAGAATTTCACAAACATGTCTGTAAAGCCCATCTCAGAATAAATCTCTTTAATCAGCTCGCAAAGCTTAACCACTTCACTTTCAATTTGTTCTTCTGTGCAAAATACATGGGCATCGTCTTGTGTCATCGATGTCACGCGCATGATGCCGTGGAGTGCGCCTGTGGCTTCGTTGCGCATACATGTACCAAACTCACTCATGCGGAGCGGCAGGTCACGGTAACTTTTAATGCCTTGGTTAAAAATTTGTACGTGGCAAGGGCAGTTCATTGGCTTCATGGCAAATGTACGGCCATCGTCCTCACGGACAACAAACATGTTTTCTTCACCAAACTTGTCCCAGTGGCCACTAGCCTTGTACAGGTCGTTTTTAATCAGCTGTGGCGTGTTCACTTCTTGGTAGTTGTGGCGCGCAAGCTTTTCACGAATGTACTTTTGGAGCTCTAGGAAGACTGTCCAGCCTTTGGCATGCCAGAAAACTTGACCTGGCGCTTCCTCTTGCAGGTGGAACCAATCTAGTGCGGGGCCAATTTTACGGTGATCACGCTTAGCAGCTTCTTCCAGCATGTGCTGGTGCGCTTTGAGTTCTTTCTCTGTGGCAAAACTCAGGCCATAAATACGTGTCAGCATCGCGTTGTCGCTATCACCGCGCCAGTAAGCGCCAGCAAGGTTTGTTAGCGTAAAGGCTTTAGAAATTTTACCTGTTGATGGAACGTGAGGGCCACGGCACAAGTCAACAAAATCTTCACCGCCCTCTAGCTTTTGGCGGTAAACAGACAGGTCTTTCCCATCAATAAGATCGCCTTTTTCAATGGCTATTTGCACAATGTCAGCTTTGTAAGTTTCGCCGCGTTCTTCAAAATAGGATTTTACTTCACCGGCGTTCCAAAGTTCGCGTTGCACAGGATTGTCCTGCGCAATAATTTCGCGCATCTTCTTTTCAATTTTTGGAAGGTCATCGCTCGAGATGGCTTCTTCAAATTCAATATCATAATAAAAACCGTGCTCAATAGTCGGGCCAATAGCAAGTTTGGCTGTTGGGTACATCATTTTTATGGCACGAGCCAGCACTTGCGCGGTTGTCGTATGGCGCATAGCGTCCATACCTTCAGCATTTTTGAGGGTGAAGAGGGAAACAGTGCAGTCAGTTGCTATCGTTCGAGAAAGGTCACGTTCTTCGCCGTTTACCGTCATGGCAACAGCGGCTTTTGCGAGGCCAGGACCAATGCTTGCTGCAAGGTCAAAGCCAGTAATAGGACCATCGAATTCTCTTTTACTTCCGTCTGGAAGAGTGATGATAGGCATCTGTTTTTTGCTTCCTGTTTAATAGGTTTGTTAAAATGTGCTCTATTTTTACGCAAATTCTTAGGTTTAAGCAAGATAAAGCAACAAAAAAGAACCTCCTCCATAAGGAAGAGGCTCTTTTTAGGTTTTTAGCTTAAGCAGCTTTGCTGTTGAGGCGTTTTACACCCTCAACAATAACGGCTTTAGCAGCGTCGGCATCTGCCCATCCGCCAAGTTTAACCCACTTGCCAGATTCAAGGTTTTTGTAGCCTTTGTAAAACTCTTCAAGCTGCTCTTTAAAGAGAGCAGGAAGGTCATCTACGCTGTTCACGTTTTCAAAGCGGCGGTCTAGTTTTGTGTGAGGTACACAAATCAGCTTTTCGTCCATGCCAGACTCATCTTCAGTAATCAGCATGCCAATCGCGCGGCAGCGCACAACTGCGCCTGGCACAACAGGAATATCTGTATAAACAAAAGCGTCAACAGGGTCACCGTCACCGCCAAGAGTTTGGTTGATGTAACCGTAGTGAGCTGGGAAAACCATAGGCATTGGCGCAAAGCGGTCTACGAAAACCGCGCCAGTGTCTTTATCAATTTCATATTTAATGTGGGCTGTATGACGTGGGTTTTCCACAATCACGTAAATATCATTCGGCGTATCTTTACCTGCTGGAACGTTCAAAAGAGACATTGTCTTTCCTCTGCTGTTGATTAAATACAGTTCATATACCCGTATTTATAACGCATCAGAGACCTTTCTCGCAAGGTTTTGTGTGCAATCATCAGTGACAAAGTGTAAAAAAATTGCTAGGGTGCGCAGATTATGAGTTGGTTAAAAGAAATTGTCCGTCCCAAAGTTGCAACCCGATCTAAGCGGGATGTAAAGCCGAACGTGTTTTCTAAGTGTCCATCATGCGCAGAAATGCTGTATGAAAGAGACCTGAAGAAAAATAACCGTGTCTGCATGAAATGCGGCCACCATTTGCGTGTTGGCGTTGAGACGCGTCTCAACTTTATGATGGATGAAGGTTTTAAAGATGTCCCACTCAAGTTAACGCATACCGACCCCCTTGGCTTTAAAGACCGTAAACGCTACAGCGACCGCTTGAAAGATGCAGGTTATGGGAAGCGTGGCCGTGATGCTTATCGCGTGGTTAAAGGCACCATTGGCGGTGCGCCCGCTGTTGTGTGTGTGTTTGATTTCGCCTTTATGGCAGGTTCAATGGGAACCCATGTGGGAAGTGCCCTTGTTAAAGCTGCTGAAAAAGCCGTCAAAGAAAAATCAGCCCTTATTGTTGTGCCAGCTTCTGGCGGTGCGCGTATGCAGGAAGGGATTTTGTCACTTATGCAAATGGCGCGTTCAACGGCAGCCATTCAAGAAGTGAAAGAAAAAGGCCTGCCTTATATTGTGATGCTGACCGACCCGACAACGGGCGGCGTAAGTGCATCCTTTGCCATGCTTGGCGATATTATAGCTGCAGAACCCGGAGCATTGATTGGCTTTGCTGGCCCGCGCGTGATTGAGCAAACCATTGGTGAAACACTCCCAGAAGGCTTCCAAACCGCAGAGTATCTGCTTGAAAACGGCATGGTCGATACCATTGTGCCCCGCGCGGACCAGAAAGAATGGTTTGGCAAGACGCTGAATATTTTGATGAAGCGATAAGGCTGCTCCCTCTTCGCATTTGCGCGCCTTTTTTCTTTTTCTCAACTTTCGCGGTACGCATGTATATTTAAATACATTCACGCTTCCACGATTTCGATAAAGAAAAAATCTACCACAAACCGCAAAGCTTGCTTTGAGGAGAGCGAGCCTTATCAGACCTCTCTATCTTTAAGCCACTTTCAGCTCCACCTGTTCTGCTTCGAGCATCTTGAGGGCGCGGATCATGCGTGTCATACCAATGCCGCCGCCGTACCTTGGGAAAAAGTCATGAGAGAGAAATTCTTCAAGCTCCCTTTCCACCCGTTCTTTTCCAAATGTTTTAAACAGAAGGTTTGCGTACTCTCCGTCCGAAATGGTGTGGAAAATTTCTTGCATTTGAGCAGGGTCGCAGCTGCGCTCTGCCGAGCCGATGGTTTCCATACCGTAGAGCAGAACGTCAATCTTGTTAGCAATGGTGCCTGTTTCGTTGAACTTCATATTCCAAAACGGGCTGGTGTAGCGCGGGAAGCGGGTTAGCAGGAAAGCATGTCCAAAGTCCTCACCAATTTTTGTTTCTGTTTCACCGCAGATGTCGATTGTTTTATAGGTTTTTGCCATGTCTGTATAAGCGCCAGATGGAATGCTTGTGGCAGCCCCAAACCCAAGGAACTCAAGCAGTTCGCGCTCAAGGGTTTCTAGCTCTTTAAGTCCGCCATGAGATTCAAATTCAAACATGGGGAAGATGGTTTCGTGACGGCCTGGCACAGGGCTTGGTTCTTGTCTGTAGCTGGTTGTTTGGCAAAACACGCCTTTGTACTCAGGATTTTCGAGAAGCTCATACTCAAGCCACATTTGGCCTGTTTGCGGCAGAGGCCATGTTTCGCCCTCATATTCGTAGGTTGCGATGGTGGATGGATCTTCGCAGGCAGCAAGAATGCTTTTACGGCTTTGGGTGTGGACTTCTAAAAAGCCTTTGACCAAAAAAAACTCCCGAAGACGGGAGGCGGCGTTGTGGTAGTCGGCTGTGTTTATATGCTGGTTTATCATTGGGGTTCTCCTAAGGTGGCAAAATTTTTGTTTTTGTATTCCTTAGGTGTATATGTTGAATGGAAAAGTGAATAAAATCAATAGCATTGTTTTCTTGGAGAATTTTTAGTTTTGTGAGATTCTAAATCTCTATTCGAAAGCTTTTCCAAATATATTTCTATAAACCTCCTATCTTGTGTTAAATACAATATATGGATAAAAAGCCAACGATTTTACAGCTTACACCAGCTCTTCATCAGGGCGGGGTAGAGCGCGGTACCGTGGAAATGGCGAATTTTCTCGCGTCTGAAGGGTGGGGGAGTCTTGTGGCCTCTGCGGGTGGAAGTATGAAAAGAGATCTGAATGAAGACGTTCTTCATTTAAATGTTTCTATGAAGCGAAAAACGCCCCTTGAAATTTTAAAGGCGTACCTTGCGCTCACAGCTTACCTGAAAGAAAATCCAGTTGATTTGATTCATGCAAGGTCTCGTATTCCAGCGTGGGTGGCATATTTTGTATCCTGCAGAACAGGCATACCTTATCTCACGACATATCACGGCACGTACGGTATGCAGAACATGTTTAAAAAATTTTATAACAGCGCCATGGTGCGCGGTAAGCATGTGATAGCGATTTCTAAATTTATTGAGGCGCATGTGAAAACGTACTTTCCAAAACACCCAGATATGTCTCTTGCTTATCGCGGGTTTGATGTGTCTCGTTTTACGGAGTCGGATGATATAAGGCGGGTGGTGAAAAGGCTGCGTGCAGAAAACGATTTCCATGTAGGCGTGCCTATTTTAATGCTTCCTGGCCGTCTTACGCGCTGGAAAGGACAGGCTGACTTTATAAAAGCGCTTGCGGATATGAAAGATTTAGATTGGTTTGCTATTCTTGCGGGAGGGGCGGAAGAGCGTCAAGAGGGGTATTTATCTGAACTTAAGGATATGGCAAAGGCTTATGGTATTTCTGAGCGTATTGTTTTTACGGGAAATGTAGAAAATATTGTACCTTACTATGCGCTTAGCGATATTATTGTTTGTCCATCAAATAAACCTGAGGCCTTTGGCCGAGTCCCTGTTGAGGCGGGCAGTATGGCAAAGCCGATTGTTGCAACAGCTCACGGCGGTGCGCTAGAAACGATTAAAGATGGGGAGACAGGGTTCCATTTTGCTGTAGGGGATACATCAGGTATGGCGAAAATACTACGGAGCCTCATAGAGAATGACTCTTTGTGTAAAGAACTTGGAGAAAACGGCAAGGCTTTTGTAGAAAAAACCTTTACACTAAAGAATATGTGTAGCGCGGAACTATCTGCGTACAAGCAAGTTTTAAAGGTATATAAGTAAATGAGACGTGTCGTATTAGCCCTAGATGTACAAGAACGGTTCCAAACGCCGCAAATGGTTGTGCAGGGAATTCAAAGCCTGGCAGGTAAATACCCGCTTGTAGCCACGCTATTTACTCATGAAGAAAATGATGTGCCTTTTGACCGTCTTGTGAAATGGAAAGGGCCTATTGAAGATTCCCTTTCTGTTCAAACAGAGCATGTATATAACCGTCATGGCTACCATTTACCTATTGAGCTTCTTGCGCTTCTTAAAGAAAATCAAGTTGATGAAGTTTATATAACAGGCGGAAAAAACGAGACGTTTTTGATTACGGCAGCAACGGATTTATTTGATATTGGTATCAAACCAAGTATGGTTGCACCGCTTTGCCTCACTGGTCAGTTTCACCAAATGAGCGTACTTATGCGCATGTGGGAACAAAACCTTGGTGGTGTTTATGAGAATACTCACGAGCTTTAATTCTTAAAGCGTTCTTTCATGAAGCGAATAGCTTCTTCTAACCCTTTTTCACCAATATGATGAGAGACGCCTTCTTCTTTAAGGAGAGAAACGTCAAAGCCTAACTCTTTGAGGGCTTTTTCAGATTTACTGCTTTCTTGGTGCGGGACAACGTCGTCTTGAATGCCATGAATAAGAGAAATTGGAGGCCTATGAAACGGCTCTTTTAATTTGTCTTGCCACATCATTTTTCCACTAAATCCAAGAACCCCAGCAATTTTATGTTCAAACCTTGGTGCTGAAAAGAGGCTCATCATTGTGCCTTGAGAGAATCCAAAAAGAACAATTTTATCATGAGGAATGCCAAGCTCTTCTACAATGCTTTTTTGAATGTAAGCCTCGAGTTTAGCGTGTGTATTAACCATGCCGTCGTAATCTACAAAGGTCCAGTTGTTATCACTAAACCACTCATGCCCCATACCCATAGGTGTAACGGCAGGGCCGTGAGGAGCAAGAAAGGCTGTGTCAGGGAATGCCGCACTGCGCATGCC